>NZ_BPQQ01000037.1 GCF_022179325.1 Methylobacterium isbiliense | reverse complement strand
CCTTGAGCGCGCTTGCGGTCACCAAGCCGCTCGCTTCCTCCAGATCGAGCACGACGCAGCCCGGCAGCAGCGAGCCGGCGATCGTGAGGAGGGCCTGACCGCTCGCAAAGGCCTGCACCTCGTACCCGGCGGCCTGCAGGGCGGCCGCGAGGCCGTGCCGGGCCTGATCCCCGGCTGCGACCACGTAGGCGCGCAAGGCCGTGTCGGTCGTGACGTCCTGCGCGATCCCGCCCACGAAGCGGATGTGCCCGTCGATGCCGGGGATCGGGAAGAAGGTGTCGCGGATGCGGCGCACCGCGCCGTCCGAGGCGCGCAGGACGCGGTACTCCAACACCAGTGTCTCGCCACCCCTCACCCGCTCCAGCGCTCGTGCCGCGGCGTCGCGGTCCTCCGGGTGGACGCTGGCGAGCCAACCTGCGAGGTCCGGCATGTGCCCGGCGGGCATGCCCCAGACCTGCGCGAAGGCGGGGCTGAGATAGTCGAGCTGCCCGCTCTGCAGGTCGGCGAGCCAGAGCACGTTGGCCGTATGTGCGGCGAAGCGCCGGAAGCGCTCCTCGCTCTCGCGCAGGGCCGCCTCGGCCCGCTTCTCCCGATCGATGTCCTGCATCACGATGATGGCCAACGGAATACTGCCATTGCGTTCCCGCACCGGGATGGCGCTGACGCGCATCCAGCACTCGCGTCCCTCCTCGGAGCGGTGCAGGAAGCTCATGTCCTGCACGACCTCGCCCCGCATCGCCCGCGCGAAGGGGTAATCGCGCGGACCCAAAACCCGCTCATCCGTGTCGAAGCCGGTCCACTGGGACTGCATGTCCAGATCCAGGGTGGGAGCCCTGCCGCGCGGAAGGAACCGCCGACACAGCGGATTGGCGAGCAATGCCCGCCCATCCGCCCCGAACAGGCCAGCCGCGAAAGGGAGATGCTCGATCAGTGTGCCGAAGCGCGCTTGCTGCGCCTCGATCTCCCGCAAGGCGGCTCGGAGTCGCTTCTCCGTGGAGATTCGCGTGGTGGTTTCGTACACATGACAGAGTACGCCTTGCACGCTGCCGCGTTCGTCCCGGACCGGTGAGTAGGCAAAGGTCCAGAGGGTGTCCTCCGGAGATCCGTCACGGTCCACCGTAACGGTATAGTCCTCCAGATAGCTTGGCTCACCGCGAAGCGCGCGCTCCGCCACCGGCCCGACTTGGTCCCATGCCTCGCCCCAGACCTTGGAGAACGGGCGCCCGAGCGCCTCGGGCTTAATGCCCAGGATGGGCCGGTACGCGTCGTTGTAGAAGCTGATGAGGTCGGGCCCCCAGGCGAGGTAGGTCGGAAAGGCCGAGTTGAGCATGATGCTCAATGTGGACTGCAACGCATCCGGCCACGCGTCGACGGGGCCGAGGGACGTGGAGCTCCAGTCGTGCTCGCGAATGCGGATGGCCATTCGGCCACCACCCGTGAGGAAATTTCCGGATTCCATGGCGGCTCCTGCCTGTCCCGTGGCGACGTGGCCGACCCAGGTTCCAGGCTTGAACCGGCAGCCACCGTCTTCAGTCAGGCCGCTGTGTCCAATGTGCAGAAAGATCAATTAGCCATGATACTTCCTGATGAATAAATCCAGGATTTCATTCCTAGTCAGCAATTCTCTTTGGACCAAACCTGCTGCACGCAATTTTCATGCGCTGCCCTGAAGCCGCTTCGGCATAGCGCCACCTGACCTTAGCTTTCGACATCGCGCTCTATGCCTTCGTGCCCGAGCGAGCACATGGCTAGGCTGCGCTCAACGAGAGCGGATGATTGCGCTGCATACATCGCTTTGGCGAGGCTGAACGATGGCCTGTGATCGCTTGAGCCACCACATGGGGGGCGTTTCGCCGCTCTTGAGCGAGGAGGAGCGATGCTGTCGGACGGGCTACGGGGCGAGTTGGAGCCACTCGTCGAGGCCTGTCGGCCGAAGGGCAGGACGACGCCCAGGATCGACGCCGCTCATGCGGTGGAAGCGGGCCGGCGTCGGGTTATGGCTCCTGAGCGTGGTCCAAGAGCGCGGCGTGACCCCGGTCAGGTGTTGGTTGCCCCGCTTGCCACTGCCTGTCGCCCTGTCCGCGAGCGGACGGATTCTCACGACGCACGTACCCGTTCCCCGCAGCGTGCGGTGACGGCTCCAGCATGGGGCTGGCCCGATCGGGCCTGATCCTTGCCCGACGAGGTTCGACCGTGGCTTCCGACAACCTCACCGGCGTGAAGGTGGCGAGTCCGATCGCGAACGGTTTCAAGCCGGTCGAGATGAGCAAGTAGCGCCGGGCGCTCGATGATGCGGGCGCCGATACCGAGAACGTCCCCCGCCGCTGGAGTGCGGAGTTCGACGACCAGCGTCTATCGTCCAGTCGAACCGCGCTCCCGCGCATGCGAGGGCCGCGATTGTGGTCAGGGCGCTTCAGGTTTCCATGCCTGACGTGCCACAGACGCTCGAGGCTGCGTCCTGCAGCTCAATCGACATCGGAGCCATATTGTTTCTCAAGAGGCGGCCGACTGTTCAGGGAATGAAGACGGAACGAACGCAGCCGTCATTCTTGTGCTTGAACATGGCGTAGCCACGCGGTGCATCTTCGAGCGGGAAGCGATGCGTCGCCAGGAACGACGGGTTCAGTTCCCCCTTCTGGGCATGGTCGAGCAGGCGGTCCATGTAAGCCTGCCCATGCTGCTGGGCCGTGCGCACGGTCAGGCCCTTGTTCATGATCGCTCCGATGGGAAATTTGTCCATCACGCCGTAGACGCCCAGGATCGACAGTATCCCCCCTTTGCGGCAGGCCAGGATTGCCTCGCGCAGTGCTTGGCCGCGATCCGTGTGCATGAACGCGAGTTGCTTGGCGCGGTCGTAGGCGTATTGCAGACCGGTCCCGTGCGCCTCCATGCCGACGGCGTCGATGCAGGCGTCGGGGCCCCGGCCGCCCGTCATCTCCCTGAGCACCTCCAGGACGCTGTCGACCTCCGCGTAGTTGATGGTTTCGGAGCCGACATGCTCGCGGGCCATCTGCAGCCGCTCGGGCAGGCGGTCGACCCCGATGACCCGTTCGGCCCCCATCAGGAAGGCGCTTTTCTGGGCCATCAGACCGACACCGCCGCAGCCCCAGACGGCCACCACATCGCCGGGCTGGATGTTGCAGAAGTCCGCCCCCATGTAGCCGGTCGGGGCGGCATCGGACAGAAACAGCACCTGCTCGTCCGGCAGGCCATCCGGCACCTTGAAGCAGTCGTTGTCGGCAAACGGCACGCGCACATACTGGGCGTGTGCCCCGGCATAGCCGCCGAATGCGTGGGTGTATCCGTAGATCCCGGCGGTCGGATACCCGAAGACGGGCTCTTGCAGCTCGGGTTTGGGATGCGTGTTGTCGCACAGCGAATACAGTTTGCTCTTGCAGTACCGGCACTGGCCGCAGGTGATGAAGGACGGCACGACGACCCGGTCCCCCTTCTTGACCTTCTTCACCTCAGGCCCGACGTCCTCGACCACGCCCATGAACTCGTGACCGATCACGTCACCGGCCTTCATGGTCGGGATGTAGCCATCGATGAAGTGCAGGTCCGAACCGCAGGTGGTCGACATGGTCACCCGCAGGATGCAATCACGCGGATTGACGATCTCGGGATCCTTGACGGTCTCGACGCGCAGGTCGTTGACGCCGTTCCAGATGAGGGCACGCATCAGAATCCTCCTCGTCAGCGAGGGTCGGGCCGGGCCGCCGGCTGACGCTCCGTCGTCGGGATCTCTCCGGTCTGCACGAGGGCCTTGAAGTAGTGCAGCGACTTGCTCGCAAGCGCTGCCGGCACCGTGTTGTTCAGCATCCGGGTGGCGACCCGGCCGAGCATGCCGCCGGGTGGATCGAGGCTGGCGCGCAGGACGACGACCGTGCCGCGATTGCCCGCAGCGGGGCGGAAGCGCACGGATGCCTCGCGGATGAGAGCCCCCTCCCCCTGTGCCTGCCAGCGGATGTATTCGCCGGGCTGATCATCCGCCAAGCGCATGTCCCAGGAGCCAAGATTGTGTCCGGCGCTCCAACGAGACTGGCCATCACCCTTGGATTGAATATCCGCAATGGGCGCCATGATCCGCCGCAAGGTATCCGGATCGCGCCAGCGCCGGTAAAGCTCGTCCTGAGGCACATCCTCAATCGTGATCGAGCGTTCGATGTCCGGCTCTTGCCCCGCACCGGACCGGCGGTTCGGACCCATTCTCGTCCGAGTTCCAGGCGTGCCCATTTGGGTGCCGATCAGACTGATGGCGGCCACGCCGGCAACTGCTGCAAGGGCGAGCCCCACCATGCCAAGGCCTGCATGGTCGCTGGGAGCATCCTGTCGGCCCTGTCGGTGACCCGGCCAGGACCGCGCGGCGTCCGATTCTGGCGTACGAGCCGGGCTATGGCCCCGATTCTGTGCGAAGAGCCCACCGTCTTGATCCGCCATGGCACACCTCAGAAGTGTCGAGAGGTTTCAGAAACTGTGGGAGAGCGCAGGTGGCTTACAATAGAAGCGGATTGATGCATCAGAAGGCAGGATTGTGCTTTTTATCGAGCTTAAACAGGGCGCGAAATGACAGAAATATTACGCTTCAGGAGTTCAGATCGCTGATGTCATCTATCTTCGTTCGATTATTCGAAGCAATAACATGCGTAATTCTTGTGGGCATCCCCTCTGTCGATGATGCCTTAGAGCCGCTCCGGACCCATGAGCCAGGCGACGTAGACGCGACCGGCCTGCGGCAAAGGCAACGGCCGGGACTGCACCGAGTCGAACCGGGACGAGCGGCGCCCAGTTCCTGCGGACAACCCCCTAGGACATCTCCGGTGCGAGCCGGGTTATCAGGTCGGGAGAGGACCTCCCGCGCGCGGGTCGGAACCGCGGCAAGCCCCATGCGACGCAGCGGCACGGGCCCCTCGTCATCGATCCCCGACCTGCGGTGCAGGTATCAGGCTCACGTTTGGCGTGGCCGGCACCATCATTGATGCAAGCGCTGCCTGTTGCGATCACGCGGGCCGAACGACCGATGACCTGAAGCCGCCCGCGACCATCAGCGCCAAACCCAAGACGAGGAAGATGCCCGCACTCGTGAGGGCCTTGGCGGCAAACCTGCTCAGGCGTCTCGACTTCCGGGGCGGGCGCCACTCGCCTTGCCCCCACAGCATGACGCGCTGAATTCCAGCTGAAAGCCATAGAGAGCCCACAGAATGCAGTGGGCATGAGCAAAGATGCTCAAGCCTTCAATGGAACGTACTTGTATGACGGTGCGGCATCTTGCATTCCCGCGAATTTGTCGGGAAAATGCACCAATAACAAGAGTATGTCACTGATGATGCCGATCGAGTGTATCGCTACGACGGGGGGATGAACGCGAACCACCCTGCCTTCATCGGCAGCTCGGTCCACGGCGAGGGTTCACCGCAGGGTCCGGGCGCGGCTGCGCCTTGCGGACGTGTGCACCTTAACGGTCTGACCACTCGCCGCCGTCGCGCGGAGAGGCCGGACTCCAGCGGGGAGGAGGTTGGTCGTCCGACCCGGTGCCGAGCTTGCACTGGACCATGACGCTGTCGCTCCAGCGACCGTACTTGTACCCGACCGCCGCCAGGTAGCCGACGCGGACGAACCCGCAGGCCTCGTGCAGGCGCAGCGAGGCCTCGTTGCGGGCATCGATGTAGCCGATCATCTGCCGGTAGCCGCCCGCCGCGCAGGCCTCGATCAGCGCCGGCAGCAGCCGCCGGCCGATGCCGGCGTGCAGGTGCTCGGGGTGGACGTAGATCGAGTGCTTGAGCGTGAAGCGGTAGGCCGGGCGCTTGCGGAACGGCACCGCATAGGCGTAGCCCGCGACGGCACCGTGGCGCTCGGCGACGAGGTGGGGCAGGCGCTTGCGGCGCATGGTCTTGCGGCGCCGCTTGAGGTCGTCGGGCAGCAGGCGCTCCTCCTCGAAGTCGCCGGTGTCGCCCACGCCGCGGCGGATGTGGTGCTCGTAAATCGCGATCATCGCCGCCACGTCCGCGTCGGACGAGGGCCGGATCACGACGTCCGGGCACGGGGCGGGACGCGGGACGGCCGTCATCAGGCGTCCTCGCGCGCGACGTAGGTGTGGAAGCGGACGCGCCCGTCCGGCCCGACCTCGCGGTAGACGCCCTGGATCTCCGCCTCAAATCCGGGAAACAGGTTCGCCGAGGCTTCGAACATCGTGAGGTAGTCGAGCATCGGCTTGGCCCGCTCGTCGAGCCGCTCGCCCGGCAGCACGGTGCCGATCCCCGGCGGGTAGACCAGCATCAAGGTCGTGGCGATCCGCCCCGCGGCCTCGGCGATGGGCACGTAGTCGACCGCGTTGCGGGTCAGCAGCTGCGCGGCCCGCTTCGGCGGCAGGGCCATCTCGGGCAGGTGCTCGGGCATGAACTGCCGCCGCTGCAACGCCGAGGTGCCGTGCTCGCGGTGGAAGGCGTGCAGGTCGGCGCAGAGGTCGCGCAGGCGAAGACCCCGGTAGCGGCCGGGGCGCCGCCGGACGAATTCGGGGATCGCGTCCTCCAGGAGCGCATTGTCGTCGTGCAGCCGCTTGAAGGCGACGAGGCCCGAGATCAGCGTGCCGGCCTTCGAGGACTCGACCCCCGGGGTGAGCAGGAAGAGCAGCGAGTTCAGGTCGTTCTTCTCGGCGACGATCCGGTTCTCGCGCAGGTACTGCGCGACGATCGGTGCCGGGATGCCATGCTCGGCGTACTCGCCCGTGGTTCGGTCGAAGCCGGGCGTGAGCACGGTGAGCTTGTTCGGGTCGGTCATCGCGAAGCCCGGCGCCACCTTGGTGAAGCCGTGCCACGCGGCGCCCGGTGCCAGCTCCCAGTAGCGGGGTTCGGCGGCAAGCGCGTCGGTCGGCACGGCCTCCCACAGCATCTCGGTGCCGTCCGGCCCCGTCACCGTGTCCGGCACGAAGGGGTCGAAGAACCAGCGCCGCTTCGGGTCGGTCTCCTTCTCCTCGAACTCCCGCCGGATCGCCCGCACCTTCTTGCGCCACTCGATCCCGAGCCGGATCGTGTCGTCCCACAGCACGACGCCCGAGCGGCCCTTCATCATCTGCGCGCCGACGTCCAGGGAGGCGAAGAGCGGATAGAAGGGCGAGGTCGAGGCGTGCACCAGGAAGCTCTCGTTGAACCGCCGGTGCTCGACCCGCCGGGTCTGGCCGCGGATGTGGCCGTCGCGGGTGTGGATCTGCGAGGCCTGGGAGAAGCTCGCGAGCTGCTTGTGGGTCGACTGGGTGGCAACGATGCCCGGCGAGGTCTCGTCGAGACCCGTCAGCCCCATGGCGAAGCGTCGCGCGTAGAGCGGGTGGAACTTCATGAAGCCCGCCCAGGCCTCGTCGAACAGGATGTAGTCGCACAGGTGGCCGATGCGCTCGACGATCTCCTGGGCGTCGTAGATCGTGCCGTCGTAGGTGCATTGCTCGATCACCGCGACGCGGAACGGGCGCTCCCGGCGCCACGCCTCGGGGTCGCTCACGTGCGGGTTGTTGCGGATCTTCTCGCGGATCCGCGTCTCGTCGAGGGCCTCGTGGAAGATCGGGCCGATCAGCCCGTAGGCGTTGCGGTCCGTCTCGAGGAAGATCGGGATGCCGCCGGCGACCATCAGGGCGCCGTGATGGGCAGCCTTGTGGTTGTTGCGGTCGAACAGGACGAGGTCGCCCTCGGCCACCAGCGAGCCGAGCACGATCTTGTTCGAGGCGGAGGTGCCGTTGAGGACGAAGTAGGTCTTCTCCGCCCCGAAGATCCGGGCGGCCTCCTTCTGGGCCTTCAGGGCCGGCCCCTCGTGGGTCAGGAGGTCGCCGAGATCGAGAACCGAGTTGTCGAGGTCGTCGCGGAAGATCGCCTCGCCGAGGTGCTCCACGAAGATGCGGCCGATCGGCGAACGGTTGTAGAAGATGCCGCCGTTGTGGCCCGGGCAGGTCCAGAGCTGGTTGCCCTCCTCGGCGTAGTCGACGAGCGCGCCGAAGAACGGCGTCTTCAGCGTCTCGGCGTATTGCGTGACCCGGCTGACCAGGCCGCGGGCGATGAATTCGGGCGTCTCCTCGGCGAGGAAGACGTAGCCGTCGATGAAGTCGAGCAGCTCGACCGGGATGTCTTCGAGCCGCTTGCGCCGGACCATGATGACGATGGGCATCTCGAGGCCGCGCTTGCGCATCATGTCGATCAGGGCAGCGGCCTTGCCGTCGAGCCCGCGCTTGCCCCAGTCGACGACGAGGCAACCGACGGCGGCATCGGTCTGCACGGCGATCGCCGCGTCCTCGACGCGCCTCGCGCGCACCACCTCGAAGCCGCGCCCCTCGACCGCCGCCACGATCTGATCGACGCGCGCGCCCTCCAGGTCGCCCGGGTCGAAGGTGGGTGTGCACATCAGAACGGTGAAGCGGCGGTGGAAGTCCATGAAAGCGGCACTCCGGCGCGAGGGGCTGGAAGTGCCGTTCTGGCCGGTTCGGCGACAGTTGAATGACAGCCCTCCGGTTGCGGCATCCGGAGTTGCACTCGGTCCGGTACAGCGGGCAGGCGCACCGCCGGCAGACGCAACCGGGTGCGCAGCTCCGAGCGCTCGACCGACTTCGCCTTCGCCGAGAAGGTGGAAGCCATCGTGGGCCTCTCCATGGACCCGTCTCGCCACGCGGTGGTGCTGTCCATGGACGAGAAGAGCCAGATGCAGCCCCCGGGCGCACCCGGCCCGGCCGCCCGCTCGCGTCTGGATGACCGGCTACCCGCACCCACGACACTGTGTGCGGCGCTGAACGTGCTGGAAGGCACGGTGATCGGCCGGTGCATGCAGCCTCACCGCCACGAGGAGTTCCTGCGCTTCCTCAACGCCGTCGAGGGGGTCGCCTCGGCGCTCTCCCGTCGGCGGCTGCGACGCGGCCCGTTCACCGGGATCGTCGACCGTCAGGCGGCGATCAACCGCACCAGCATCGCGGACAATGAGCGGCCCGGGCCCTTCGTCTGGGCCAAGCCCGCAGCCGCATGCTCAACGGCGAGGCTGCACCAGCCGTCTGAGTCAGTGCACCGGGCATGATCTCCGATCGGGTGACCAGCAGGCGTTTCGCCGGACACATCCTCATCGACCAGTGCAGCTAAGGCTGCACCTTCTGCGGTCATCGAACTCATGGCCCTCAGGCATTTCCATGCCTTCAAACCATGGCTCTACCAGCAATCCGGCCGCTTTATTTTCCGATTACATCAGGCGGATCAGACGTCGAGATTGGCGACGTTGAGCGCGTTCTCCTGGATGAACTCGCGGCGCGGCTCGACCACGTCGCCCATCAGCTTCACGAACAGATCGTCGGCATCGGTCGTGTCCTTGACCTTGACCTGCAGCAGCGAGCGCACGTCGCGGTCGAGGGTGGTCTCCCACAGCTGCTGGGCGGTCATCTCGCCGAGCCCCTTGTAGCGCTGGAGCTGGAGACCCTTGCGGCCGAGCGCCATCATGGTCTCGAACAGGGCGACCGGCCCGTGCAGCACCGTCTCCTCCCCCTTGCGGGAGAGAGTGGCCGGCGCGTCGTAGATCTCGCGCAGCGCGTCGGCGCGCTCGTCGAGGCGGCGGGCCTCCTGCGAGTTGATCAGCGCCTCGTCGAGCACCGCCACCTGCCGCACGCCGCGCAGCGTCCGCGACACGACATAGCCGCCGGCCGACGCCTCGCCCTCCCAGCCGCGCTCGATCTCCTCGGCGATGGCGTTGAGGCGCTTGGCGATCTCGTCGGCCACCACCTCCGCGTGGGCGTGGTTCTCGGCCACCGCCGGGCGGAGCGCCCCGGCGATCACCGCCTGCTCCACCACGCTGCGGTCGTAGCGGGTATGGAGCCCGTGCAGGATCTGGCGGACGCCGCGCGCCTCGTCCACGAGGGCGCGCAGCTGCGCCCCGCCGAACGCGACGCCGCTCGCCAGCCGCAGGCTCGCCCCCTCGATGCCGCCGTCGATCAGGTAGTCTTCGAGGGCGCGCTCGTCCTTGAGGTAGATCGCCGAGCGGCCCTTCGCGGCTTTGTAGAGCGGCGGCTGCGCGATGTAGAGGTGCCCGCGCTCGATCAGCTCGGGCATCTGCCGGAAGAAGAAGGTGAGCAGCAGCGTGCGGATGTGCGAGCCGTCCACGTCCGCATCCGTCATGATGATGATGCGGTGATAGCGCAGCTTGTCGGGGTTGAACTCCTCGCGGCCGATGCCGGTGCCGAGCGCCGTGATGAGCGTGCCGATCTCCTGGCTCGACAGCATCTTGTCGAAGCGGGCGCGCTCCACGTTGAGGATCTTGCCGCGCAAGGGCAGCACCGCCTGGAAGGTGCGGTCGCGGCCCTGCTTGGCCGAGCCGCCGGCGGAATCGCCCTCGACGAGCAGGATCTCGCATTTCGAGGGATCGCGCTCCTGGCAATCGGCGAGCTTGCCGGGCAGCGAGGCGATGTCGAGCGCCCCCTTGCGGCGGGTCAGTTCACGGGCCTTGCGGGCGGCCTCGCGGGCGGCCGCCGCTTCCGCCACCTTGCCGACGATGGTCTTGGCTTCCGTCGGGTGCTCTTCGAGCCAGGTCGACAGGCCCTCGTTGAGCACGTTCTCGACCACCGGGCGCACCTCGGAGGAGACCAGCTTGTCCTTGGTCTGCGAGGAGAACTTGGGGTCGGGCACCTTGACCGAGATGATCGCGGTCAGCCCCTCGCGGCAATCGTCGCCGGTGAGCGTGACCTTCTCCTTCTTGGCGATGCCGGAGGATTCGGCGTAGCCGGTGATCTGGCGCGTCAGCGCCGCCCGGAAGCCCGCCATGTGGGTGCCGCCGTCGCGCTGCGGGATGTTGTTGGTGAAGGGCAGCACCGTCTCGTGGTAGCTGTCGTTCCACCACAGGGCGACTTCGACACCGATCCCGTCGCGCTCGGCGCGCACCACCACAGGCTTGGAGACGAGCGGGGTCTTGGTGCGGTCGAGGTAGCGCACGAAGGCCTCGACGCCGCCCTCGTAGACGAGTTCCTCGCGCTTGTGCTCGGCGTGGCGGGCGTCGGTCAGGACGATGCGCACCCCGGAATTCAGGAAGGCGAGTTCGCGCAGGCGCTTCTCCAGCGTCGCGTAGTCGAACTCCACCATCGAGAAGGTGTCGGTGGAGGGCAGGAAGGTGACCTCGGTGCCGCGCCGCTCGCCGGCCGGACCCACCGCCGCGAGCGGCGCCACGGCGTCGCCGTGGCGGAACTCCATCGCGTGCTCCTGGCCGCCGCGCCAGATGCGCAGGCGCAGCCAGGTCGAGAGCGCGTTCACCACCGAGACGCCGACGCCGTGCAGGCCGCCCGACACCTTGTAGGAGTTCTGGTCGAACTTACCGCCCGCATGGAGCTGGGTCATGATGACCTCGGCGGCCGAGACCCCCTCCTCCGCATGGATGTCGGTGGGGATGCCGCGGCCGTTGTCCGAGACCGTGCAGGAGCCGTCCGGGTTCAGCGTGACGGTGACGAGGGTGGCGTGGCCGGCCAGCGCCTCGTCGATGGCGTTGTCCACCACCTCGTAGACCATGTGGTGCAGGCCCGAGCCGTCGTCGGTGTCGCCGATATACATGCCCGGCCGCTTGCGGACCGCGTCCAGGCCCTTGAGGACCTTGATCGAATCGGCGCCGTAGGTGTCGGTGTTGAGGTCGCGGGCGGGTTCGGCCATGTCTGTTCCTGTCGGGCGGGCGCGGATACGCGACTCGAAGGGAGCGCCTCGCCTCTCGTGTGCAGATGCTAGATAAGCATTCCGCCTTGAAATTGCATCGGTTTCGGGTGCGGCGCGCGCACCCGGTCGTCACCATGCGGCAGCGCCGCTTAAGATTCCGGAAAGCTTACGCACGCACGCCGCCGCGGCTCGCTTGGTCGAGGCGCGCGATCGCCTGCGGGTCGAGCGTCAGGCGCACCCCGGCGATCAGGTCGTCGAGCTGCGCCGTCGTGGTGGCGCTGGCGATCGGGGCGGTGAGGCCGGGCCGCGCGACGAGCCACGCCAGCGCGACTTGCGCGGGCGTGGCGCCGTGCGCGGCGGCCACCGCGTCGAGCTCCCGCAGGAGCGCGAAGCCCTTCGGGTTGAGGTAGGGCTGGACCCGTGCCTCGCGCGCCCGGCCCGCGGCGGCGCCCGCCTCCCGGTACTTCCCCGTCAGGAAGCCCGCCGCGAGCGAGAAGTACGAGATGACGCCGATCCCCTCCGCCCGGCACAGGGGCTCCAGCTCCGCCTCGTAGCCGGCACGCTCGGCGAGGCTGTATTCGGGCTGCAGGCACTCGTAGCGCGGCAATCCGGTGCCGGCGGAGACGGCGAGGGCCTCGCGCAGCCGGGCGGCCGAAAAGTTCGAGGCGCCGATCGTCCGCACCTTGCCGGCGCGGATCAGCCGCTCGTAGGCCTGCAGCGTCTCCTCGATCGGCGTGTCGGGATCGTCCGCGTGCGACTGGTAGAGATCGATGCGGTCGGTCTGGAGGCGGCGCAGCGAATCCTCCGCGGCCCGCTCCATATAGGCGGCGCGCAGGCCCTTGCGGCCCTCACCCATATCCATGCCGACCTTGGTGGCGAGCACGATCCGGTCGCGGCAGCGGCGGGCGGCCATCCAGCGCCCGAGGATCGTCTCCGACTCGCCCCCGCTGTGCCCCGGCGCCCAGCGCGAATAGACGTCCGCGGTGTCGATGAAGGTGAAGCCCTGGTCGAGCAGGCGGTCGAGCAGCGCGAACGAGGTGGTCTCGTCCGCGGTCCAGCCGAAGACGTTGCCGCCGAAGCACAAGGGCGGGACGGAGAGGCCGGAGCGGCCGAGAGGACGCAGGTCCATGGGGTTCACCGCAGGAAGGGGTTGGTCAGGCGCTCCTGGCCGATCGTGCCGGTCGGCCCGTGGCCGGGGATGAACGCCACGTCGTCGCCGAGCGGAAGCAGCTTGCGGGTGATCGAGTCGATGAGCGCCGCATGGTCGCCGCCCGGCAGGTCGGTGCGGCCGACCGAGCCGCGGAAGAGCACGTCGCCCACCTGCGCGAACCGCGCCTCGCGGCTCACCAGCACCACGCTGCCGGGCGAATGGCCGGGGCAGTGCAGCACGTCGAAGGTCAGCTCGCCGACCGTGACCGTGTCACCCTCGTGGAGCCAGCGGTCGGGCGTCACCGCCCGCGCGCCCTCGATGCCGTAGGCCGCCCCGCTCTCGGGCAGGCGGTCGAGCAGCGGCTTGTCGGCCGGGTGCGGCCCCTCGACGGGGACGCCCAGCCGCTCCTTCAGCTCCGCCGCCCCGCCCGCATGGTCGATATGGCCGTGGGTGAGCAGGATCTTGTCGATCGTGATGCCGGCCTTGGCGATCGCCGCCTCGATCCGGTCGAGGTCGCCGCCGGGATCGACCACGGCGGCGCGCTTGGTGATCTCGCACCACAGCAGGGTGCAGTTCTGCTGGAACGGCGTGACCGGGATGATCGCAGCGCGCGGCGTGCTCGGCATGGGCGTCCTTGAGGGTCGGCTGGGTCGCACGTTGTAGCCGGTTCGGCACGCGAGCGCGAACCGGCCCTTTCGCGGCCCGCCCGTCGCCGGACGCATGGCCGCCGGGGCGGCCGCTTCCTTGACCGTGGGCCGCCGCCGCACCACCTCCGCGGCGTCCTGCATGGGAATGCCCCATTCGGAATGCCCCGGAGCGGCGGATGATCGATCTCTACTACTGGACGACCCCGAACGGTCACAAGGTGACGATGTTTCTTGAGGAAGCCGGCCTTCCCTACACGATCAAGCCGATCAACATCGGCAAGGGCGAGCAGTTTCAGCCGGACTTTCTGAAGATCGCGCCGAACAACCGCATCCCCGCGATGGTCGATCACGAGCCGGCGGGCGGCGGCGCGCCGGTCTCGCTGTTCGAGTCGGGCGCGATGCTGCTCTACCTCGCCGAGAAGACCGGCCGCTTCATCCCGTCCGACCTGCGCGGCCGGGCCGAGGTGCTGCAGTGGCTGTTCTGGCAGATGGGGGGCCTCGGCCCGATGGCCGGACAGAACCACCACTTCGTCCAGTACGCCCCCGAGCAGATCCCCTACGCCGTCAACCGCTACGTCAACGAGACCAACCGGCTCTACGGCGTCCTCGACCGGCGCCTCGCCGACCGCGCCTTCGTGGCGGGCGAGGCCTACAGCATCGCCGACATGGCGATCTATCCCTGGATCGTCCCGCACGAGCGCCAGCGCCAGAACCTCGACGAGCACCCGCACCTGAAGCGCTGGTTCCAGGCGGTGGCGGAGCGCCCGGCCACGCAGGCGGCCTATGCCCGCGCCCAGGAGATCAACCAGCAGCCGACGATGTCGGAGGAGGCCAAGAAGGTGATGTTCGGCCAGACGGCCGCCAACACCAAGCGTTGAGGGCGGCCCGGCTCCGGCGTCAGCCGCGGGAGGCGGCGGCCTCCCGCGGCGCGAGCCGCTTCTCGTAGCGCCACGCCGTCGTGCCGTCCTCGTAGTAGTCCGGCACGGTCTCGAACCGCGCGTAGCCCGCGCGCTCGTAGAGGCGGATGCCAGCGCCGTTGTCCTCGCGGACTTCGAGCCGCAGGGTCTCGCAGCCGTGCCGGCGGGCCTCCGCCTCGGCGGCGTCGAGGAGCAGGCGGCCGAGGCCGGTGCCGGCCCGGCTCGGGGCGACCGCGATGGAGCTGAGGCGCGCGCGGCGGCTGTTGCGGCGGCGCTCCAGCGTGGCCGCCCCGATCAGCACCGGGCCGTCGAGGGCGACGAGGAGCGAGATCGTCGGCGAGGCGATGGCATGGCGGATCGCCCGCCGCTCCGCCCGGTCGCTCGCGAAGGCCGCCTCTTCGAGGGCCACGAGCGCGTCGAGGTCGGAGGCCTGCGCCGGCCGGACGTCCACGCTCGCGCTCACGCGGCGGTCCACGGGCAGGTCCAGGTCTCCGACAGCGTGCGCCCGGAGGCCCGCAGGAAGGCCCGCAGATCGGTCGACTGGCCGTTCCGGTCGAGGCGCACGTCGATCGCGGCGCGGAAGCCCCGCACGTGCAGGTTCGGCACCAGCGAGGTCGCGAGGATGCGGCCCTCCGTGGTCGAGGGCACGATCTCGACCGCCTTCGGGTCGGCGAGCCAGTAGGCGAGGTCGCCCCCCGAGAAGTCGATCAGGAAGCGCCGGGTCAGCGGGTCGGGCGGCGCGTCGGGCCCGCCGCTGGCGCTGGGCCGGGCGAGATAGGTGTTCACCACCCGCGCGCCTGGGTGCAGCAGCTCGCGCTCGCCGATCGCCCGCACCGTGTAGGAGAGTTCCACGGCCTGCCCCGCCGCGTAGGGCTCCTTCGGCTGCCAGTAGGCCACCACGTTGTCGTGGGTCTCGTTGGCGGTGGGCAGTTCCACGAGGCGCACCGCCCCCTCCCCCCAGCCGCCCTGCGGCGTGACCCAGTAGCTCGGGCGGCGGTGGTAGAAGGCTTCGAGGTCCTGGTAGTTCTCGAACACGCGGTCGCGCTGCATCAGCCCGAAGCCCTTCGGGTCGCGGTCCTGGAAGGAGGAGATCCAGCGCTCCCTGGGGTTGCGCAGCGGCCGCCAGATCCACTCGCCGCCGCCCGACTGCATCAGGAGCCCGTCCGAATCGTGCAGCTCGGGCCGGTAATCGTCCGAGTGGTGGCGGTCGTTCTCGCCGATGAAGAACATCGAGGTCAGCGGCGCGATGCCGATGCCGGTGATCTCGCGCCGCGGATGCAGCGAGACGCGCAGGTCCACCACGGTCTCGTCCCCCGGATAGACCAGGAACTGGAACGCGCCGGTGCAGGCCGCGCCGTCGAGGAGCCCGTACACGACCGCCCGGTCGGCGTTCTTGGGCGGCATCTCGATCCAGAACTCGCGGAACTGCGGAAACTCCTCCGGGCCGCCCGCCCCCTCGACGTTGACGGCCAAGCCCCGGGCCGACAGGCCGTAGAGCTGGTCGCGCCCGAGGAACCGGAAGTAGCTGGCCCCCAGGAAGGCGATCAGCTCGTCGAGCAGCCCCGGCTTGTTGAGCGGATAGTGCAGGCGGAAGCCCGCGAAGCCGAGATTGACCGGCAGCGGCCCCTCCAGCTTGGTGCGGCCGAAATCGAACAGGGCCGTCTGATAGGGGATCGGGGTCGGCACCCCGTCGCGCACCACGTTCACGACCACCGGCCGCCGGAACAGGAAGCCGAGATGGAAGAGCTGGAGGCGGAACGGTCCGCCCTGGTCGCTGAGGAAGGCCTTGTCCGGCCGGAAGCGGATGTCGCGCCACGCGTCGTAGTCGAGGGCGGCGAGCGCCGGCGGCAGCGGCGCGGTGCCGGGCTCGAAGGGGGCGCGGGCGAGGTCGCGGGCACGCCGGACAACGTCGTCGAACCGGAACGGGCTCGGGCCCGCGGGCGGCGCATGCGGCAGGGCGCTCGGCCCCGGCTGGGTCGGGCCGACCTGCGCGCCCGCGGGAAAGGCGGCGCCGGCGAGGAGGCCCGCGAGCAGCGCGCGGCGCGAGGTCGGATTCGTCATGCCTGAGGTCTCTCCCGTCCGGTCCGGCAGGGTGAATGGACGCTCCGGCGCCGCTTGAGAAGGGGGCGTCGCGACGCCCCCGTGACATCTGCGCCACCGGGGCAAAAATCTGCGGGAAATGCGCGGTGCGGGGTTGCGGTGCGAGGGAAGCGGCCGTATCTACCGCCTTGCCCAATTTCGCACGTGCCTGTGGCCGCGTGCCGGTTGGTGGGCATCCGGACAAGAGGCCGGACAGCCGCCAGGGGTCTTAAAGGATCGATGGTCGACAGGGGTGGATCCCTCCGGCCGGCATCCAGGTCGCAAGACCGGACCCCGACAACAACCGGCAGCCGGAGGCGAAACCGGCGAACCCCGCTCTCCACGGGGGACGCAGCTTAAAGCAACGACGAACGGGCTTTTTTGGTCTCGTCGGCCCTCCAAAGGTCGACACCGAAGAGGCTTGTTTCTCCTTGCCCCATGTGCGGTTCGGGTCATCCCGTTCCAATCCAAGGCAGCTTCCGGGTGCTCTGCGCCCGCGTCGCACGGCGTGTCTCCACAGCCCGCCCGCGCCGCGTCGCATCGCCCCCTGACGCCGGACGGCTTCACCGCCGTCTGATCTTCGACTTCGGGTTCCTGCGCGGGACCCCCTCGAACCTTTGGTGGGGATGATCATGACGGATCGCATCCGCGATTTCCTGCGCGCTCGCCGTGACCTCGGCCGTGACGAAGGCCCGGTGATGGTCCTCGATCTCGAGGTGGTGCGCGACAACTACGAAGCCTTCGCGCGCGCGCTCCCCGACACCCGGGTGTTCTACGCCGTCAAGGCGAACCCGGCGCCGGAGGTGCTGAGC
Source organism: Methylobacterium isbiliense (assembly GCF_022179325.1). Lineage (GTDB taxonomy): Bacteria > Pseudomonadota > Alphaproteobacteria > Rhizobiales > Beijerinckiaceae > Methylobacterium > Methylobacterium isbiliense. Next base: position 78,434 of record NZ_BPQQ01000037.1, on the reverse strand, counting down.
CTGCTCGCCTCGCTCGGCTCGTGCTTCGACACCGCCTCGGTGGTCGAGATCCAGATGGCTCTCGCCGCCGGCGCCACCGCCGACCGCATCTCCTTCGGCAACACCATCAAGAAGGAGCGCTGCATCGTCCGCGCCCTCCAGCTCGGCGTGCGCCTGTTCGCGGTCGATTGCGGGGCGGAGGTGGAGAAGATCGTCCGCGCCGCCGAGGCGGCCGACGTGCCGGCCGGCGAGGTGCAGGTGTTCTGCCGCATCCTCTGCGATGGGGCGGGCGCCGAGTGGCCGCTCTCGCGCAAGTTCGGCTGCGTGCCGGAGATGGCGGTGGACGTGCTGGAGCACGCGCACCGCCAGGGGCTGCACGCCTACGGCGTGTCGTTCCACGTCGGCTCGCAGCAGGGCAACACCGAAGCCTGGGACGGGGCGCTCGCCTCCGCCGCCATGATCTTCCGCGAATGCGCGGAGCGCGGAATCGCGCTGGCGATGGTCAACCTCGGCGGCGGCTTCCCGACCAAGTACCTCAAGGAGGTGCCGGGCGTTGAATCCTACGGCAGCGCGATCTTCCGGGCGCTCACCAAGCACTTCGGCAACCGGATGCCGGAGACCATCATCGAGCCGGGCCGCGGCATGGTCGGCAACGCGGGCATGATCGAGGCCGAGGTGATCCTCGTCTCGAAGAAGTCCGACGCCGCCGACGAGGTGCGCTGGGTCTACCTCGACATCGGCAAGTTCGGCGGCCTCGCCGAGACGATGGACGAGTCGATCCGGTACGCCATCCGCACCGAGCACGACGAGGACCGCAAGGTGCCCTGCGTGCTTGCCGGCCCGACCTGCGACTCGGCGGACGTGCTCTACGAGAAGACCCCGTACCCGCTGCCCGTGTCGCTCTCGATCGGCGACAAAGTGCTGATCGAGGGGGCCGGCGCCTACACCACCACCTACGCGGCGGTGGCGTTCAACGGCTTCCCGCCCCTCGCCTCCTACGTGATCTGACGATCGCGTCAGCGGCGCCCGATCGAGGGCGCCGCGCCTCCCCGCTCCGTCTCGCCGGCCCGCCAGGGCGGGGAGCGGCGTGCGTCCCGCACTGAACCCCATCCATCGGTCCCGGACGGCCCGCCGTGTCTCGGCGGGTGCGAGGGCTGTTCTTTCCTGACCTTCGGGAGGGTACGGCCGTGATCCAGATTCGCGACGAGCGCACCACCGACGGCGCCGCCCGCGAGCGGCTGCTCGACACCTGCTTCGGCGAGGCGCGCTTCACCAAGACCTGCGAGCGCCTGCGCGAGGGCCGCCTGCCGGCCGAGGGGCTGGCGCTGGCCGCCGTCGAGGACGGGCGCCTCGTCGGCACCGTGCGCCTGTGGCACGTCTCGGCGGGACCGGGCCGGCCGGCGCTGATGCTCGGGCCGATCGCGGTCGCGCCCGGCCTCCAGGGCGCCGGGCTCGGCGGACGGCTGATGCGCGAGGCGCTGGCCCGCGCCGCCGATCTCGGCCACCGCGCCGTGATCCTGGTGGGCGACGCGCCCTACTACGCCCGCTTCGGCTTCTCCGCCGCGGCGACCGGCGCCCTGTGGCTGCCGGGCCCCTTCGAGCGCGAGCGCTTCCTCGGCCTTGATCTCGTGCCCGGCGCGCTCGCGGGCGCGGCCGGGCTGGTGCAGGCGACCGGCCGTCGCGCGCCGCTGCCCGACCTCGCCGCTCTGCTGGCGGCGGATGCGGCGCGCCCGCTGCCGCTCGCGGCCTAGGGACCTCGCCCGATTTTGGCCGGCCGGCGGCGTCTCACCGCACGACGATGCGCGCCGTGGCCTCGGTCACGCCGGGCGTCTGCCGGATCCGCTCCAGGAGATCGAGCACGTCTGAGGGCGCGAGCAGGCGCGCCTCCGCGTCGATCCCGGGCGCGGCCGCGAGCCAGCGCGCCTCCAGCTCCGGCGGCAGGCCGGCCTCGACGCCGAAGCAGGAGAAGAGATTCTCGAACGGCTCGGCGGCGACGATCTCCTCCAGGCCGTAGCCCCGCGGGTAGCGCCGCGCCTCTCCGGGCTTCAGCGGCGCCTCCGAGGCGGCGTTGCCGCGCACCGGGAGCGCGACGAACGCGGTCTCGTCGGCCGCGACCACCCAGCAATACAGCTTCTGACGCGCCTTCGAGTCGATGCGCAGGTCCAGGCGCTCTCCGCGGGCAAACGGCGTGGCCGCCGCCGCGACGGAGAGGCGCCCGCCATCGGTGCGCGCGGTGGCCGCGACATGGTCTAGGAAGGGCCGCGGGGTCGGATCGCAGCCGAGGCCGTCGAGGCCGATGCGGCGGCGCCCGCTCGGCGCCAGCACCGCGCCCTCGCGCTGGAACTCGACCTCCATCCAGGCCTGCCGGTCCCGGTCGGTGAGGAAGCGCCCGCTCGCCGTGAGGCCGCCGGTGCAGGCCGTGCCGGGCGGGCGCCGCCGCACCTCCATTTGGCCGCCCCTGAGGATCCGGTTCGGCGCGCGCGCCTCCGCGTCGAGCGCGATGACGAGGCGGTCGGTGAGCGCCGTCGCGCAGGTCGAATGGCCGCCCTCCGCCACGAAGGGGCAGACCTCCACCGTGCGCGCGTTCGGAACCGCCCCGGCGAAGGCCCGCACCGCGCCCTCCAGCACGGCGTCGACGTCCGAGACGCCGGCCCCGGTCCGGATCGGCAGCACCACGGGCTCGCTCGTCGCCTTGCACTCGGCCGTGCGGGTGACGGCCTGGAGGCGGAGCGCCACGGTCGCGCCTGCGCGGCTCGCCCCCACCAGGAAGACGCTGGCCTCGCCCGCAAAGGCTGCGCGGATCTGCGCCTCGGCCTCCGCCGCGGACAGACCCGTGGTGCCCTCGCGCAGGGCCTTGATGCGCACCACGTCGGCCGCCGCGGCGAGCCTCACCCGGCCGGTGGCCTGGAGCCGGCTCTCCACCGCGAGGCGCACCTCCTCGGCCTGCTCGCGCGACAGCGCGGTCTGGCCCGGCTCGACGCCGATCACCGCGAGCGTCAGGTCGCGCCGGCCCGCGCAGGCCGCGACGGCGTCGAGGAAGGGCGTGAGGGCGGCGGCGCCCGGATCGGCCCGCACCGGCGCCGGGAGCAGCGCGGCTGCCGCCGACAGGAGGGCGACCGCGCGGAGCGCGGCCACGAGGCGGCCCGTCACCCCCTCACTCCGCCTCGTTCGCCTTGGCGTACTGGTCGAGCGCCCGCACGAAGACCGGGTTGAAGCGGCCGTCGAGGGCGCCCGAGTAGTAGTCGGCCTCCTTCACGGCGCGCTGCACGCTGCGGATCGTCTCGGGCCTCAGCTTCTGGGCGGCCGTGTCGGTGGCCGAGACCGAGGCGGCGCCGAGTTCGCCGCGCTTGAGCGCCCGCATCACCATGTCGGCGGCGCTCACGCCCGGGAAGTAGCGGCCGAAGCCGTTGTCGATCAGCGTCGCCATGGTGGCCATCGCCACCGGATCGCCGCGGTCCGCCGCCTGCCGGAAGAGGTCGAACCCCTTGCGCAGGTCGCGCGGGAAGCCGTAGGCGCCGGTGGCGTAATGCGGCACCAGCTTGCTGATCGAGGGCACGTCGCCCCCCTCCGCCGCGCGCTTGTAGAGCGCCACCGCCTCGGCCTCGTTCTTCGGGATGCCGTTGCCGTATTCGAGCATCCGGGCGGCGTTGGCGAGCGCCACCACGTTGCCGCCCTCCCCCGCCTGCCGGTAGAGCCGCAGGGCCTCACCCTGCTGGCGCTTCACGCCCTGGCCGTTCTCGTAGAGCGTGGCGAGGTTGTTCATGGCCGAGACGCTGCCGTCCTTGGCCGCCTGCGAATAGGCCGCGAAGGCCTCCTTGTAGCGGTCCGCCCGGTCGTAGGCCCGGCCGAGCTGGTAGCTGAGGCGCCGCAGCGTCGGATGCGCGGCGCTGGCGGCGCGACAGGCCTCGATCGCCGCGGCGGGCTCGATGCGCCCGAGCTTCACCCCCGCCACGTCCGGCGGCCGGTCCGGGTCGTCGGTGCCGGCGGCGAGTGCGTCGCAGCGCTTGACCCGGGGATCTCCGGACGGATCGGAGCCGCCGAGATACGCCACCGCGAGGTCCCGGTAGGCGCAGACCTCACGGCAGGAATCGAGATAGGCCCGATACTTCTTCTCGGGGCCGAACCGCGCCCAGTTCTCCTGGTCGATCGCGGCCGCGTCCCGGCGCCGTCCGGCGAAGAGGCGCTCCATCGCCTGCCCGCGATAGGCGCAGGTCTCGCCGCAGGTGCCGATGTAGGCCTCGACGGCCTCGCGGGTGCCGAGGCCCTCCGCCCGCCGCCACGCCGCCTCGTCGCGGAGCGCCGCGACGCCCTTGGCGACCGCGCCCACCGGCAGCGCGGCCTTGAGCACGATCGGCGCGTCGTCGATCTCCGGGATCTGCTCGCGCCCACTCGCGCGCCGGGCCGCGGCCTCCACCTCCTGGCGCAGGTAGCGCTTCAGCTCCGGCCACGCGACCTGCCCGTCGCCGTCGCCCGTGCCGTCCTTCGCATCGGCGAGGCCCGAGACGCCCATCAGGAAGCGGCTCGTCAGCAGGCCGAGCCGGTTGGCCTCGTCCCAGTTGGCCGGCGTGGCGCCCGACGTCGCGACGAGCCGCACGATCCCGCCGCCGGTCTTCGGCCGGGCCGGCGCGAAGCCGGGGGCCGAGACGGCGAGCAGGCTCTCGCCCTTGTGGCCGGTCTCGCCGGTGAAGCAGGCATCGACCATCACGACGAGCTGCCGCTCCGGGCCGATCTTGCGCTTCACGAGGTCGAGGTTGCGGTAGAGCGTCTCCAGCAGGTAGCCGCTCTCGCCCTGGTTCGGGTTGCCGTCCTCCGGCAGCAGGAAGGGCTGGCGGGTGGCGAGGTCGGGCACGCCGTGGCCCGAGTAATAGACGAAGACGTTCGAGCGCCCCTCGCGCACGCTGCGCCAGAGCCGGCCCGATTGCGGATTGCGCTCGGTTCCGAAGACCTGGTTGAACTCGTTGAGCGTGGCGTCCTTGAGCACGAACACGTTGGTGTCGCGGTAGCCCAGGCGCTGGATCAGGTAGTCCCGGATCGCATCGGCGTCGTTGTGGGCGAAGTCGACCGGGACCGTCTGCTTGTAGCTGCGGTTGCCGATCACCACGGCGACTGATTCGGCGTTGTCGGCGAAGACCTCCGGTTCGGCTGCCTGGACGAGGGCCGGGACGAGCAGGCCGATCAGAAGTGCAAGGATCGGGACGGGACGACGTCCCATTCCCGTCCAGCCCTGGAACCGTGGTCGCATCTCCGCTCCTCCTGTGGGCGCTGGCGGCCCGCCGGTGTCGTGGTGCTGCGCGGTGTCCCCCGCCCTTGGGGCGAGAACAGGGCGGCCGGCGGGATCGGCGGGGCCTGCGCGGCCCGGGACCGCCTCCGCTCACGACGGAACGGACGCCCCTGCGGACAGGCGGGCGGGCCGCAGCGTCCGCGCCGACCCGCCCGGCGCGTCGTCGCACGAGGCTCTGGCCTGTCCGTGACCGAGGAGCGCCAGCACGAGGCCGAGCGCGAGCAGGCGCGCCGGCGAGAGGATGCGCGTCAGCATGCGCCGGCCTCAGCGCAGGTAGAGGCCGCCGCCGCAGCGCCGGAGCCGCCGCAATTCGAAGTAGCCGGTGCGCGTGTTGTAGACCTCGACGGTGCGATAGACGCAGTACCGGCCCGAGTTGCGGCCGTTGTAGGTGACGGCGCCGTTGTCGAGGTCGATGCCGAGGAATTCCGGGCGGCCCGTCTCGGGCTGCTGCTGCGCGCCGGCCGGCGCAGCGAAACCGGCGGCGAGCGCCGCAGCCAGGATGGCGGCGGGCAAGGCGGCGAGGATGCGGCTCATGGATCGTCTCCCTGGTGAGGGAGCGGCTCCGGCCGCCCCCGCCGGAGACGTGGGCGGGGCAGACGCGATTCTGCGCGGGCCCCTTAAGGCAGCACCACCACTTTCGTGCCGACCTTCACCCGGCCGTAGAGATCGATGACGTCGCGGTTCGTCATGCGGATGCAGCCGGAGGAGACCGCCGCCCCGATCGTCTCGGGCTCGTTTGAGCCGTGGATGCGGTAGAGCGAGGACCCGAGATAGAGCGCGCGGGCGCCGAGCGGGTTGTCGACACCGCCGGCCATGTAGCGGGGCAGGTCGGGCCGCCGCTTGAGCATCTGCTCGGGCGGGCGCCAGGACGGCCACTCCTTCTTCATCGTCACGGTCTTGGTGCCGGACCACGAGAAGCCCTGGCGGCCGACGCCGACGCCGTACTGGATCGCCTCCTGGTTGGGCAGGATGTAGTAGAGCCGGCGCTGACTGGTGGAGATCACCACCGTGCCCGGCTTGTAGGGGCTGTTCCAGCCGATCGTCTGGCGCGGCACGGCCTGCTGGCGGAAGACCGTCAGGAAGTCGGCGAGCGGCCCGGATTCGAGCAGGCTGACGGCGTGCGCCGGCACGGTCTGCTGCACGAGCGCCAGCAGGGCGGCGCCGCAGACCGGCGCCAGGATTCGAGGCGTCATCACTCCCCCTCGGCAGGTTGCGCCGCCCGAGAAGGCGGCGGTTCGCCGCCGGGATGGCCGATGCCGCTCCGCCCGGTCAACCCGCGCCGGGGCGGCGGCCGGCCGCGTGACGCTTTCGGGCAACAACCCTCAGGCGGGCGCCTCGGCCCCGGTCAGGAAGGCCGACAGCGCCGCGTTCACGGCCTGCGCCTCCTCGTGCTGGACCCAATGCGTCGCTTCGGGAAACCACTGCACCCGTCCGGCCGCGCAATGGCGGAGGCTTTCCTCGACGAGGCCCGGCTCGAGCGCGACGTCGCGCCGCCCCCAGAGCATCAGCACGGGCGGCGTCACCGGCTCGGGCGAGGGCCGGCGGGGCAGACGCAGGGCGCGGTACCAGTTCAGCATGCCGGTGAGCGCGCCCGGCTCGGCCCAGGCCTCGGCGTAGCGGGCGAGCGCCGCCTCGTCGAAGGTGCCGGGACGGCTCGATCCGGTCAGCGCCCGGCGCAGGAGCGCGAAGTTCCCGGTCCGCATCATCGCCTCGGGTAGCCAGGGCAGCTGGAAGACGCCGATATAGCCGCTGCGCAGGAGCTGGCTCGGCGTGCGCCGGGCATAGGCCCCGAAGGCGTCCGGGTGCGGCGCGTTGAGGATCGCCGCGCGGGCGATGCGCTCCGGATACTGGGCCGCGGCGCGCCACGCGACGAGACCGCCCCAGTCGTGGCCGACGACCTGCACGGTGGGGCGGCCGAACGCGTCCGCGAGGCCCACCACGTCGGCGGCGACCTCGTCGAGATGGTAGGCGGAGAGGCCGTCCGGCTTGCTGCTGCGGCCGTAGCCGCGCTGGTCGGGCACCACCACCCGCAGGCCCGCGGCCGCGAGCGGACCGATCTGCCGGCGCCAGCCGTACCAGAATTCCGGGAAACCGTGCAGGAGCAGGACGAGCGGGCCGTCCTCCGGCCCCGCCTCGGCGAGATGGAGCACTTGGCCCCGCACGCGGATCGACCGCGTCCCGATTGTCGGCTGTGTCGTCACGGCGGCCCCTCCTGCGCTCCCGCACACCAGGAATGCACGAGATCCGGGCTCGTTTCGACGGGCGCCGCATGGACCGAACCGCCCCTGCCGCCGCCGCTGTGGCACAGCTACATCACGGCGCGCAGAATTGCGGATTTCGACTTCCGGGTACTTGATCGGGACACGCGGAGTCCCTTATCTTTTGCATTGCAGCACGGCGATGGCGTCGCCCTGTTGCTGCCCTTTTGGGCGTTTCCTCCCTAGACTTGGGCCACACCGCGCGTGTGGCCTTTTTCTTTGGAGCCGTCGGTCCTGTCAACGGCAAGCAGGTAAATTCCTTCGGGTTACGGGTGAAGCCCGCCTGCCCGGCCCCGCGCCCGGTGCGCTTCGGCCTCGATCCCGGGCGATCCGCACGAACGCTCAGCCGACGGGCAGGAGCCGCGCGGCCAGTGCTTGCACATCATTGCGAACAAAGATAGAACATATGCTGTCCTTCCGGCGGTGTGTAGCGGGTATAGGCTGTGCGCCGCGCTTGCCGGAACGGACCCGTTCGGCCCACCTTCGCGCGCCCCATGACGGTCCGCGGTCGGGGCCGGGCGCGTGAGCCCGAGAGAGATGCTTGGCGTGAGGAGAGAGAGATGGCGGGCAGCGTGAACAAGGTGATCCTGGTGGGCAATCTCGGGCGCGACCCCGAGACCCGCCGCCTCGCCTCCGGTGATCCGGTGGTCAACCTGCGGCTGGCGACTTCGGAATCCTGGAAGGACAAGGCGACCGGCGAGCGCAAGGAGAAGACCGAGTGGCACTCGGTCGTGATCTACAACGAGAACCTCGCCCGCGTGGCGGAGCAGTACCTGCGCAAGGGCTCGAAGGTCTATGTCGAGGGCCAGCTTCAGACGCGCAAGTGGCAGGACCAGTCCGGCCAGGACAAGTACACGACCGAAATCGTGCTGCAGCGCTTCCGCGGCGAACTGACGATTCTCGACGGGCGCGGCGGGGCCGAAGGCGGCATGCCCGAGATGGGCGCCGACGACATGGGCGGCGGCCAGATCAGCCGCGGCGGCGATTTCGGCCGCGGCAACAATGCCGGCCGCTCCTCCGGGGGCGAGCGCCGGCCGGCGCCGGCCAGCGGCGGGCAGAAGCGCTACGACGACCTGGATGACGACATCCCGTTCTAGACCACGCCGTCCTGTGGGGGCTGCGGCCGTCGCGGATGGCGCGACGGCGGCGAGACGAACGCGGGCCATTCCCCTCTCCCGAACGGGAGAGGGGTTCCGAAGCGCCGTCAGGAGCGCGGCCGCCCCTCGATCAGCGGCACCAGCAGGGCCGCCCCCGCGAAAGCACCGCCCACGAGGCACAGGAGCGGCCAGCCGCCCGTCGCGAAGGCGCGGGTGCCCGCCGAGGCGCCGAGCGCGCCCCCGACGAAGATCGCCGTGAAGAACACCGTGTTGATCCGGCCCCGCGCCCCCGCGGCGAGGGCGTAGACCCGGGTCTGGTTGGCGATCAGCGCCGCGTTGATGCCGATGTCGATCAGGAGCACCCCGGCCGCGATGCCGGCGAGCGAGCGCCCACCGAACAGCCCGAACACCCCGAAGGCCAGGAGCGTGAGCGCGGCGCCGGCGATCACCACCGGCCGCGGGCTCCTGGTATCGGCGAAGCGCCCGGCCAGCGGCGCGCACAGGGCGCCGGCCGCGCCGATCAGGCCGAACAGCCCCGCCCCTGCCGGGGTGAGCCCGAAGGGCGGTCCCTCGACGAACAGCGCGAGGCTGGTCCAGAAGGCGTTGAAGGCGGCGAAGAGCAGCGCCTGGGTGAGCGCCGCGCGGCGCAGGTCCGGCTCGCTGCGCGCGAGGTCGAGCACCGAGGCCATCAGCCGGCCGTAGGACATCCGGGTCGCGGCCGGCGTGCGCGGCAGGGTGAGCCCGGCGAGCAGCGCGAGGGCCACCGACAGCCCGGCCGCGGCGGCGAACATCGCCCGCCAGCCGAACCAGCCGCCGACGAAGCCGCTTAGCGTGCGCGCGAGGAGGATGCCGAGGAGGAGGCCGGTCATCACCTGCCCGACCATCCGTCCCCGAACGGCGTCGGGCGCGAGTTCCGCGGCGAACGGCACCGCCTGCTGGGCCGCCGTCGAGAGCACCCCGATCAGGAAGCTCGCCGCGACCAGGGCGGCGAGCCCCGGGGCGGCGGCGGCGGCGAGCAGGGCCGCCGCCAGCGCGAGGAGTTGCCCGACGATGAGGCTGCGGCGCGGGTAGCGGTCTCCCATCGGCACGAGGCCCAGGATGCCGAGGCCGTAGCCCGCGAGCGTCGCGGTGGGCACGAGGCTCGACGCCGACGCCCCGAACTCCTGCGCCAGCACGGCGAGCAGCGGCTGGTTGTAGTAGATGTTCGCCACCGCCCCGCCCGCGATCAGGCTGAGGCTGAGGCGCGTGGCGGCGGTGAGGGGCGCGGGCGCGGCGGAGGCTGCGGCGGACAGGGACGGCATGCGGGATCCCGGGAGGTCTCCCGGAGAATAGTGCGGCGCACCCGACCGGCATCGCCCCGGGGGCGCGCCACGCCCGCCCGTCGGGCATGGCTGCCCCGCGCCGGCGCGTGCGGTTGCGCACCGGCCGGGCCGTCACCAGATGGGAGCGGCGCCGCGGACGCGAATTTCCGCTTGGTCCCGGCGCGTGTTGCGCCGATACTTTTCACGATCGCGACCGGTCGGGCAGCCGTCCGCGCGGAACCGTCAGTCGGACCGAGGTTCCGCGTGGGGGAAAACCCTAGGGAAGGTGGCCCCGCCGCCGACGCGATCTCCGTCTGCGAGAGGTCGGGCGATGTCGCAATACCGCGTTCTTTTCGCGAAGGAGATCATGGGCGTGCCGTTCATGGTCGGAACGGTCGAGATCACCCGTGCCCGAAATCCGGAGCGCGCCCAGCGCGCGGCCGCGATCCGCTTCGCCCGCCATCACGGCGTCGAGGATTGGCGCGAGCGCGCCGACCGGATCGAACTCAGCGCCCTCCCCGACCGGGACGGCTGAGCGATCGCCGCTGCGGAGGCGACCACGCCGCAGGAGCAGGGCCCCCGGCCGAACGCCCGCGGCGCATCCTCCTGATGCCCGTCTCCGCCTGATCCCCGTCAGGCCGCCGCGCTGTCGCGGCGCAGGCCGAGAATCAGGTCGGAGAAGCGGTCTCCCTGCACGATCACGTGCGCGCGCATGCGCTCGGCGGCCAGTGCCTCGTCGCCGGCCAGGATCGCCTCCACGGCCTCCGCATGCTCGGTGCAGGATTGGGCGAGCCGGTTGCGCGTGCGCAGCTGGATGCGCCGGAACGGGGCGAGCCGGCGGCTCAGCGCCGTGGCCTGCTCGCACAGGAAGCCGTTGCGGGACGCCCGGTAGATCACCGCGTGAAAGACGGTGTTCTCGTTGTAGTAGGCGGTGGTGTCGCCGGTCTCGGCCGCCTGCCGGCAGGCGTCGAGCGCCGCTGTCAGCTCCGCCTGATGCGACGGCGTGAGACGCCGCGCGGCGAGCCGCGCGCAGGCCGCTTCCAGCTCCGCCATCGTCTCGAACATCTCCAGCAGCCGCGCCGGATCGGGCGTGCTCACCACCGCGCCGCGGCGCGGCTTCACCTCGATCAGCCCCGTCATGGCGAGCTGCAGCAGTGCTTCGCGGATCGGCGTGCGCGACACGCCGAAGCGCTCGGCGAGCTGCACCTCGTCGAGCCTCTCCCCGGGCACCCTCACGCCGTCGACGATCTCATCCTCGATCGTCTGCCGCAGGCGCTGCGTGTGGTTCATGCGGACCGCCTCCGTTCTCCCGATCAGTATGCGCGCCGGTTGACAAAATATGCAAGAGCGCTTTCTCTGTGTGCAAGGTGGACGCGCGGCAGGGTGCTCAGCGCGGCCGGCATATCCAGAATCGCGACCCTCCGCGCCCGTTTCGGAGTCGCGATGCGGCAGTCCGGGCCTCGCCTGCCGCGTGGCGGCCAAAGATGCGGCCAAGGAGGCAGCCAAGGAGGCGGCTGATGACGGACCGAGGCGCGAAACTCTGGGGGCGGCGCACGCCTCCCCCCGCCGCCGCGGAGGCGGAGACCTATCTGTCCGGGGGCGAAGCCCCGGCAGGAGAATTGCCCGCGACGGGCAGGCGGCAGGGATGGCAGCAGGGCGACATGGTGGCGATCTCCTTCCTCGGCGACCTCCTCCAGAGCATCACGGACCGGGGCCGCGGGCTGATCCCGTTCGGCCGCGGCGAGGCGCTCTCGCGGGCCAGCGTCCCCGATCTCGTGAAGCTGTGCGAGGACCTGATCTCGCGGCGCGGCGAGGCGTCCGGCGTGGCGCTCGCACGGATCATCCTCGACCGCTACGCCACCTTCACGCCGGCCGAGCGGCACGACTTCCTGCGCCGGATCGCGGTGGATTTCGGCGCGGATGCGACCGAGGTCGAGAGCGCCATCGTCGCCTACCGCACCGCCCCGTCGCGCGCGACGCTCGGGCGGCTGCACGAGGCGGCCGAGCCGCGCTCGCAGGAGCTGATCCGCCGTCTCAACCTCGCCCGCGACGGCACGCTGGCCCTGGTGCGCATGCGCGAGGACCTGTTCACGCTCCGCGACTCCCTGAAGGCCGGCAAGGAGCACGACCCCGCCCTCGTCGACGCCGTCGCGAGCCTCGACTCGGATTTCGAGCACCTGTTCGCCTCGTGGTTCAACCGCGGCTTCCTGGTCCTGCACCGCATCGACTGGACGACGCCGGCCCACATCCTGGAGAAGATCATCCGCTACGAGGCGGTGCACGAGATCTCCGGCTGGGACGACCTGCGCCGCCGCATCGAACCCCCGGACCGGCGCTGCTTCGCCTTCTTCCACCCGGCGCTGGTGGACGAGCCGCTGATCTTCGTGGAGGTGGCGCTGACCACCGGCATCGCCTCGGCGATCGGCCCGATCCTCGCGGGGGAGCGCCAGCCGATGGCCTCGCGGGAGGCGACCGCGGCGATCTTCTACTCGATCTCGAACTGTCAGAAGGGGCTGGCCGGCGTCACCTTCGGCAATTTCCTGATCAAGCAGGTGGTGGAGGATCTCTGCCGCGAGATGCCGGCGCTCAAGACCTTCGTCACGCTCTCGCCGGTGCCGGGCTTCCGCAGCTGGCTCGACGGCGAGCGGCGCGCGGACGTGCCCCAGGGCCTCACCCGCGAGGACGTCGAGACCCTGCGACTGCTCGACCGGCCGGGCTGGCACGCCGACAAGGCGAGCGCCGAGGCGGTGCGCAAGGCGCTGATCCCGGCCGCCGCCTACTACTTCCTGCGCGCCAAGACGCCGCGCGGCAAGCCGGTGGACCCGGTGGCCCGCTTCCATCTCGGCAACGGCGCCCGGCTGGAGCGGCTCAACCACCTCGGCGACGTCTCGCCCAAGGGGCTGGCGCAGTCGCACGGCCTGATGGTGAACTACCTCTACGACCTCGCCGCGATCGAGAAGAACCACGAGACCTACGCCAATCTCGGCACCGTCTCGGCCTCGATCGCGGTCAACCGCGAACTGCGCCAGAACCTGCCGCCCGCCAAGTCGGACAAGCTCGCCGACGCGTGATGCGGCGGCCGCTGTCCGGACCTGGAACTCCCCATGAGCAACCATCCATGAGCAACCATCTCTTCGACCTCATCCGCGCCCGGCTGCCCGGCGATCCCTCCACGCGGCCCTTCCTGGAGACGCCGGAGGGCCTGCGCTGGAGCTACGCCGACCTCATCGCGGCCTCGGCCCGCTACGCCGCGGCCCTGGCGGGCCTCGGCGTCAAGCCCGGCGACCGGGTGGCCGTGCAGGTGGAGAAGAGCCCGGCCGTGCTGGCGCTCTATCTCGGCTGCGTGCGGGCCGGTGCGGCGTTCCTGCCGCTCAACACCGCCTACACGCCGGCCGAGATCGCCTACTTCCTGGGCGACGCCGAGCCGGCCCTGTTCGTGTGCGACCCGGCCCGCCTCGACGCGCTGAAGCCGGTGGCGGAGGCGGCCGGCGTGCCGCAGGTCGGTACGCTCGACGCCGCGGGCGAGGGCACGATGGCGGCCGAGGCCGCCGGCCAGACCGGCGCCTTCGTCGACGTGGCGCGCGGCCCCGACGACCTCGCGGCGATCCTCTACACCTCGGGCACCACCGGGCGCTCGAAGGGCGCCATGCTGAGCCACGACAACCTCGCGTCGAACGCCCTGACGCTCGTCGAGGCATGGCGCTTCACCGCCGATGACGTGCTGCTCCACGCCCTGCCGGTGTTCCACACCCACGGCCTGTTCGTGGCGACGAACACCGTGCTGATGGCGGGCGCGGCCATGATCTTCCTGCCCAAGCTCGATCCGCCGCGCATGCTCGCCCTGATGGACCGGGCGAGCGTGATGATGGGGGTGCCGACCTTCTACACCCGCCTTCTGAAGGAGCCGGGCCTGACGCCGGAGGCGACGCGCCGGATGCGCCTGTTCGTCTCCGGCTCGGCGCCGCTGCTCGCCGAGACCCATCGCGAGTGGCGCGAGCGCACCGGCCACGCCATCCTCGAACGCTACGGCATGACCGAGACCAACATGAACACCTCGAACCCCTACGAGGGGGACCGGGTGGCGGGCACGGTCGGCTTCCCGCTGCCGGGGGTGGACCTGCGGGTGGTGGATCCCGAGACCGGCGCGGCCCTGCGGACCGACGAGGTCGGCATGATCGAGGTGCGCGGCCCCAACGTCTTCAAGGGCTACTGGCGCATGCCCGAGAAGACGGCGGCCGAGTTCAAGCCGGACGGGTTCTTCATCACCGGCGACCTCGGCAAGGTCGACGCGCGCGGCTACGTCCACATCGTCGGGCGCGGCAAGGACCTCATCATCACGGGCGGCTACAACGTCTACCCGAAGGAGATCGAGACCGAGATCGACGCCCTGCCGGGCGTGCTCGAATCGGCGGTGATCGGGCTGCCGCACCAGGATTTCGGCGAGGGCGTCACCGCCGTGGTGGTGCGCCGGCCCGGCGCGAACCCGAGCGAGACCGAGATCCAGAAGGCCCTGGAGGCGCGGCTCGCCAAGTTCAAGCTGCCCAAGCGGGTGCTGTTCGCCGAGGAACTGCCGCGCAACACTATGGGCAAGGTGCAGAAGAACCTGCTGCGCGACGCCCACAAGGGGCTCTACGCGGCCGGGTGAAGCGGCGCGCCGGTCAGCGCCGGCGCTCGCACAGCGTCTTGACGTAGGTGGTCCGGTCCTCGCTGCGGCCGGCGCCGGCCACCAGCGTCGGCCCCATCAGCAGGCATTCCTGCGGCGAATGCGCGGGCGCGGTGATCACGTCCTGCGCGGTCTCGCGGGTACAGTCCTTCGCGGCGATCGAGGAGGCGCAGACGAGGGCGACGACGAGGATGACGGGCATGGGGCCTCCTGACGATGCCCCGGAAGCCTAAGGCCGGCCCGCTCCGCGCCAAGGCGCGGACCATGCGGTATAATGCATCGCCCCCACGTCCCGTCAGGCGCCCGCGAGGGCGGCGAGGCGCGCGACGAGGCGGCGGGCGACCTCGTCCTTGTCGAGGGTCGGCCATGTCTCCACCGAGCCGTCGCGCCCGACGAGCAGCACGGTGTTGCGGTCCCCGCCCATCACGCCGGTCGCTGCCGAGACGTCGTTGGCGACGATGAGGTCGCAGCCCTTGCGGGCGATCTTGGCGCGGGCGTTGTCCACCACCGCCTGCGTCTCGGCCGCGAAGCCGACGACGAGCGGGGGGCGCCCGGCGGCGCGCTGCGCGATGGTGGCGAGGATGTCGGGGTTCTCGGTGAGCGCGAGGCCGGGCGGTCCCCCCGGGCCCTTCTTGATCTTCTCGCCCGTCTCGGCGGCGGGCCGCCAATCGGCGACGGCCGCGGCGAAGACCGCGATGTCGGCCGGCAAGGCCGCCTCGACGGCCGCCAGCATCGCCCGCGCGGTCTCGACCCGCACCACGGCCACGCCGGGCGGATCGGGCAGGGTCACCGGCCCCGAGACCAGCGTGACGCGCGCGCCGGCTTGCGCCGCGGCGGCCGCGATGGCGTGGCCCTGCTTGCCGGACGAGCGGTTGGCGATGTAGCGCACCGGATCGATCGGCTCGTGGGTCGGCCCCGAGGTGACGAGGACGTGGCGGCCCGCGAGCGCACCCGGCGCGGTGCGGCGCTCCAGCATCGCCACCAGCGCCGCGACGATCTCCTGCGGCTCGGCCATGCGGCCCGGCCCGGTCTCGGCCTCCGCCATCGCCCCGACATTCGGCCCCACCACCGAGACGCCGTCCTGGCGCAGGAGCGCGAGGTTGCGCTGCGTCGCCGGGTGCAGCCACATCCGCACGTTCATCGCCGGGGCGATCAGGATCGGCAGCGAGGTGGCGAGCAGCACCGTCGCGGCGAGGTCGTCCGCGTGGCCCCCGGCCATGCGCGCCATCAGGTTGGCGGTGGCGGGCGCCACCACCACGGCATCGGCCTGCCGGGCGAGCTTGATGTGGCCGATATCGGCCTCGTCCTCGCGGTCGAACAGGTCGGTATGCGCCCGCTCGCCCGACAGCGCGCCGGCGGCGAGCGGCGTGACGAAGGATTGCGCCCCCTTGGTCAGCACGCAGCGCACCGCCGCCCCGCGCTCGCGCAGGCGCCGGATCAGGTCGAGCGACTTGTAGGCCGCGATGCCGCCCCCGATCACGAGCAGCACCCGCCGGTTCGCCAGCGGCAGGGTCATGCGCACCTCGGCGACCGGCACGGTCCGGACTGCATGGCGGGATCCCTCTCCTGAGGCGGGCCGACGGTCTCTGCGCAGGGGCGGGGGGTCCTTCCGGCGCGCCGCGGGTCCCTGCCCTCCGCGTGATATGTCCGGGCGCAAGGCCCGTGTCCACGCCGCCGGCCGGCTCAGCGCAGGGCGAGCAGCAGCACCGCGCCCGCGATGGCCCAGAGCCCGAGCGTCGACCACAGCGCGCGCCGCGTCTCGGCCCGGGCCCGGCGTTCGAGCCGGGCGCCCTCGCGCGGGGCGCTCTCGTCGAGGCGGATCAGCACGCGCTTGAGGCGCTGCGACAGGTCGGGGGCGTCCGCCAGCACGTCGGCCAGCGTCAGCGCGGCCCGGCCCGCCTGTTCGACCCGGCCGATCGGCCCGAGATTGCGCGCGAGCCACGTGCGCACCACCGGCTCGGCGGTGGTCCACATGTCCAGGCGCGGATCGAGCGAGCGCGCCACGCCCTCCACCACCACCATGGTCTTCTGCAGCATCACCAGTTCGGTGCGGGTGCTCATGTCGAACAGTGCCGTGACGTCGAACAGGAGCGTCAGCACCTTGGCCATCGAGATCTCGTCGGCCCGGCGCTGGTGGATCGGCTCGCCGATGGCGCGGATCGCCTGCGCGAAGTCGTCGACCGAGTGATGCGCGGGCACGTAGCCCGCCTCGAAATGCACCTCGGCCACGCGCCGGTAGTCGCGCAGGATGAAGCCGAGCAGGATCTCGGCGAGGAAGCGGCGCTCCTTGATGCCGAGCCGGCCCATGATGCCGAAATCGACCGCCGCCAGGCGGCCCATCGGGTCCACGAACAGGTTGCCCGGATGCATGTCGGCGTGGAAGAAGCCGTCCCGGATCGCGTGGCGCAGGAAGGACTGGATCACCGTTCGCCCGAGCGCCGCGACGTCGTGCCCGGCCTCCACGATGGCGGGCCGGTCGTTGAGGCGGATGCCGTCGATCCACTCGCTCGCCAGCACGTCGCGGCCGGTGAGCTCCCAGATCGGCTGCGGCACCCGGAAGTCGGTGTCGCCCTTGATGTTCTCGGCGAATTCCGAGAGGGCCGCCGCCTCCAGGCGCAGGTCCATCTCCATCGCCACCGAACGGGCCAGCGTCTCGACCACCTCGCGCGGGCGCAGCCGCTCCGCCTCCGGGCGCAGGATCTCCACCACCCGGGCCATGAAGCGCATCGCCTGGATATCGCGGGCGAAGCGCTCGCGCACGCCCGGCCGCATCACCTTGACGGCGATGGTCCGCTCGGACCCGTTCGGCTCGCGCATGCGGGCCTGGTGGACCTGGGCGATGGAGGCGGCGGCGACCGGCGCGCTGAAGGACAGGAACACGGCGGTGATCGGCCGCCCGAGCGCCTCCTCCACGGTGGCGACCGCGATCGCCTGCGGGAACGGCGGCACCCGGTCCTGCAGCCGCTCCAGGTCCCGCGCGGCGGCGACGCCCACGATGTCCGGCCGGGTCGCCAGGAACTGGCCGAACTTGACGTAGGATGGCCCGAGCCGCGTCAGGGCGGCGGGCAGCCGCGCGGTGGGCCCGAGGCCGCGGCGCTCCAGCTTGCGGCCGAGCCGCAGGAAGACCCGCAGGTGCGGCGGCAGCGCGGCGGCGTCGACGAAGGCGAGCGCGCCCTCGCGCGCCATCACCCAGCCGACCCACAGGCCCCGGACGAGGTGGATGACGGCGCTCAGCAAAGCGGGCGGGCTCCGGTCGCGCGGCCGCTCACGCGAGCTTCCAGCCCGAATGGATGGCGCAGATGCCGCCGCTGAGCCGGCGGTGCGAGACCCGGGCGAAGCCCGCCTCCGCGATCATGCCCTCGAAGGCGCCGGGCGTCGGGAAGCGGCGGATCGATTCGACGAGGTAGCGGTAGGATTCCTTGTCCCCCGCCACCCATTCGCCGAGGCGGGGGATCACCCGGAACGAGTAGGCGTCGTAGATCCGGTCGAGCCCCGGCACGTCGACATGCGAGAATTCGAGGCACAGGAAGCGCCCGCCGACCCGCAGCACGCGGTGGGCCTCCGCCAGCGCCCGCTCGATGCGCGGCACGTTCCGGATGCCGAAGGCGATGGTGTAGGCGTCGAAGGCGCGGTCCGGCAGCGGCAGCGCCTCGGCATTCCCGGCCACGAAGGCGATGCGCCCGCCGAAGCGCCCGCCCGCCCGCTCGCGCCCGACGCCGAGCATCGCGTCGTTGATGTCGAGCACGGTGACGCGGGTGTCGGGACCGCCCGCCTCCAGCGCCCGGAAGGCGATGTCGCCGGTGCCCCCCGCCACGTCGAGGAGATCGAAGGGCCGGGTGCGCGACGGGCGCAGGGTCGAGATCAGGGCGCTCTTCCAGGCCCGGTGCAGCCCGCCGGACATCAGGTCGTTCATCAGGTCGTAGCGCTGGGCCACCGACCGGAAGACCTCGTTGACGCGCCCCTGCTTCTCGTCGAGGGGGACGCGCGTGAAGCCGAAATCGGTCCGGCTCTCGTCGGCAGCCATTGCGTCGGTCCTCTCGCCGTCCTCTCGCCGCCGCCTCCATAGCGGGTGAGCGCCGGAATCACCATCTCGGGCGGAAGGTCGGCGGGTGCGGTTCTTCGCGCCTGCCGCAGCGCCCTCGTCCCTCCCGGAGTGCCATGCCCGAACTGCCCGAAGTCGAGACCGTGCGCCGCGGCCTCGAACCCGCCCTCGTCGGGGCGCATTTTTCCGAAGTGCGCCTCGCGCGGCCGGACCTGCGCTTTCCCCTGCCCCCGCGCTTCGCCGCGCGCCTCACCGGCCAGCGGGTCGAGGCCCTGTCGCGGCGCGCCAAGTATCTGGTGGCCGACCTCTCGTCGGGCGAGGCGCTGATCATGCACCTGGGCATGAGCGGGCGCTTCGACGTGGTGCTGCCGGACGGGCGCCAGGTCTCGCCCGGGGACTTCTACCTCGACGGAGCGCTGGGCCAGTCCAAGCACGACCACGTCGTCTTCGGGCTCTCGAACGGCGCCCGCGTGACCTACAACGACGTGCGCCGCTTCGGCTTCATGGACCTCGTGCCCGCGGCCGACCTCGCCACCTGCCGCCACTTCGCCGGCATGGGCATCGAGCCCCTCGGCAACGCATTGTCGGGCGAGACCGTGGCGCGCCTCTTCGCCGGCAAGCGCACGCCGCTCAAGGCCGCGCTGCTCGACCAGCGCCTGATCGCGGGCCTGGGCAACATCTACGTCTGCGAGGCGCTGCACCGGGCGCGGCTGCATCCGGAGGCTCCGGCCGGCAGCCTCGCCGACGCGGCCGGGCGCCCGACCCGGGCGGCGGGACGGCTCGCCACGGTGATCCGCGAGGTGCTCACCGAGGCGGTGGCGGCGGGCGGCTCCACTCTGCGCGACTACGCCCACACGGACGGCAGCAAGGGCGCGTTCCAGAACGTCTTCCGGGTCTACGACCGCGAGGGGCTGGCCTGCACGGCCCGGGGCTGCCGGGGCGTGGTGCGGCGGATGGTGCAGGGCGGGCGCTCCACCTTCTTCTGCGAGACCTGCCAGACGCGGGCTTGACGCGGCGCAGGCGGCACGGCGGGGTTGATCCGCGCCGCAACCTCGGCATCCTGGCGGGGTCCGGGCCCGGAGCCCGCCGCAGCCATCCGCGCCATGAGGCTCGTCAACACCCTGGTCGACCGCGTGCTGGAGCGGATCCGCTTCGCGCCGCCGCCGACGCCGCCCTGGGATCCGCTCTACGCGCGGCCGATCGCGGAGCTGATGCGGCTCGCCGAGGACGGGGACGGCGCGGCCGCCTACGTGGTCGGCGACATCTTCGACCAGGGCTACGACGGCCTGCCGTGCGACCGCCGCCGCGCCCTGCACTGGTACCGGCTCGCCGAGGAGACCGACCAGCCCGACGCCCTCAACAACATCGGCAGCATGTACCAGCACGGGCACGAGCTGCCGCGCAGCCTCGACATGGCCCGGCGCTACTACGAGCGCGCCGCGGCGCTCGGCTGCGGCACCGCGATGAACAATCTCGGCCGCTTCTATCTCACGGGCCAGGGCGGCGTGCGGCGGGACCCGGCCGCGGGCTTGGCGTGGCTGCGCAAGGGCGCCGCGCGCGGCGACACCGACGCGATGCTCGGCCTCGCCCACGCCTACGGCACCGGCACGCAGGTGCGGCGCAGCCCCCTGCGCTTCCTGTACTGGAACCGCCGCGCCGCCGCCTGCGACGACGGGCGGGCGGTCTACAACCTCGCGGTCCAGTACGACGACGGCGAGACGGTACTGCCGGATGCCGGGCGGGCCGTGCGCCTCTACGAGCGGGCGGCCTGCCTGGGCAGCGCGTCGGCCGCCTACTGGCTCGCCCGCAAGCATCTCGACGGTCGCGGCGTCGCGGCCGACCCCCGGCAGGCCTACCGGCGCTTCCGGCAGGCTGAGGAACTCGGCCACGAGAGCGCGGGCGAATGGGCCGACGACCTCCTGGAGACGCATCCGGAGTTGCGCGACGGCTGAGGCGCGGGCCCGCTCCTGGCTCATCCCCCGCGCCGGCGCAGCCGCCCCGCCCGCCCCGCTCCCTACCGGGCCGGAAGGGTGAGGATCAGCGGTCCCTTACGGGTGGCGACGACGGTGTGCTCGTACTGGACCGTGGGCGCCCGCGGCTCGCTGTAGAGGGTCCAGGGGCCGTCGCCGTCTTCGGCGAACTCGGCGCCGAGGGACAGGAACGGCTCGACCGTGAACACCAGCCCGTCCGCCATGATCCGGCGCTCGGAGGCGTCGGGCCAGGTCGCGATCTCGGTCGGCTCCTCGTGCAGCGACAGGCCCACGCCGTGGCTGGCGAGGTTGCGCACCAGCGTGTAGCCGTTCTTGCGCGCGAAGGCGCCGACCGCCTGGCCGATGCCCGCGAGCGGCTTCCCGGCCCCGACCTGACGCAAGCCCGTCCACATCGCCCGGCGCCCGTCCGTGCAGAGCCGCTCGACCGCCCGCGTCACGGGCGGCACCGCGAACGACGCCCCTGTATCGGCGAAGAAGCCGTCCTTCTCGGCGGAGACGTCGATGTTGACGAGGTCGCCCGGCCCGATCCGGCGCTCGCCCGGGATGCCGTGCGCGACCTCCTCGTTGACGCTGATGCAGGTCGCGCCGGGAAAGCCGTAGACCATCTCGGGCGCCGGCCTGGCCCCGGCCGCCTCCAGGACCTTCCGCCCGATCCGATCGAGGTCGCGCGTGGTCATGCCGGGCTCGATGGCCTTGCCCATCGCCTCCAGCGCGATGGCGACGATGCGCCCGATCTGCTTCAGCCCCGCCAGGTCGTTCTCGCTCGACACCGTCATGTCGCGTCCTTTCGCCGGATCTGATGGGATGTCCACCGGGCGGTTCCGCCATCGGGACCCGCCGACGCCCGAACCGCGGCGCCGTCGCGGCGGCGCCTCGCCTCGGTCCCGGCTCTAACCGTCGAGTTCCGGGTAGCGCCGGAAGATACCGTGTTCGTTGAAGGGCTCGCGGCGCTCGCTCGCCAAGTAGGCGGCGACGCGCGGGCGTCGGGCCACGGCGGCATGCAGCGCCGCGACATGCGGCGTGCCGGCCAGGACCCGCGCGGTCGCGGCCGGAAAGGCGTAGCGCAGCCCGTCGACGAGCTGGAACAGCGACAGGTCGGCGTAGGTGAGGCGGCGGCCGACGAGCTGCCCGGGACCGGCCGGGTTCGTCGCCAGGACGTGCTCGAACCAGCCCAGGAAGGCCGGCAGGCGCTCCGCGCGGAACGCCCCGGCGCGCCGCGCGGCCTCGGGCTTCTGCTCCTCGTAAGGGAGGCTCACGGCGATCGGGTGATGGGTGTCGTGCACCTCGTTCACCGCGTCCGCGATCGTGAGCTGCATCTGATGCGTGCGGATCGCCTGCGCGGCGCCCTCGCCCGCGAGGTCCAGGCGCGGCCCGAGATGCAGCAGGATCGCGGCGGTCTGGCCGATCAGCAGGTCGCCGTCCCGCAGGATCGGGCAGGCAAAGGCCGGGCGCGGACCGTCCTCCGCGAGGAGGTCGTGCAGGGCCTCGAACCCCCCGGCCTCGTCCGAGCGCGCGACGTCCCGGTAGGGCGCGCCCGCCTCCTCCAGGGCGAGGCGCACGAACTCGCCGCGCCCCTGGATGCCGGGCCAGTAGTAGAGGTCGTACGTCATGGCTCCGCCTCCCTCGATGGACGCGGCGCCATGGCCGCCGCGACATCCGCCTCGCTCACCTGCTCGACCGGCTTGCCCACCTTCACGGCCTCAGCCCGGAGCCCCGGCCGCAGGATCAGGATGACGGTCTCGGTCCCCGGGCAGGCCGGGTCGGCGCAGACGATCTCGTTCACCGTGAGCGCGACCTCGGAGCCGAAGCCGCCGAGGCGGCGCGCCGCCTCCGCCACGCGGCTGCGCGCGGCGCCGTCGGGCCGCGGGCGCCGGAAGGCGTCGAGGAGGCCCATCGCTCAGCGCGGCAGCGTCAGGAGGCCCGCCTGCCCGTCCGCGCAGCCGAAGACGAGGTGGTCGCCGCGGCCGTCCCAGGCCAGCGCCGTGACCCCGCTGCCCCTCACGGCCGGCCGCACCAGCAATTCGGACGCGTCCGTGAAGCGCACGAGCAGGATGCAGCCGTCCTCGTAGCCGACCGCCAGCACCGGCGCCCGCGGGTGGAAGGTGACGCGCGAGACCCGGGCCGGGCGCACGCCGCATTCCCGCGGCTGCTTGCCGGTGGGTCCCTCCTTCGTGTCGAACGGCCAGACGATCGCCGCCTCCGCGCCGCTCGTGGCGAGCCACTGCCCGTCCGCCGACCACGCGAAGGAGCGCACCTTGGCCGGGTAGCCGCTCATGCGCATGTGGCCGCGGTCCGGCTGGAGGCGCCAGCCGTGCAGCGCGTTCTCCTGCATGGTGGTGACGACGAAGCGCCCGTCGGGCGACCACGTCACGTCGATGTGCGACCCCTTCCAGCTCAGCGCCTCGGGGGTGGCGTCGAGGTTCGGGTACCAGAGCGTGGCGCCGTTGTAGTGCGCCAGCGCCAGCCGGTAGCCTTTGGGGGCGAAGGCGAGGCCGCGCACGCTGGAGGGCGCCTCGTGGAGGCGCTCGCGCCCCTTGGCGTCGCGCGCCGTCACCCGCTTGCCCGCCGCGAAGGCGACCGCCCCGTCCGGATGCAGGGCCAGCGCGTCGATCCAGGCGTGGCCCGTCGCGGTGGCCAGGGTGTCGGTGGCGCCGTCCGCCGTGGTGACGGCGATGCGCCCGTCGTCGCCCCCGGTCACGAGGCGCCGCCCGTCCGCGGCGGCCACCAGGATGCCGCCCTCCGGATGGGCCGCGACGCGCCGCGTCTCTCCTCCGGCCTCGACGAGCAGCACCGCCCCGTCGCCGAGCGACAGCGCCGCCCGCTCGCCGAGCCAGTGCGCCCCCGTCACGTGGGCGCCGGCCGCGATCCCGGTGACGGCCTCGGTCAGGGACGGGGCGGCGGTGGCGCTCATGCTCTGCGGTCTCGCGCTCGAAGGGTCGGGGCGACCGGCCTGTCACATGGGCGCCCGCGGCGCAAGGTCGAGGGCGCGGGCGGCGCGGCGCGCCCGACCGCCGGCCCCGCAGGGTTAAGGCTTCGCTCACCACATCCGCGCAATTCGACGGAGCGCCCGCGAACGGCCCGCCGGCGGAGCCGTTCTCCTCAGGCGACGGTCGAGGCGGTCGTCGCCGTCTGGAGTCGGAGTTGCGTCATGATCCAGCTTGCCTGCGCCGCCCTGGTCCCGCCCCCGGTCCCCGCCGCACCGCCCGAGACGGTGCTGGTGGTGGAGGACGAGGCGGTGGTCCGCGAACTCGCCGCAGCCGCCTTCGAGGACGAGGGCTACCGGGTGCTCACCGCCGCCGACGCCCACGAGGCCGGACGCATCCTGCAGCGGGAGCGGGTCGACATGCTGTTCACCGACATCGACCTCGCCCGCAATACCGACGGCGTGACGCTGGCCCGCGCGGCGCGGCGCCACAGGCCGGATCTGCCGGTTGTCTATACGTCAGGAGGGCGGCATAGGCTGGCCGAGGGGGAGGCTGTGGCCGATTCGGTCTTCGTGCCGAAGCCCTACCGCCCGAGCGAGATCGCGGCCCTGGCCAACCGGATCCTCGGACATTCCTGAGCCTCGGAGCCTCGACGTCCCATGCGCGCCCCCCTGGTCCTCGCCGGCTGCCTCCTCGCCCCGGCGCTCGCCGCCGCCCAGCCGGCGCCCGCCGTCTGCCCGGTGGTCGGGCTGCGCCTGGAGGAGGAGATCGCCAAGGCGCCGCAACTGCGCGAGCCCGCCAACGAGCAGACGGTGCGCGACCTGCGGACGCTGCGCGACGCCGGCATCGTGCTCGATGCCTTCGGGTATCCGGCCGAGTGCGCCCGCGTCGCCGCGATCCTGCGCGAACTCCTCGACAATCCGCGCAAGGCCATCGGCCAGGGGGGAGACACCGACGAGGACAAGGCCGAGGCGATCGAGGAAGCGCGCAGCCCGAAGGCCGGCACCAAGAAATGACAGACCGCGCACCCTCAAGCTGAACCGTTCGGCCGCTCGTCCGTTATGGCGGGGGGCCCGCCCTGCGGCGCGGGCCCGAAGGCCCTCCCGCACGGCAGCACGCCCGATGGCAGCACGCCAAGATGCAGCACGACAGGATGTCGTCGGGTCCGACTTCCCGCACGCGGCGGCCCGCCTGCCGGCGGTCGTCGTCGACAGCTACAACGTCGAGCTGCGGCAGGCCGACGACGAGGGCTTCATCGGCGACCGGGTCAGCAAGGGCGCCTTCCGCGACCTGATCGAGGATTGGCGCGAGCGCCTGCGCCGGATCGGCGAGGACCCCCTCGGCCTCGAGCCGAGCCGGACCATGACCAAGAAGACCTTCGACCGGTTTCTCCTGGAGGGACCGCCGGAGGCCGCGGGCGTGGTCCAGGGCGCGGTGGAGGACTTCGCCCAGGAACTCGCCACCGTGGTGCGCCGCTTCCTGCGCCAGAAGGGCTGGCGCGACACCGAGCGGATCGTGGTCGGCGGGGGCTTGAGCGATTCCCGGGTCGGGCGCCTCGCCATCGGCCGCGCGAGCGTTCTCCTCAAGGCGGCGGGCCTCGACCTCGCGCTGGTGCCGATCCGCCACCACCACGACGAGGGCGGCCTGATCGGCGCCGTGCACCTCGCCCCGTCGTGGATCTTCTCGGGCTACGACAGCCTGGTCGCGGTCGATATCGGCGGCACCAACATCCGGGTCGGGATCGTCGCCACGAATCTGCGCAAGGCGCCCGACCTGTCCCGTGCGGCGGTCTGGCGCTCGGCCCTCTGGCGTCACCGGGATGAGGATCCGCCGCCCGGCCGCGACGCGGCGGTGGCTCGGCTCACCGCGATGCTGGAAGACCTCATCGCCCGCGCCCTCAAGTCCGGCCTCGCGCTCGCTCCCTTCATCGGGGTCGGCTGCCCGGGCCTGATCGAGCCCGACGGGCAGATCAGCCGCGGCGGCCAGAACCTGCCGGGCAACTGGGAGAGCAGCCGCTTCAACCTGCCCCAGGCCCTGCGCGCGGGCGTGCCGGCGATCGACGGACACCCCGTGATGGTGGTGATGCACAATGACGCGGTGGTGCAGGGCCTGAGCGAGGTGCCGTTCCTGCGCGACGTACGCCGCTGGGGCGTGCTGACCATCGGCACCGGCCTCGGCAATGCCCGGTTCAGCAACCGGGCGGAGCCGGCCGGCCACGGCCGATGACGCCGCTCTGCCAGAATAACAATCTGGAATTACTCTGAGTTTCGCCGCGAGACTTGATCCCGCGCGGCCATCTCGGCTAGTGCATCCCCGCCGGCGGCCCGGGGGACGGACCGGCCGGCCCACGAACGAGAGCGGAGCGCGCTGCCGGCGTGAGAGCGGCGGACGGGACCTGCGGCCTCTTCCGGATGGGAGGGCGCGGCGCGGGAGGCTTCGTGCGTGGCGATGGCGGATGGGCGGGCCTTCCGGATCCCGGCTGGCCCGGAGGGGAGACGACAGACGTGTTCACCCAAGGGATGCCGTGGTTCCGTGCCCGGCTCGGGCATTTCGCCCTCGATCTCCTGTTCTGCCTCGCGATCTCGTTCGTGATGGTCGCGTCCGCCCTGGCTCAGGCGCCGGAGACGCCGTTGCGCGTCGAGCTGAACAAGCTCGAGACGGTGGGCGACGCCTGCCGCGCCATCCTCGTCGTCGAGAACGGCAAGGGCGGTCCGATCAAGTCGATGAAGCTCGACCTCTACGCCTTCGACACCGACGGCGTCGCGCAGAAGCGGGTGCTGGTCGAACTCGGGCCCCTCGCCGCGCGCAAGACCGTGCTGCGCCAGTTCGACATCGCCCCCGCGCCCTGCACCCAGGTCGGCCGCCTGCTCCTCAACGATGTCGTGGCCTGCGAGGGCGCCGACCTCAGCCGCGAATCCTGCCTGGAGCGCATCGAGCCGGCCTCCGCCAAGGGCGCCGCGCCGTTCGTGCGCTGAACGCCCCGCCTGCGGCCCCCCGCGCCCGCGCCCCGCCACCGCCTTCGAGGAGATCCGCGATGGATCCGACAACCGCCCCGGCCGCCCACGACCTCAGCTTCGTCGGCCTGTTCCTGCAGGCCGACCCGATCGTGAAGGGCGTGATGATCCTGCTCGTTTTGGCCTCGATCGCCTGCTGGACGGTGGTGATCGACAAAATGGTGCGGATCGCGGCGGCGCGCCGGCAGGCGAAGGCCTTCGCCGAGATGGTGGCGAAGGGCGGCGGGCTGGAGGACGGGCGCCGTGGCCTCGCCGCGCGGGTCGTCGCCGCCGCCCAGGAGGCGTGGCGCGACCAGGACCCGAGCGAGACCCGCGCCGAGCGGCGCGAGCGGATCGAGCGGGCGATGCGCGCGGCGCTGACCCAGGACCTGAAGCGGCTGCAGGCCGGCCTGCCGCTGCTTGCCACCTCCGGGTCGGCGGCGCCCTTCGTGGGCCTGTTCGGCACTGTCTGGGGCATCATGAACTCGTTCGCCTCCATCGCGAAGAGCCAGGACACCAGCCTCGCGGTGGTGGCCCCGGGCATCGCCGAAGCGCTTTTTGCCACCGCGATCGGCCTCGTTGTCGCGATCCCCGCCGTGGTGGCCTACAACAAGCTGTCGGGTGACCTCGCCAAGGTGCAGGCCGCCTTCGTGGCCGCCATCGGCACCCTCGGCAACCGGCTCGCCCGCGACCGCAGCCATCACGCCCGCAACGCCGCCGAGTAGGCCCCGCCCGGCGCAACGCCGCCGAGCTTCCTGTTCCTGCATCCGTCTCGCCGCCGGAACGGTGACCGTCGCGACGATGAATGCGCAGAGTCCGGAGACCGCCCGATGGGCATGGGACCCCTGCAGACCGGCGCGGGCGACGAGGACGACTTCGACGCCGCACCGCTCTCCGAGATCAACGTCACCCCGATGGTCGACGTGATGCTCGTGCTCCTGATCATCTTCATGGTGGCCGCCCCGCTGATGACGGTGGGCGTGCCGGTGCAGCTGCCGAAGACCGCCGCGGCCAAGACCTCGGAGAACAAGAAGCCCGTGGTCGTCTCGGTGGACAAGGACGGCCACGCGTTCCTCGCCAAGGAGGCGCTGCCCCCGGAGGGCGCGCTCGCCCGGCTGAAGGCCGTGGCGGCGGAGGATCCCGGCCAGACCGTGCTGGTGCGCGGCGACAAGGACGTACCCTACGGCAAGGTGATGGAGGTGATGGGCCTCGTGGGCCAGGCGGGCTTCGCGAAGGTCTCGCTCATCGCCAACGCACCCGGCGGCGCGGCGCTGCCGCCCCCCTCCCCCCGATAGGTTCCGCATGTCCACCCGCGCGACGACGGACGGCCCGCAGCAGCCGGGTCCGGGCCTCGCCCTGGCCTTCCTGGTCGCCCTGCTGCTGCACGCCGGCGCGCTCGGGGTGATCACCTACTGGCGCGGCGCGGCGCCCACGCCGCCAGGCGAGAACGAGGTGACGATCGACCTCGCGCCGCCCCTGGAAGCTGTGGAGGTTCCCAACGAGTCGCAGGACACGGTCTCGACCCCGCCGCCGGCCGATCTCCCCCTGGAGCAGAAGCCCGTCGAGCCGCCCGCCGCGCTGACCGAGGTCAAGCCGCCCGAGACCGTGGCGGAGGCGCCCCCGGAGCCCGTCACCGAGACGAAGCCGCCGGAACCCGTGGCCGAGGCCAAGCCCCCCGAGACGGTGATGGAAGCGCCGCCCGAGCCTGTGGCGGAGGCCAAGCCACCCGAGACGGTCGCAGAGGCGTCGCCCGAGGCCGTGCAGGCGGTGGAGCCGCCGCAGGAGCAGGTCATCACTTCGACCAGCGAGGCGGCGCAGGCGGCCGTCCCGCCACCGCCGGCCGTGGTCGCCCGCCCGGTGGAGGAGCCCAAGCCCCCGGTGGTGAAGCCGCCGCCCAAGCCCAAGCCGGTCGAGAAGCCGGTGCCGAAGCCCGTAGAGGCGAAGAAGCCCCCGCCGCCGAAGCCCATGCGCGAGGTGCGCCGCGAGACGCCCAAGCCCGCCGCCGAGCGCGCCACCGAGCCGCAGCGCCAGCGCCGCAGCACCGCCTACGCGTCGCGCCAGAGCGCGACCGGCAGCGCCGCCGCGCCGGCGGCGGCCGATCCGGGCGCCATGCGGATCTGGGGGCAGCAGATCCAGAGCGCCATCCGCGGCCGGGTGCGCAATCCGGGCGGGGGCGGCGGCACGGTGACGATCCGATTCACGGTGGCGCGTTCCGGGCGCGTGCTCGGCGCCTCGCTCATCGGCAGCAGCGGCAACGGCAGCCTTGATGCGGCGGCGCTGGCGGCGGCCAGCGGCTCCCTGCCGGCGGCCCCCGACGGCGTCACGGTGGCGCAGCAGAGCTTCTCGGTGCCGCTGCGCTTCCAGTAGGGCGCCGAGCGGGTAGGCTGCCGCCATGGCGGTCTATTTCACCAGCGACACCCATTTCGGCGATCCGCGGGTCCTGCGTATCGACCGCAGGCCCTATCCGGACCTTCCCGCGCACGACGAGGCCCTCGTGGCGCGCTGGAACGAGGCCGTGGCGCCGGGCGACACGGTCTGGCATCTCGGCGACTTCGCGCTCGGCCCGAGCCCCGAGCGCATCGCCGCGCTGCTGGCCGGCCTGCACGGCGAGAAGCACCTCATCGTCGGCAACAACGATGGGGCGGCGACCCTGGCGGCGCCGGGCTGGGCCTCCGTGGCGCATTACGCCGAGATCGACGTCGAGGGGCACCACCTCGTCCTCTGCCACTACGCCTTCCGCACCTGGAACCGCATGGGGCGCGGGGTCATCAACCTGCACGGCCACTCGCACGGCAGGCTGAAGCCCGTGCCCCGTCAGTACGATGTCGGCGTCGATGCCTGGGAGTACCGGCCCGTCGCGCTCGGCACGATCCTGACGGCGCGGCGGCGGCGCCCCGCCGCAAGCTCGGCTTGACCAACATCTGAGCAGGAATCCGCGGAACCCCTTCCGCATCGCGTCGTTTCTCGGATGCCAGTTCGAGCAGTGCCACAAGTCTCCACTGACGAGACGGAAGGCCTCGCTGCCCCATCCCAGATCTCGACGAGTATCGCCGATGTCGATTCTGTCACGTGTCGTTGTGTGTTCGCTAACGGCCGCGCTTGCCGCGACGGCCGCCGCTCCCTCTCTCGCCCAGCCGGCCTGCGTCGGCGCTCAGCGCAAGCTCGACGAGGCGGCCGCCTTCCGCTTCCAGGCCCGCCAGGACGCGCGGATCGGCGATCGCGACCGGGTCTGCGACGCCCTCGGCGACGCCGAGGATCGCTACGAGGATGCCCGCGACCGCTTCGATGAGTGCGGGCTCGGTCTCGCCGCCATCGATCTCCTGGGCGCCTTGCGCTCGGTGCGCCTGGAGAAGCGCAGCTTCCGCTGCGACTGACCGGGTGCGGTCCCGCACAGATAGCCAAGCCTGCTTCGCCCATCACTGTCATCACGCGCTGCACCGCAGCCCAGAGCTTTCAGGACCCGACGCCGATGACCCCCAGCACCGTCCGCACCGAGACCGCCGCCCGCACCGACGCTGCCCTGCCCGGCGCCCATTCCTTCACGGCCGCCCTGTGCGGCTTCCTCGGCTCCACCGCCGCGACCACGGTCGTGATGGTGCTGCTCAGCGCGATGTGAACCGGACGACCGCGGCCCGCGCGCCCATGCGGGCCTATTTCGGCGCCACCGACCAGAACCGGCGCTTGGCAAACAGCATCTCGGGCTGCCCGACGGGCGCCCCGGCCAGAATCGACGGGGCAGCGGGCGGACAGACCGGATCGGGACGCCGCGCGGCGACCACCGGCACCTCCGGCCGCACCAAGCCCAGACGGAGCTGGACGTCGTGATTGCGGACCGCCGCGATCGTCGCGATGGCGGCCATCAGCGCACCGGCGATGGTGCCGAGGATGAAGTTCATCATGGCAGGTTCAACAGGACGCACCGTCCTTGGGCCGACATCGTAGCGGTTTCAGGGCAGAGGGGCCGCGCGCGGCATCCCGCCCATCTGTCCGCGACGTAACAACTCAAGCTTAAGATTTCCGTGCGACACCGCGGCAAGCGGCGCGAGTCCGGGCGCCCGCCAGGAGACGTGCACGGATGAGCTACGCGGCCAATGCTTACGCCAAGGTCTCGCAAGCGGCGCTGTCGCCGCGTGAGGCGGAGGCCGCCGTCTTGATCAAGGCGGCCGCCCGCCTCCAGCTGATCCAGGACAACTGGGCGGACCAGCAGGCCGGACTGAACGACGCGCTCGGTTTCAACCAGAAGGTCTGGACCCTCCTCTCGACCGCCGCCACCGAGCCCGAGGCGCCGCTGCCCGCCGACCTCAAGCAGTCGATGGCGCGGCTCGGCGCCTTCGTGTTCACCCGCACCTTCGAGACGATGGTCGAGCCCGCGGCCGAGAAGCTCACGGCCCTGATCCGCATCAACCGCGAACTCGCCACGGGCCTGCGCGCGACGCCCTGAGGCGCTCCAGGGCGCCCGGCCCTTCCGGTTCCCTCGGGACCCGGAATGCACTAGGAGGCGCGGGCCGCCCACGAGGACACGCCCGATGGCCGATACGCCGCTGCCCGTCGAACCGACGCGGATCGATCCGAAGCTGCTCGAACTCCTCGTCTGCCCCCTGACCAAGGACAGGCTGGAATACGATTCGGCGCGCCAGGAGCTGATCAGCCGCTCCGCCAAGCTCGCCTACCCGATCCGCGACGGCATCCCGATCATGCTGCCCGAAGAGGCCCGGCCGCTCGCCGAGTAGCGCCGGCGCGCGCGGCACGGCCCGGGACCGTCCCGCTCAGGCGCCGAACCGGCATCCACTTCGGCGCATGATGCTCCCTTGCTGCATCATGTCCGCCGCCGAACCGGCATCCACTTCGGCGCATGATGCTCAGAGAAAGCTCTGCGGGTCGACGTCGATCCCGACGCGCACGCTCCCGCGGGCCTTCGGCCCGCGCGCCAGCCAGTCGCGCAGGTAGCTCTGGATGTCGACCTCGCGCTCCGCCTTGACCAGCAGGCGGAAGCGGTGGCGCCCGCGCACCAGCGCGAGCGGCGCCTCGGCGGGGCCGAGCACCATCACGCCCGGCGGCGGATCGGCCACCTGCGCCAGCGCCCGGCCGTGCGCCTCGGCCGCCTCCCGCTCCGCCGCCGAGACGATCAGCGCCGCGAGCCGCCCGAACGGGGGCAGGCCCGCCACCTCCCGGGCCGCCGTCTCCTCGGCATAGAAGCGCTCCGCATCGCCCGAGATCAGCGCCGCGATGACCGGATGCTCCGGCTGGTAGGTCTGCACCAGCGCCCGGCCCGGCTTCTCGCCGCGCCCGGCGCGGCCCGTCACCTGCTGGAGGAGCTGGAAGGTGCGCTCGGCGGCGCGCGGATCGCCCGAGGCGAGCCCGATATCCGCGTCGAGCACGCCCACCAGGGTGAGATGCGGGAAGTTGTGGCCCTTGGCGACGAGCTGCGTGCCCACGACGATGTCGCAGCCGCCCTCCGCCACGGTCTGCAGCTCGGCCCGCAGCCGCTCGGCGCCGCCGGGGAAGTCGCTGGAGAGCACGATCACGCGCCGGTCCGGGAAGGTCGCGGCGACCTCCTCGGCGATGCGCTCGACCCCCGGGCCGCAGGCCGCCAGATTGTCGAGGGTGCCGCAGGCCGCGCAGGCCTCCGGCCGCCGCTCCGCATGGCCGCAATGATGGCAGACCAGCGCCCGGCGGAAGCGGTGCTCCACGAGCCAGGTCGAGCAGTTCGGGCACTGGTAGCGGTGGCCGCAGGCCCGGCAGAGGGTGAGCGGCGCGTAACCCCGGCGGTTGAGGAAGAGCAGCGCCTGCTCGCCGCGCGCGTTGGTCTCGGCGATCGCCGCCGTGAGGGTCGGCGACAGGTAGCGCCCGCGCGGCATCGCCTCGCGCCGCATGTCCACGGCCGCGATCTCGGGCAGGCGCCGCCCGCCGAAGCGCTCCGGCAGCACCACCCGGCGATAGCGCCCGCGCGCGGCGTTGACCCGGGTCTCGATCGAGGGCGTGGCCGAGGCCAGGACCACCGCGGCGTTCTCGAGCTTGGCGCGCACCACCGCCATGTCGCGGGCGTGGTAGCAGACGCCGTCGTCCTGCTTGTAGGCGGCCTCGTGCTCCTCGTCGACCACGACGAGGCCGAGCGTGCGGAAGGGCAGGAAGAGGGCCGAGCGCGCGCCCACCACCACCGGGATCTCGCCGGCCGCGACGCCGGCCCGGATGCGCTCGCGCCGCCGCCCGCCGATTCCGGAATGCCACGCCGCCGGCCGCGCCCCGAACCGCGCCGCGAACCGGTCGAGGAATTGGGCCGTCAGCGCGATCTCGGGCATCAGCACGAGCGACTGTACGCCCCGGCGCACCGCCTCGGCGACGACCTCGAAATAGACCTCGGTCTTGCCCGCGCCGGTCACGCCTTCGAGGAGCGTCACGCCCCCCTCCCCGGCCGTGCCGCCGGGCGCGGGCGCCGTGAGGGTGGCGATCAGCGCGTCCGCCGCCTCGCGCTGCGGCCCCGAGAGGGGCGCGTGCGGGTGGTCGGGATCGGGCGGCTCGGCGACGCGCTCGGGGGCCAGCGCCACGGCTTCGAGCACGCGATCGTCGATCAGCCCCTCGACCACGCTCGAGCTCACGCCGGCCTCCAGCCCGAGCGCCCGCTTGCCGCGCACCGCCCCGTCCGCCGCCACCGCGATCACCTTGGCGCGCGCGGGCGTCATCCGGCTCGGCGCCGCCCCGGTCGCCCGCACCCCGATCCGGGCGACCTCGCTGCGCGTCCCCTCCTCCGGCAGGCGCAGCGCCATCGCCAGCGCCGAACCCTTCGGCGCCAGGGTGTAGCGGGCGATCCAGTCCACGAGCCGGCGCAGCGGCGGCCGCAGGCCCTCCTCCGCCACCTTGGCGGTGACGCGCCGCAGGTTGCCGCCCGAGGCTCCCTCGCGCAGCGACCACACCACGCCGACCGTCTCGCGCGGCCCGAGCGGGATCTGCACCACGTCGCCCTCGGCGAGGTCGAGCCCGGCCGGCACGGCGTAGCTGTAGGCCGTGTCGAGGGCGAGCGGGATCAGGACGTCAGCGACCGCGACACTCATGGGTTCGGCTTCTGGGCTGGGCTGCGGGATCGCGCAGGGCGCGGGAGCCCTCCCTATATAGGCTCGGCCGCGCTCGCGTGCCCGCCTCAGGCCTCCTCCGCCTCCTCGCCGATGCGCCGCCTCACCCCCCATTCCGCCAGCACGGCGTTGAGGTCGTCGAGCACGAAGTGGCGGGCGCTGTCTTGGTCGTAGCCTTCGTCGAGAAGCGCATCGTACTCGGTGAAGACGTGCCGGGCATAGGCCACCATCCCGAGCCAGGCCGCCGTCTCGGGCGCTGCGCCCCGCAGGCCCGGGCTGGCGAGCGCCCGGTCGAGGATCGCCTCGGATTCGAACTCCGGCAGCCGCGGCGCCAGGCGGTCGAGGGCGTCGGCGACCATCCGGCGGCGGTCGACGCCGTGGGGCGGCTTGCGGCTGGCGCTCATGCGGGCCTCCGTCGCGGGCGCGGTCCCGCCCATCATAGGGCCTCGGCCCGCGAGGGCGAGCGCTCAGGCGGCGAGGAGCGCGGCCGTCGTCGCGACGAGGGCGGAGCGGTCGGCGAGGCCCGCGAGCGCCGCGCGCCGCACCTCGGCCGCGGAGAGCGGCGGGCCGCCGAGCGGGTCCGGCAGGGCGCGGGTGGCGGTGGCGTCGCTCGCCACCGTCACGCGGTAGCCGAGGTCGAGGCCGGCCCGGGCGGTCGAGCTGATGCAGTTGTGGGTCATGAAGCCCGCGAGCACGAGTTCGCGCCGCCCGAGGGCCGCGAGACGCTCCTGCAGGTCGGTTCCCGCGAAGGCGTTCGGCAGCGTCTTCTCGACCACCGGCTCGCCGGGGGCGGGTGCGGCCTCCCGCCGGATCGCGCCGCCCGGGCCCTCGCGGTCGAACAGGCCGCCGCTGCGTCCCCGATGCGCCACGTGCAGCACCGGCGCGCCCGCCGCCCTGGCCGCCTCCAGGAGATCGGTGCACCGCGCGAGCGCCGCCAGGAAGCCGTAGAGCGGCAGGCCGCCGCCCGGCGCGTACTCGCCCTGGGCGTCGATGACCACCAGCACCGCCTCCGCGAGGCGGGGCGGTTCGAGGGAGGCGCCCGCCATCTGCAGCAGGGTTCTGGGTTCGCTCATCGATCGGCTCCGTTCGGGATCCGGCCAGGGTTGGCACGTGCATTTGTGCCGGACCAGCGGCAAGATGCAGGGCAAGGGCTGCATTGATGCAGGGCTGGCGGAGAGGGAGCATGGAGGATTGGGAGGCGTGGCGGACGCTGCTCGCGGTGGCGCGGACCGGGCGGCTGTCGGCGGCCGCGGCGCTGC
The DNA here is from genome assembly GCF_022179325.1 of Methylobacterium isbiliense. Classification (GTDB taxonomy): domain Bacteria; phylum Pseudomonadota; class Alphaproteobacteria; order Rhizobiales; family Beijerinckiaceae; genus Methylobacterium; species Methylobacterium isbiliense. The sequence continues at coordinate 43,579 of NZ_BPQQ01000037.1, read as the reverse complement.
TCGGCGTCGATGCGACGACCGCCGGGCGGCGGGTGCGGCGGCTGGAGGCGGATCTCGGGCGGCCGCTCCTCGGCCGCGCCGGCGGGCTGCTCGTCCCGACCCAGGCCTGCCGCGACCTCCTGCCGGGCCTGGAGACGGCCGAGCGGGCCTTGCGCGAGGCCGGCGCGGCCCTGCGCCGCGACCCGGAGTCGCCGGACGGCCCGGGCTGGCGCGTGGTGCGCGTGACCGCGGTGGCGGTGCTGTGCGACCACCTGCTCGCCCCCGCGATGCCGCGCCTCGTCGCCGACCGGCCCGCCCTCGGCCTCGAACTGATCGCCGAGGACCGCAACCTCAGCCTCACCCGCCGGGAGGCCGACCTCGCGGTGCGGCTCGGGCCGCTCTCCGCGCCCCATGCGGGCGCCCGCGAGATCGGCCGGCTCGACTACGGCGTCTATGCGGCGGCCGGCGCAGCGGCGCCGGAGCGTCTGCCCTGGGCCGCCCTCGACGCGGCGCAGGGCCACCTCCCGGAGGTCCGCCATGCCGAGCGTCAGGCGGGCCGGCCCGGGCCGCGGCACCGCGCCTCGCGCTTGGAGACCCTGCGCCGCCTCGCGCTGGCGGGCGGGGTGCGCAGCGTGCTCCCCGACGTGATGGCGGCCCGCGATTCCCGCCTGCAGCGCCTCGGGAACGGGCCGGCGGTGAGCCGGCCGGTCTACCTCATCGGCCACCCGGAGGATGCCGAGGCGCCCGCGGTGCGCGCGGTGGCGGCCTGGATCGAAGGGTTGTTCGCCGGTCCGGCGGGCCCGGCCGAGGCGGGGCCGCCGCTGGCCCTCAGGGCCGCAGCCCGATAGGATGCGCGCGACCGTTCCGCGGCACTCCGCCCGACGAAGACACCGAGACCATGCGTCACCTCCTCGCCACAGCCGCCCTCGGGCTCGCGGCCCTGCCGGGCCCCGTCCATGCGCAGCAGCCGACGCCCGAGAGCCCGCCGGGCCTCACGCAGCCGCCCGCCCCGGCCGCGACGGGCCGCCGCCAGCCGCGCCCTGACACCGTTCCGGCGAATCCGAGCCCGGCGCAGGCGAGCGCCAGCCGGGACGCCGCGAACAAGGAGGCGGCCGCCGCGGCCCGCAAGGCCGCCGACCGCGACAAGGCCTGGGACAAGCGCATGAAGCGCACTCTCGGCTCGATCTGCTCCGGGTGCTGAGGCGCCGCCCGCGGGCATGATCCGCTTCGAGGACGTCGCCAAGACCTATCCGGGGGTCGAGCGGCCGGTGGTCGACGGGTTCGACCTAACGGTCGCCGAGGGGACCACCTGCATCCTCATCGGCCCCTCGGGCTGCGGCAAGTCGACGACGCTGCGCATGGTCAACCGCCTCGTCGCGCCGAGCGCCGGGCGGGTGCGGGTCGCGGGCGAGGACGTGGCGGGGCTCGACCCGATCCGGCTTCGCCGCCGCATCGGCTACGTCCTGCAGGGAATCGGGCTGTTTCCCCATTACAGCGTCGCCCAGAACGTCGCGACGGTGCCGCGCCTGCTGGGCTGGCCGGCGCGGCGCATCGCCGAGCGGGTCGACGCGATGCTCGACCTCGTCGGCCTCGACCCCGCCCTCTTCCGCGACCGGCGGCCGGACGCGCTCTCGGGCGGCCAGCGTCAGCGTGTCGGGGTGGCGCGGGCGCTCGCGGCCGATCCGCCGGTGCTGCTGATGGACGAGCCGTTCGGGGCGGTCGATCCGCTGGTGCGCGGGCGCCTGCAGGGCGAGATCCGCGCGATCCTGCGCCGGCTCGGCAAGACCGTCCTGATGGTGACGCACGACATCGACGAGGCCTTGCGCATGGGCGATCGCGTCGCGCTGATGCGGGCCGGCCGCCTCGTCCAGGCCGACACGCCGGAGGGCCTGCTCGCCCGCCCGGCCGACGCCTTCGCGGCGGAGTTCGTGGGCGGCGACCGGCTGCTGCGGCGGCTGGCGCTGATCCCGGCCCGCACGGCCTGCCGGGCGGGACTGCCGGCGGACGCGCCGCCCCTGCCCGCCGACGCCTCGCTGAAGGACGCCCTGTCCGCCCTCATGACCAGCGGGGCCGCGGCGGTGTCGGTCGAGGGCGCGGAGGGCGTCCTGACCCTCGAGGGGGTCCGCGCCGCGGTGCGGGAGTCCGCCGGCTTCACCTCGCGCGCCTGATGGTGTAGCGCGGCGTGCTGCCCGGCCGCTCCGGCGGTCCCACGACGGGCCGGACCGCCCGGGACGCCCGAGGATGCATGAGATGACCACCCGCCTCGCCGACGCCTTCGCCCGCTGCCGCACGGAAGGGCGCGCCGCCCTCGTCACCTACGTGATGGCCGGGGATCCCGACCCCGAGACCTCGCTCGCCCTGCTGCGGGCGCTGCCCGCGGCGGGAGCGGACATCGTCGAGTTCGGCCTGCCCTTCACCGATCCGATGGCGGACGGGCCGGCGATCCAGGCGGCGGGCCTGCGGGCGCTCAAGGCCGGCCAGACCGTGGCCAGGACCCTCGATCTCGTGCGCCGCTTCCGGGAGGAGAACCGGGACACGCCGCTGATCCTGATGGGCTACTACAACCCGCTCTACACTTACGGCGTCGACCGCTTCCTCGCGGATGCGCTGGCGGCCGGCATCGACGGGCTCATCGTCGTCGATCTGCCGCCCGAGGAGGACGACGAGCTGTGCCTGCCGACCCGGGCGGCCGGCCTCGCCTTCATCCGCCTCGCCACGCCGACCACGGATGCGCGGCGCCTGCCGGCGGTCCTCGCGAACACCGCGGGCTTCGTCTATTACGTGTCCATCACCGGCATCACCGGCTCGGCGACCCCCGACTTCAGCGAGGTGGCGGAGGCGGTCGCCCGCATCCGCGCGCAGACCGACCTGCCGGTGGTCGTCGGCTTCGGCGTCAAGACCGGCGCGCACGCGGCGGCCATCGCCCGCTCGGCCGACGGCGTGGTGGTGGGCTCGGCCCTCGTCGATGCGCTCGCCCGCTCCCTCGACCTCGACGGCCGGGCGACCTCCGGCAGCGTCTCGGCGGTGACGGCGCTCGTGCGCGACCTCGCCCTGGGCGTGCGCCAGGCAACCAGCGGACAGGCGGCGTGAGGAGGCGGCCATGAAGGTCGAGCCGATGAACTGGATCTCGGAGGTCGTGCGTCCGAGGATCAAGACGCTGTTCAAGCGCGAGACCCCCGAGAACCTCTGGGTGAAATGCCCGGAGACGGGGCAGATGGTCTTCCACAAGGAGGTGGAGGCCAACCATTTCGTGATACCGGGCTCCGAGCACCACCTGCGGATGACCGCCCAGCAGCGGCTCAAGATGATGTTCGACCAGGGCACGTGGCTCGACGTGCCGCTGCCCGAGGTGGCGACCGATCCGCTGAAGTTCCGCGACGAGAAGCGCTACGTCGACCGCCTCAAGGACGCCCGCGCCAAGACCGGCATGGCCGACGCGTTCAAGATCGGCTTCGGCCGCGTCAGCGGCCTGCCGATGACGCTCGCCGTGCAGGATTTCGGCTTCATGGGCGGCTCGCTCGGCATGGCGGCGGGCGAGGCGTTCGTGCGCGGCGCCGAGACCGCGCTGGACAAGCGCACGCCCTACGTGCTGTTCGCGGCCTCGGGCGGGGCGCGCATGCAGGAGGGCATCCTGTCGCTGATGCAGATGCCGCGCACGACCGTGGCGGTGCGGCGCCTCAACGCCGCGCGCCTGCCCTACCTCGTGGTGATGACGAACCCGACCACGGGCGGCGTCACGGCCTCCTACGCGATGCTGGGCGACATCCATCTCGCCGAGCCCGGCGCCCTCATCGGCTTTGCGGGACCGCGCGTCATCGAGCAGACGATCCGCGAGAAGCTGCCGGACGGGTTCCAGCGCGCCGAGTACCTGAAGGAGCACGGCATGATCGATCAGGTCGTGCACCGCCGGGACCTGCGCGCGACGATCGCGCGGCTGTGCGGGCTGCTGATGCAGGCGCCGGCGGATGCGGCGGTGGCGGCGGAGCCGCTGCCGGCGTGAGGGAATGAGGACCGCCGGAGACGACGCGGCAAGGGGCGGGTGCGTGACCGCCGAGGAACGGAAACGTCGGACCGCGGTGCACGACGAGAGGACGACGCTGACGGCAGAAGCGACCGGCACGACGGTCGTGGCCGCCATTCGCCGGCCGGCCGCATCCACGCCCTCAGGTCGGGCTTGCTGAAGGGGGGCAAGTCTGTTCCGTTCGGCAGGACGACTGCTACGCGCACCCCGATAGCTGCGAGACAGACCGACCGATGGAGTCCTCCGACGCGCTCATGGCGCGCTTCCTGGCCCTTCACCCGCGCACGATCGACCTGTCGCTCGGCCGCATCCAGCGGCTGCTCGCGGCGCTCGGGCACCCGGAGCGGCGGCTGCCGCCGGTCATCCACGTGGCGGGCACCAACGGCAAGGGGTCGACCATCGCCACCATGCGGGCGATCCTGGAGGCGGGCGGGCTGGCCGCCCACGTCTATACCTCGCCGCACCTCGTGCGCTTCCACGAACGCATCCGCCTGGGCCGGGTCGGCGGGGGCCGCTTCGTCGCCGAGGACCGGCTCGCCGAGGCCTTCGCGCGCTGCGAGGCGGCCAACGGGGGCGAGCCGATCACCGTGTTCGAGATCACCACCGCGGCCGCCCTGCTGCTGTTCGCCGAGTGCCCGGCGGACGTGCTGCTGTTGGAGGTCGGGCTCGGGGGACGGGTGGATGCCACGAACGTGATCGACACCCCGGCCGCCGCCGTGGTGACGCCGATCGGGCGCGACCACGCCGAGTATCTCGGCGACACGGTCGAGGCGGTCGCGACCGAGAAGGCCGGCATCTTCAAGCGCGGCTGCCCGGCCGTGATCGCCCCGCAGGACTACGCGGAAGCCGACCGGGTGCTCTGCGCCCGCGCCGAGGCGGTGCGGGCCGGGCCGGTGCTGGTCGGCAACCAGGACTTCTCGGTGCACGAGGAGCGCGGACGGCTCGTCTACCAGGACGAGGACGGCCTGCTCGACCTGCCCCGCCCCCGCCTCGCCGGACGCCATCAGATCGTCAACGCGGGCACGGCGATCGCGGCGCTGCGCGCGGCCGGGTTCGGCGATCTCGGCACCGCGGCCTACGAGACCGGCCTGACGCAGGTGGATTGGCCGGGTCGCCTGCAGCGCCTGAGCCGCGGACGCCTCGCCGGCCTGATGCCGGCCGGCGCCGAACTCTGGCTCGACGGCGGCCACAACGTCGATGGCGGGCGCATCCTCGCCGCCGCGATGGCCGACCTGCAGGAGCGGGGCGATGCGCCCCTCGTCCTCGTGACGGGGCTTCTCGGCACCAAGGATGCGGAGGGTTTCCTGCGCAACTTCGTGGGCCTTGCCCGTTTCGTCGTCGCGGTGCCGATCGGCAGCCAGATCGCCGCCCGCCCGGCCGAGGAGGTCGCGGCGATCGCCGCCTCCGTCGGCCTCGCGGCGGAGACCGCCCCCAGCATCGAGGCCGCCCTCGTGGCCCTGGAGAACCGGGCCTGGGAGCGCCCGCCCCGCGTGCTGATCTGCGGCTCGCTCTACCTCGCCGGTGCGGTCCTGACCGCCAACGGCACGCCGCCCACCTGACGGCCCCGCCCCGCGACGCATGAACCGCCCCTCCATCCGCCTCAACCCGGCCGCAATGGCACGGCACGGCTCGGGGCGCAGGGAAGAATCGAACCGAGGGATCGGGCCGTGGCGGCGCGTCCTTTGTGCGTATGGCGTACCGCCCGCTGCTGCCCTAGGGTGATGGCGGGGGTGAATGCGAATCGCATGGCTTCGCGGCGGGACCGGGCGCCCTCAGTCAGAGCCCGTTCAGCCAGTCGGGGCTAGACTGCACAGCCGGATGAAAGAGAGCCGATGATCTCCCTGTTGGGCCGCAAGCCGAAATCTCCCGCGCCGTTCCGCGCCTCCTGGGCGATGGGCGGCTTCGACCCGGTCTACTATCTCGACACCTATCCGGACGTTGCGGCGCACGGCTGCGACCCGCTGGAGCATTATCTGGTCTTCGGCTGGAAGGAGGGGCGCGACCCCTCGGCGCAGTTCAGCACGACGGGCTATCTCTCGGCCAATCCGGACGTGGCGGCGGCGGGCATCAACCCGCTGGTGCACTACCGCATGCACGGCCTCGGCGAGGGCCGAAGCGGCTGGCAGAAGACGCCCTGATCGGGCCGCGCTTCGCCTCTCACGTCCGTTCCTCTCCCGGCAGCCGCGTCCGCACGGGCGCCCCTCGCGAGCCGGCACCATCGCGGCAGGCCGCATCCCTCCCCCTCGCGCCTTGTCTCCCACCGGCTGCGATCGGATCGCGGTCGTGCGGCCTCGCCGACCGGACGACGGGTGCGCTCGGCGGCGCATGAAGAGGCGACCTTGCGCGGCAAGATTCCGCCACTCCTAAGCCTCCTGATCTAAGTCTTTCGGCGCATGCGACTGGGCCTAATGCGGTCTCGATACCAATCGATGCGTCTGCTTGTCCCGCGCTGCCTATCCGGATCCACGGGCAGGCGCCGTCCCTGCGTCAGATCGGCGGCATCTGCTGGTGGCCCCGCGGCACCGCGCAGCCACGGGACTGCTGTTCGTCGCGGCCGTTAAGCCCGCCGCCACAGCGTTAACCATTAATTAACCACGCCACGCGAAACAGGGAAGCGTCGCGCTAACCCGCGCGCCGCCGCCCCTCCTGAAGGTTTCGACAGGTGCAGGCCGGCATCGGAGCGGGTCCGCGCGTCGTCCTTCCTCCGGACCCATCAGCGCCGAACAACAGGCGAGGATCCGGAGACTTCACAAATCTCGTCGATGCCTAGGGGGCAGCGGGAATGTACATCGTCGTCGATGAGCGGCAGGGTGTTGCCGCTGAATACGTGGCGGGCTTCAGCGAACAGGGCGTGGCGTCGCGCGGCGTGGGCGCGGGCGAGTTCGGCGCATGGCTCGGCGAGCATGCCGAGAGCGACATCGGGGGTGTCGACGGGTTCCTGCTCGGCGAGTGCGGTGAGCGCGCCGCCCACACGGCGACGATCCGCCGGCTGAGCCAGGCCCCGATCATCGCGCTCAGCGAGACGCGCTCCCTCGCCCAGACCCTCGACCTCTTCACCGCCGGCATCGACGACGTGGTGCGCCGCCCCGTGCATGTGCGCGAGATCCTCGCCCGGGCCGAGGCGATCCGCCGCCGCATGAACCGGGCCGAGATGCGGGCGGCGGCCCCGCAGCAGGCCGAGCGCCTCGTGGTCCATTTCGACGGCCGCGACCCCGAGATCGACGGCAACAGCATGATGCTGCCCCGGCGCGAGCGCCACATCCTCGAATACCTCGCCCGCAACCGCGGCCGCTGGCTGACCAAGAGCCAGATCTTCGCGGCGGTCTACGGCGACCTCGCGAGCGACGTCGAGGAGAGCGTGGTCGAGGGCCACGTCAGCAAGCTGCGCAAGAAGCTGCGGATGCGGCTCGGCCGCGACCCGATCGATGCCAAGCGCATGGTCGGCTACAGCTTCGTCGGCTGACGCCCGGTGCTCTCAGGCTCCGCCTTCGGCCGGTTCCGCGAAGGCCACGCCCGCGAAATCCCCCCGCCGCCAGCGCAAGGCCGCCGAGACGCTCCGCAGATCGTGCCCGGCGATGTAGAGGGCGAAGCGGTCCGGCAGCGGCAGGTCGCGGTCGATGCGGATCTTGGCCCCCGCGCGGGACAGGTCGCGCACCACGCACGGGAGCAAGTGATCGGGGCCGACCTGGGCGCGGCCCTGCAGCATCACCCGGTGGCGCCGCCCGGCCAGCGGATCGCGCCCCGTCTCCGTCCTCTGTGTGGTCGCCGCGTCCATGCCCGCCCGCCGTGCTGCGCGCCGCGGCGCTTGCCCCCTGCCGGCGGGCTGCCCTCAGCGTCGCTCGCCCCGAGGCGTAGCCGCGCAGGGTTAACGCAACCTTCATCCGATGCGCTCATCCCTCGCTGATCCCCAGCTTCATCCCCGCGCCACGGTCCCGGCGGCCATGTCCTCACCTCCGCGCTCCCCACGGCGCCCGCTCCGGCCCCAGCCCCGCCCCTCGCCCCGGGCGGCCAAGCCGCAATCGGCCAAGCCGCAATCGGCCAAGCCGCGATCGGCCAAGCCGCAGGCGGCCCGAGCCGTCGCGCCGGAGCGCGACTCGGCGCTGACCGCCGCCGCGATGCTGCGCCGCGCGCGCGATGCGGCGGCGGAGCGGACGGCCTTCGCCCTCGTCGTGGGTCTCGCGCTCGTCTCGGGCAGCTTCGCGGCCGTGACCATCGCCGGGGGCGTTCGCCCCTACGCGGTGCGGGCCGTGGTGCCGGCCGGCGTGGGGCCGATGGCCTGGAAGAAGGGCGTGCCCGCCGCGGACGAGCCAGCCGATCTCGACCCGATGATCACCGGCTCGCTGCCCGAGGCGCCGCCCACCGCTCCTCTGCCGCGCGGCGATGCCGGACCGGCCGGGCACGGTTACCGGCTGAAGGGCGTGGCGGGCGGTGTCGCGCTGATCGAGGGCGGCGAGGGCACGCTGCAGGCCATTCCCGGCACGCTGCTGCCCGGGGCCGGACGCGTGCTGTCGATCCTGCCGGCCGGGTCCGGCTGGGTCGTCGTCACCACGCAGACCATCATCGCGGCCGGGCCGTGACGGCCCTTGCCCACCACAAGCCTGAGGCAAGCGTGGCTTCCTAAGCCCGCTCCAGGAGCGCGCGCATGCCCTCGACCCTCACCAACTATCAGTTGATCACCCGCGATCTCGGCGCCTCGCTCAAGCGCAAGGCCGCCGATCCGATGATCGCGCGCGAGACTGCCTACTTCCAGGCCACTATCGGCAAGGTGAAGTCGATCGACGACTTCATGAAGGACACGCGTCTCTACACCTTCGCGATGAAGGCGTACGGCCTGGAGGAGATGACCTACGCCAAGGCGTTCATGCGCAAGGTGCTGACGGAGGGCGCCGCCTCGCCGGCGAGCTTCGCCAACCGCCTCGCCGACGCCCGTTACGTCGCCTTCGCGCGGGCCTTCGACTTCGCCACGGGCGCGAGCGCGACCGGCGCCGGCCCGACCGTGTCGGGCACCATCGCGGCGGAGGCGAGGCTCGTCGCCGCCACGCCCGCCCAGCTCAACGGCGCGTTCGCCCTGCCGGAGACGCTCGACTTCTCGGGCCCGAACGAGGTGCGATTCGCGCTCGCCTCGCAGGTCGACGCCGCCTCGACCAAGTCGGCGACGATCGTGCTGAACAAGGCCTCGCTCGCGGCCTCCGTGCAGAATCTCGCACAGGTGACGCCGACCGAGATCGTCGCGGCGATCAACGCGCAGGTCGCGGCCTCCGGCGAGGCCGGACTCAAGGGCAAGGTCCAGGTCGGCCTCGGCGTGGCCGGCAGCCTGTTCATCGAGACCACCGCCTTCTCGGGGCTCGGCGCCGACGGGGCGGTCGGCGGCAGCGGGGACTACGCCGACGTCGATTACGCCGCGGGCGGCGCCACCCGGACCCTCGCCGTGCGCAACCTGCCGCTCTCGGGTCCGGGGCAGACCGCCCTCGACATCGGCTTCGGCATCGGCCTCCCGCCGGACGCGAAGGCCAAGGCCGTCACCGACGCCTACCTGCGCCAGACCCTGGAGACGGATGCGGGCGCGGAGGATACGGGCCTGCGCCTCGCCCTGTACTTCGCGCGGCAGGCCTCCGGACTCACGAGCGCCTACGACATCCTGGGCGACCCGGCACTCAGCCAAGTCGCCAACACGGTGATCGGCCTGCCCGCCACGAGCGGCGCGGCGACAAGCGAATCCCTCGCTCGGCGCGCCGCGCTGATCTCCGCCAAGATCGACATCGCGAGCTTCAAGGAACCGGCCAAGGTGGAGGCGTTCGTGCGCCGCTTCGCGGCGATCTGGGACGCGCAGAACAACGCGGGCGACTCGCCCGCCGCCGTCCTGTTCTCGGGGGGCGGGAACCAAGCCGCGCTGCTCCTCGGCCTGCAGCGCAGCCGGGCGGGATTTTAGCCATGCAGACCGGCCTCTACGTCGCGCTCTCCGCGCAGATCGCTCTGGAGAAGCGCCTCACCACCGTGGCGCACAACGTCGCCAACGCGGCGACGGCGGGCTTCCGCGCCGAGGAGACCAAGTTCGAGCAGGTCCTCGCCAACGCCAAGACCGGCCCGGTCGCCTTCGCCACCACGGGCGAGAGCTACATCTCGCGCCGGGCCGGCCCGACGATCCGCACCGACGCCCCCCTCGACGTGGCGGTGCAGGGCGAGGCGTGGCTCAGCGTCCAGGGCCCCAAGGGGCCGCTCTACACCCGCGACGGGCGCATGACGATGGACGCGAACGGCCGCCTGCGCAGCGTGGCCGGCCTGCCGATCCTCGATCCGGGCGGCTCGCCGATCCTGCTCGATCCCCAGGCCGGTCCCCCGGTGATCGGGCGCGACGGCAGCATCCAGCAGAACGGCAACCAAGTCGGCGCCGTCGGCCTGTTCACCATCGATGCGGCGAGCAGCCTGACGCGCGCGGCGAGCGGCGCGGTGGCGTCGAGCCTGCCGGGCCGGCCGGTGCAGGACTTCACCCGGCTCGGGGTGATCCAGGGCCATATCGAGGGCGCCAACGTGAACCCGGTGCTCGAACTCACCAAGCTGATCGGCATCCAGCGGGCCTTCGACAACGCCGCCGCGACGGTCACCGAATCCGAATCCTCGCTGCAGAACGCCATCCGCTCCCTCGGCTCGGCGAGCTGACGCATGAGCGCGCCTCCCGACCCGCTCTCGCGCCTCGACGCCGCCCTGGCCGCCGCCCGCACCGAAGGGGCGCTCGTGCGGATCGGGGGCCCGATCCGCGAGGTCACGGCCAGCGCCTGCCGGGTCGGCGGGGTCGCGCCCTTCGTGCGGCTCGGCGACCGCATGGGCTTCGAGGCCGGCGGGCGCATCCAGATCGGCGAGGTGGTGCGGGTGGACGCCGGGGGCGCCACCCTCAAGCCCTTCGAGGCCCGCATCGAAGCAGGAATCGGCACCCGCGCCTTCCGGCTCGGGGCCGCGGCCCTGCGCCCCGACTCCTCGTGGAAGGGCCGCGTCATCGACGCGCTCGGCCGGCCGATCGACGGGGCAGGCCCTCTCGTGCCGGGGCCGTGCCCGGTCCCGCTCGACGCCGACCCGCCCGCCGCGATGGGCCGGGCGCGGCTGCGCCAGCCCCTGCGCTCGGGCGTGCGGGCGATCGACCTGTTCACGCCGCTCTGCGCCGGCCAGCGCATCGGCATCTTCGCGGGCTCCGGCGTCGGCAAGTCGACCCTGCTCGCGATGCTGGCGGGCGCCGAGGGCTTCGACAGCGTCGTGGTGGCGCTGGTGGGCGAGCGCGGCCGGGAGGTGCGCGAGTTCCTCGACGGGCCGCTCGCCGCGAGCCGCGGGCGCGCGGTGATCGTGGTCTCCACCGGCGACGAGAGCCCGATGATGCGCCGACAGGCCCCCAAGCTGGCGATGGCGGTGGCCGAGCATCTGCGCGACCGGGGCGAGGCGGTGCTGCTGATCGTCGATTCGGTCACGCGCTACGCCCACGCCGCCCGCGACGTGGCGCTGGCGGCGGGCGAACCCGCGGTGGCGCGGGGCTTTCCTCCGAGCGTCTTCTCCGACCTGCCGCGCCTGCTCGAACGGGCCGGCCCCGGCGGCGAGGGCCAGGGCAGCATCACCGGCATCTTCTCGGTGCTGGTGGACGGCGACGACCACAACGACCCCGTCGCCGACAGCATCCGCGGCACGCTCGACGGCCACATCGTCCTCGACCGGGGCATCGCCGACCAGGGCCGCTACCCGGCGATCGACCTGCTCGGCTCGATCTCGCGGCTGGCCGAGCACGTCTGGTCCCCCGAGCAGCGGGAACTCGTGCGACGCCTCAAGGGGATGATGGCGCGGTTCGAGGAGACGCGGGACCTGCGCCTGATGGGCGGCTACCGCGCCGGCACCGATGCCGAACTCGACCAGGCGGTGGGCCTCGTGCCGCGCATCTACGAGGCCCTGCGCCAGGAGCCCGGCGGGACGCCGAGCCGGGACGCCTTCCTCGAACTCGCCCAGGCGCTGCGGGCGTGAGCGCCCGCAGGCGCGCTCGGTCGCCATCTCAGCCCCGCGCAAGCCACCTTGCGTTTAGTGCGTCCCAACGCTCCCACCCTTGAGGCAACACGATGAGTCTCTTCGGCGTGCTCCGGACCGGCGTGTCCGGCATGAATGCGCAATCGAACCGGATCGGCACCATCTCGGAGAACGTCCAGAACTCCAGCACCACCGGCTACAAGCGCACCTCCACCGAGTTCTCCTCGCTGCTGATCGAGGGCTCCGAGAGCGGCGTCTACAACTCGGGCGCCGTCGAGACCGTGCTGCGGCGGTCGATCAGCGAGGACGGGCCGGTCGCGGTCACCAGTTCGGCGTCCGATCTGGCGATCCAGGGCAACGGCTTCTTCGTGGTGCAGGACGCCAACGAGCGGCCCTACCTCACCCGCGCGGGCAACTTCGTGGTCGACGGTCCCACCGGCAACCTCGTCAACACCGGCGGCTTCACGCTGATGGGCTACAGCCTCGCCAACGGCGAGCCGACCCCGACGCTCAACACCTTCGACGGTCTCGTGCCGGTGAACGTGACGTCGCTCGGGATGCAGGCCCGGGCCACGGCGACGGGCGAGATCGCCGGCAACCTCCCGGCCGACGCGACCCCGGTCGCGGCCGGCACGGCGCCGCCCGCCGGCGCGGCCTTCAGCAAGAAGACGCAGCTCGCGACCTACGACCCGCAGGGCCGCAAGGTCCTGCTCGACGTCTACCTCACCAAGACCGGCGCCAACACGTGGTCGGCGAGCGTCTACGAATCGACCAACGCCACAAGCTTCCCGGCCACTCCGCTCGGCTCGCTGGCGCTGACCTTCGGGGCGGACGGCCGGCTGACCTCGCCCGGCACCGCCACCCTCGGCCTCGGCGGCCGCACGATCGCCCTCGACATGTCGGGCGTCACCCAGCTCGCCGCCGCCTACGACCTGAAGGGCCAGGCGGACGGCAACGCGGCGAGCGCCGTCAAGGGATCGGAGTTCGCTGCCGACGGCACCGTCTACGCGATCTACGAGGACGGCAGCCGGGTCGCCGCCTTCAAGGTGCCGCTCGGCGACGTGACGAGCCCCGACAACCTCACGCCGCGGGCCGGCAACGTGTTCGAGACCACGCCCGAATCCGGCACGGTGCAGATCGGGTTCGCCACCACGGGCGGGCGCGGCGCGATCAAGTCGGGCGCGCTCGAACAGTCGAACGTCGACGTCAGCGCCGAACTGACCGCGATGATCGAGTCGCAGACCGTCTACACGGCGAACTCCAAGGTGTTCATGACGAGCAACGAGATGCTCGACACCCTGATGAACCTGAAGCGCTGACGCGCCGCGTCCGCGCGAGCCGGCGAGGCTCGCGCGGGCCTCCCCGGCACCCGTCTCCCCTTGCCCTCGTCCAGTCGCGGAACCCTCCGATGGGCCTCTCCCTCGCGCTCACCACGGCGCGGTCCTCGATCCAGGCCAATGCCGCCCAGATCGCGGTCGCCTCCCGCAACGTCGCGGGCGCCTCCGACCCGTCCTACTCGCGCAAGATCGCCGCGGTGGTGACGCTGAACGGGGGCGTGCGCGTCGCGGTGGCGCGGGCGAGCGACGTGGCCCTCTACACCCGGATGCTCGGGGCGACCTCCGACCTCGCGGGCCGCGATGCGGTGCTGAACGGACTCCAGACGCTCCAGCGCACGCTGGGCACGGCGGAGAACGCCACCTCGCCGGCCGCCAGCCTCGGCGCCCTCGGGACCGCCCTGCACTCGGCCGCCAACAAGCCCGACGATCCGGCGCTGCTGCGCGCGGCGGTGGAGCGGGCGCGCGACCTCGCCCGCAGCCTCGCCGACGGTGCCGCTGCCGTGCAGGCGGTGCGCCAGGAGGCGGACGGCGCCATGACCGAATCGGTGGCGCGCATCAACGGCCTGCTCGGCCAGTTCGACATCGCCAACCGCGCGGTGATGACCGGGACCGCGCTTGGCCGGGACGTCACGGACGACCTCGACACGCGGGACCGGATCCTGGCCTCGCTCTCGGAGGAGATCGGCCTCACCACGCAGGTGCGCGAGGGGGGCGACGTCGCGATCTACACCGATTCCGGCCTGCCCCTGTTCGACCGCGGCCCCCGCCGGGTGAGCCTCGCGCCGACGCCCGCGCTGGCCGCCGGGGTCGCGGGCGCCGCGGTGATGATCGAGGGCGTGCCGGTCACGGGGGCGGGCTCCCCGATGCCGCTCCAGGCGGGCCGGCTCGCGGGCCTGAGTCAGCTGCGCGACGAGACCGCCCCCGCCTACGGGGCGCAGCTCGACGAGATCGCCCGCGGCCTCGTCCTGGCGTTCCGGGAGCGCGCGGCCGACGGCACCGAGCGGGCCGGCCTGTTCACGAATGCGGGCAGCGCCCTCCTGCCGGCAGGCCCGCCCGCCACCGGCCTCGCGGCGGCGCTGCGCCTCAACCCGACGGTCGACCCGCAGGGCGGGGGGAGGGTCGACCTGCTGCGCGACGGCGGCATGGCCGGCGGCGCCTATCGCTCCAACCCGGCCGCGGCGGGCAGCGGCACCGCCTATCCCGACCGGCTGCGGGCGCTGGCCGGCGCGCTCGCGCAGGCCCAGAGCTTCGATCCCGGGCCGGATCTGCGCGGAACGGCCTCGCTCCAGGACTTCGCCGCCTCGTCCGTGGGCTGGCTGGAGGCGCGCCGCAAGGAGGCGTCGGAGGATTCGGACGCGCACGCGACGCTCCTGTCGCGCGCCTCCGAGGCCCTGTCGAACGCCACCGGCGTCAATAACGACGACGAGACGGCCCAGACCCTGAAGCTCGAACAGGCCTACGCCGCCTCCGCCAGGCTGATCGCCCTCATCGACGAGATGCTCAAGACCCTGATCAACGCGGTGTGAGCGCCATGAAGACGAGCTTCATCTCGACCCAGAGCCTCTGGAACGCGCCCCGCACTGGGGCCGCGCGGCTGCAGGCGGAACTCGCCAAGGCGAACGAGGAGGTGGTGACCGGGACCCATGCGGATCTCGGCCTCGCGCTCGGCAGCCGCACCGCCGTGAGCGTGGCGCTGCGCCGCCAGCGCACCGATCTCGACGCGATCACGCAGGACAACGCCCTGACGAGCCTGCGCCTCGACGCCACCCAGGCCGCCCTGCAGACGATGCGGGAGGGCGTGGACAAGACCCTGAAGGAACTGCTCGCCGCCACCGTCGAGCAGCGCGGCACGCTGGTCGCCGCCGCGGCGGGCGAGCGCCTCGGTGCCCTCGCCTCCACCCTCAACGGGTCGAGCGGGGGGCAGTACCTCTTCGCCGGGCTCAACGCCCAGGAGGCGCCGCTCACGGCCTATGCGGGCAGCCCGCCCTCCCCGGCGCGCACCGCCGTGGAGACGGCGTTCCGAACCGCCTTCGGGGTCGATCCCGGCTCGGCCGGCGCCTCGGCGATCACCCCGGCCCAGATGGCCGCCTTCCTCGACGGCGCCTTCGCGAACCTGTTCGCCGAGACCGCCTGGACGGGCACGTGGTCGGACGCGTCGAGCCGCACCATCCAGAGCCGGATCGCCCCCGACGAGACCGCCGAGACCTCCGCCACGGCCAACGCGGCGCCGTTCCGCACCCTGGCGATGGCCTACGTCATGGCCGCGGGCCTTGGGCTCGCAAGCCTCTCGACCGAGACCCAGGCGGTGGTCACCGACCGGATCGCCGCCCGCCTGCGCGAGGCCGGCGCCGGCCTCGCCGGGATCGAGGCCGGGCTCGGCACCAGCCAAGCCCGGATCAAGGACGCCGAATCCCGCATGGCGGCGCAGAAGACGCTGCTGGCGGCCCGCCTTGGCGAGCTGGAGGGCGTCGATCCGGCCGAGGCCAAGACCCGGATCGACCGCCTCACCACGCAGATCCAGATGTCGTACTCGCTGACCGCCCAACTCCGTCAGCTCAACCTCGTGTCTTACCTATAGTTTTCAGCCGGTTGCGTCGCAGCGGATCGTGTACCAGCGACAGCTGGCAGGTCGATTTTCGAACATTACTTCATTTGTGAAGGACACGGGAGCTCATGCGGTATATCGGACTGGCTCTAGTCTGGGAAACGAGCGACGTTAACCGTATGCAAAAACTTCCCTGGGAGAGTTGAGCCCGGCCGGGTGCGGTCGCGTCGAGCCCCCGACGGGGGGTCGGCGCGACCGCTGCTCCGAGCCCGGCCGGTCCGTGAGTCACGCGAGGCATCATCGACGATGTACCGATTTTCCTATTCCGAGATCCTCGAGGATGCCCCCGACATCTGCCGCGAGCGGGAGCGAGCCGCCTTCGACCGCGCGCTCGCGCTGCTCCGGAAGGCGAATGCGGCGGAGGCCCAGTTCGAGGAGCGGGGCGAAGCGGTGACCTTTCTCCAGCGCCTGTGGGACGTGCTGATCGAGGACCTGCTCAGCCCCGAGAACAGCCTCCCGGACGCCCTGCGCCACGATCTCGTGTCGATCGGCCTGTGGTGCATGCGGGAGGCGAGCGAGGCGCTCGGCGCGCCCGGCCGCAGCCTCACCCCGCTCATCGACGTCAACACGGCCATCCGCGACGGCCTGCGATGACCCGCGCCATGCACCTCTCCCTCCGGGCCGGCGAGCGGGTGTACGTCAACGGCGCGGTGCTGCGCGTCGACCGCCGGGTCTCGCTCGAACTCCTGAACGAGGCGACCTTCCTGCTGGAGCACCACGTGCTCCAGCCCGAGGAGGCGACGACGCCGCTGCGGCAGCTCTATTTCGCCGCCCAGATCATGCTGATCGATCCGTCGAAGGCCGAGGAGGCGCGCGGCCTCTACGGGCGGCTGCACGAGGGGCTGATGGGGGCGCTCGCCAACGCGGAGATCCGCGCCGGCCTCGACGCGGCCCTCGGCCTCGTGGCGGGCGGGCGTCCGTTCGAGGCGCTGAAGCTGATCCGGGGTCTCTACCCGGCCGAGGATGCGGTGCTGGCCCGCGTGCCCGCCCCGCCGCCGCGGGTGCCGGCGCGCCGGCGCGCCTGAGGAATCAGCCGGGCAGCGAGCCCGGCCAGTCGAGAGAGGACCACGCGATGGACGTCAGCAGCATCTCGCAGGGAACGGCCCCGTCCGGCCAGACCGCGACCAAGAAGACCGGCTCGGGCTTCGCCTCCTCCGTCAATGCCGACGCCTTCCTGAACCTCCTCCTCACGCAGCTGAAGAACCAGGATCCGACGAAGCCGATGGATTCGACGGATTACATGGGCGAACTCGCCACCTTCTCGGAGGTGGAGCAGAGCACGAAGACGAACCAGAAGCTCGACGCGATCCTGTCCTCGAACTACCTCTCGCAGGCCGACACGGCGATCGGCCGCACCGTGACCTCGTCGGACGGCAGCATCTCGGGCACGGTCGCCTCGGTGAAGATCACCACCGACGGCCCGCTGGCGCGCCTCACCGACGGCCGCGAGGTGCTGCTCGGCAACGGCGTCGTGATCGGGTGACGCCCCGCAGAGGAGCGACCGCGTGAACGAGATCGACGCCCTCGAACTGGTGCGCGCCGCGATCTGGACCATCATCATCGGCGCCGGCCCCTCGGTCGCCGCCGCGATGGCGGTGGGCATCGCGGTGGCGCTCGTGCAGGCGCTCACCCAGATCCAGGAGGTGACGCTCACCTTCGTGCCCAAGATCGTGGTGATCCTGCTCGTGATGCTGGTCACCGGCTCGTTCATTGGCACCCAGCTCTACGCCTTCACGGAGGCGACCTACGGGCGGATCACCTCCGGGTTCTGATCCGCCCCGGCCACCCTCGCGCAAGCTTCAGGCCCGACAACCCTCCCGGGTGACGGCCGAGGACGGGGAGCCGCGATGGCGTTGGTCGAGGCAATCGGGCTGGAGCGCAGGACGCAGCGCGATTTCGGCTTCGCGGCGGGCATCGTCGCGATCCTGGCGATCCTCTTCCTGCCGATCCCCGCGGTCCTGATCGATATCGGGCTCGCCTTCTCGATCGCGCTCTCGGTGCTGATCCTGATGGTGGCGCTCTGGATCCAGAAGCCGCTCGAATTCTCGTCCTTCCCCACCGTCCTGCTCATCGCGACGCTGCTGCGCCTCGCGCTCGGCATCGCGACGACGCGGCTGATCCTCTCGCACGGCCAGAACGGCGTCGGGGCGGCGGGGCACGTCATCCAGGGCTTCTCGCAGTTCGTGATGAGCGGCGACTTCGTGATCGGCATCGTGGTGTTCGCGATCCTGATCACGGTGAACTTCCTCGTCATCACCAAGGGCGCGACCCGCATCGCCGAGGTGGGGGCCCGCTTCACCCTCGACGCGATCCCCGGCAAGCAGATGGCGATCGACGCCGACCTCAATGCCGGGCTGATCGACGACAAGGAGGCGCAGCGCCGCCGCCGCGAGCTGGAGGAGGAGAGCGCCTTCTTCGGCTCGATGGACGGCGCCTCGAAATTCGTGCGCGGCGAGGCGGTGGCGAGCCTCATCGTCATCGCGGTCAACATCTTCGGCGGCATCATCATCGGCACGACCCGGCACGGGATGCCGCTGTCCACCGCCGCCGACGTGTTCACCAAGCTGTCGGTGGGCGACGGCCTCGTCTCGCAGATCCCCGCCCTCGTGGTCTCGCTCGCCGCGGGCCTGCTCGTCTCCAAGGGCGGCACGCGCGGCACCGCCGAGCAGGCGGTGCTGGGCCAGCTCGGCGCCTACCCGCGCGCGCTCGCGGTGGCGGCGGCCCTGATGCTCCTGTTCGCCCTGGTGCCGGGGCTGCCCTTCCTGCCCTTCGTGGCCCTGAGCGCGCTCCTCGGCTCGATCGCCTACGTGATCCCGCGCCGGGCGGCCGAGAAGCGCGCCGTGGAGGCCGCCAAGGCTGCCGCCGAGGAGGAGCGCAAGCAGGCCGCCAGCCGCGACTCGGTGAAGGATTCTCTCAAGACCCCCGAGATCGAGCTGTGCCTGGGGCGCCACCTCTCGGCGCAGGGCCTCGGCGGTCAGGCGGAGCTGAGCCACCGCGTCGCCAAGATGCGCCGCAAGTTCGCGGTCCAGTACGGGTTCGTGGTCCCGGACATCAAGCTCTCCGACAGCCTGTCGCTGCCGCCCAAGAGCTACCAGATCCGCATCCACGGCACCGCGGCGGCGACCCAGGAGATGCGCCCCGGGCAGGCCCTGGTGGTGGTGGGCGAGGGACCGGAGCCCGACGTGCCGGGCGAGGAGGTGCGCGAGCCGGCCTTCGGCATGCGGGCCCTGTGGGTGATGGACAGCTACGCGGCGGAGGTGCGCCGCGCCGGCTTCGAGCCGGTGGACGGGACCTCGGTGCTGCTCACCCACCTGTCCGAGGTGATCCGCAACAACCTGCCGCATCTCCTCTCCTACAAGGACATGCGCGCCCTCATCGACCGCCTGGACCCCGAGTACAAGCGGCTGCTCGAAGAGATCTGCCCCTCGCAGATCTCCTATTCGGGCCTGCAGGCAGTGCTGAAGCTGCTGCTCTCCGAGCGGGTCTCGATCCGCAACCTGCACCTGATCCTGGAGGCGATCGCCGAGATCTCGCCCCATGCGCGCCGGGCCGAGCAGATCGCCGAACACGTGCGGATGCGCATCGCCCAGCAGATCTGCGGCGACCTCGCGGAGGACGGCACCCTGAGCGTGCTGCGCCTGGGCAGCCGCTGGGACCTCTCCTTCCACCAGAGCCTCAAGCGCGACGCCAAGGGCGAGGTGATCGAGTTCGACATCGACCCCCGCCTCGTGGAGCAGTTCGGCAGCGAGGCCGCGGAGGCGATCCGCGCCCGCCAGCGCGAGACCCACGTCTTCGCCCTCGTCACCGCCCCGGACGCGCGTCCCTACGTGCGCATGATCATCGAGCGCATCTTCCCGACGCTGCCGGTGCTCTCGCATCTGGAGATCGCCCGCGGCGTCGAGATCAAGTCCCTCGGGACGATCTCGTGACCCGGCTGACGCCCGAGACCTTCCTGGCCGTCTTCCTGATCTTCTGCCGCATCGGCGGCTGCCTGATGGTCGTGCCGGGCTTCTCCAGCGCCCGCATCCCCGCGCAGGTGCGGCTGTTCCTGGCGCTCGCCGTCACCTTCGCGCTCTCGCCGCTGCTCCTGTCCCTGTTCCAGGGCCGGCTCGCCGACCAAGCCCCCGCCACGACGCTCGGCTGGATCCTCACCGAGAGCCTCACCGGGCTGCTGATCGGGCTGCTCGGCCGGATCTTCCTGTTCGTGCTGGAGACCGTGATGACCGCGGTGACGATGGCGGTGGGCTTCTCGGCCATTCCCGGCACCGTCGTGGAGGGGGCCGAGCCCCAGAGCGCCCTCGTGGCGCTGATCGCGATGGCCGCCACCGCGCTCCTGTTCGCCGCCGACCTGCACTGGGAGCTGTTTCGCGGCCTGGTCGATTCCTACATCCGCATCCCGCCGGGCGAGGGCGTCGGCGCCCAGGCGGCGCTGGTGCAGATCGTCGACCAAGCCACCGCGGTCTTCGTGCTGGGCCTGCGCATCACCTCGCCCTTCATCGTCTACGCGGTGGTGGTCAACGTCGCGGTGGGCTTCGCCAACAAGCTGACGCCGACGATCCCCGTCTACTTCGTCGCCACGCCGTTCGTGATCTTCGGCGGCTTGATGCTGCTCTACGTCCTGTCGAGCGAGTTCATGATGCAGTTCCTCGGCGCCTACGCGCAATGGCTGCGGCGGGGGTGAGGCCATGCGCAAGCCCAAAGCCATCGCCCGGGCCGAGCGCCTGATGGACCTGCAGGCGCAGATGCGCCGGGCGGCCGAGTGGGACCTCGCCGAGACCCGCCGCCGGATCGGCGCCCTGGAGGGGAGCCAAGCGGAGCTGCTGCGGGCGCTCGGCGACGGGGCGGGCGGCCTGTTTCTGGAGGCGGCGGCGCGGCGCCTGCGCGGGCTCGCGGGCGAGGCAGCCGATCTCGGCCGCACGGCGGAGCAGCAGGCGGAGGCCGTGCGCGAGCAGGCGCTGGCGCAGAAGCGCTCCGAGCGCCGCCTCGCCCGGCTCGGCGCCGAGCACCGCCGCGAGGAGGAGCGGCGCGAGCTCCTCGCCCAACTCGACGCGCTGGCGGCCCGCAGCGACGCAAGCCTGCCGTAAGCCAGCGGGTCTATGGCTCTGCGACGGTCCGGCGTGGCGAAGGGCCAAGGGACACCAGCCAAGCGACAACGGCCAAGAGACGTCTGCGATGAGCATCAAACCGCCCTCCGACATCGTGCTCGACGTGGCCCGGGCCGCCGACCCGGCCCGGCTGCAGGAGGCCGCCGCCAAGCTGCAGGCGCCGGGCGCACCCGTGGATCCGGCCGCCTTCGCGGACGCGGTGCGGGCCATCGGCCCCTCGACGCACATGCCGCTGGATGCCCGCGGGGCGGTGACCGCGGCCCAGACAGACACCGCCGTCTCGGGCGCCCGCGGGGCCGGCCCCTATCGGCA
Source organism: Methylobacterium isbiliense (assembly GCF_022179325.1). Lineage (GTDB taxonomy): Bacteria > Pseudomonadota > Alphaproteobacteria > Rhizobiales > Beijerinckiaceae > Methylobacterium > Methylobacterium isbiliense. Next base: position 22,225 of record NZ_BPQQ01000037.1, on the reverse strand, counting down.
GTTCGAGGCCTTCGTGATCCAGCACTTCGTGGAGGCGATGCTGCCGCAGAAGGCCGGCTCGGTCTACGGCAAGGGCATGGCCGGCAAGTACTGGAAGTCGATGCTCGCCGAACAGATCGGCGGGCAGATCGCCAAGGCCGGCGGCCTCGGCATCGCCCGCACGCTGGCCGCCGCCCAGCCCGACCAGACCGCCGTCAAGAAGACCGAACTCTGACACCCGCCGGAGCATCCCCCATGCTGCTCGCTTCCCTCACCCGGCTCGAAGCCACCATCGACGCGGAGACCGAGGCCCTGTCGGCCCACGCCGCCTTCGACCAGGACGCCTTCAACCGCCGCAAGAGCCAGAGCCTGCTCGAGCTCACCCGCCTCGCGCGGCGGGAGGACGCCCTGGCGGATCCCGAGGTCGCCGCCTGCCTTGCGCGCCTGCGCGACAAGCTCGCCCGCAACCAGCAGGTCGTGGCCCTGCATCTGCGCGCGGCCGAGGAGGTGTCGGACGTGGTCGCCCGGGCGCTGCGCGCCGCGGAATCCGACGGCACCTACACGGCCGCGCCCCGGATCGCGGCGCGCTGAGGCCCTCCGATGCGCGTCATCATCACGGGCATCTGGATCTGCGCCGCCACGGTCCTGTCCTGCTACGGCATGGTGACCTACGGCGCCGGCCTGTTCGCGCCCAAGACGGAGCCATACCTCGAAGGCCTGCAGTACCAGAAGCTGCGCGCCATCAACGTGCCGATCATCGCCGACGGCGCGGTCCAGGGCTACATCGTGACGACGCTGGTCTTCACGGCCGACGCGAAGCTGATGCATGCCCTCCCGGTGCCGCCGAACTCCTTCGTCATCGACGAGGCCTTTCGCCAGATCTATACAGACACCGACCTCGATTTCCGCCGGCTCAAGAAATACAACGTCACCAAGCGCCTCGCCGAGATCCGCCAGAAGGTGAACGAGCGGCTCGGCGCCGACGTGGTCAAGGACGTGCTGGTGGAGGACTTCAACTTCGTGTCGAAGCGCGACGCCAAGTCCTGAAGGCGACGCTTCGGTCCCGGCGCGCCCCGACCGGATCGCGCACGGACCGACACGCCGCCGGTCCGTGGTGTCCGCTGGGTCCCGGCGCCGGACGGCGCGATGCCCGAGCGGCCGGGATCCGTCCGGCGACGCTGCCGCGATCCTGCGCCTACTCCACCTTCTCGTTCGGATAGACGCCCCAGAGGCGGTCCTGGCGCAGGTAGCCGTCGACGTCGCCGCGCTTCTGCGGCAGGGCGACGACGAGGCGGCACCACGCGCCGGTGCAGGACTTGATGCTGCCGATCACGCCGGCCTGGAGCTGGGCCACCACGCCGCCGCGGCCGTCGGGCTCGGCGTAGAGCGGCACCGGCGCGGTCTTGTCGCCGGGCGCCAGCACCACCGCGGTGCGCCGCCCCGAGAGCAGCGAGTGCAGCACCCAGCCCTCGGTCCCCTCGGAATCGCGGATGCGCCGCCACGTCTCGAACTCGGAGATGATCTCCACCGGCAGCCCGGCGCGCTGGAACACCCACAGGGTGCGGTGGTCCTTGGACGGTCCCTCGCGCAGGTTCACCCGGTCGGTCTTGAGGCTGACGTAGCGGGGCAGCGGCAGCTTGGTGACCGGGCCGAGCCCGACCTCCGGGGCGCTCGCCCCCGCGGCCGGAGCGGCGCGGGCGGTCGGACCGGCCGCGACGGCGGCGACCGAGAGGGCGATCAGGAGGGCACCGGCGCGCGCGGTCGGCATCGGAATCTCGTCTCCGTCATCGGGTCCCGGAACCGCATCACTTTTTGCGGCGCGGCGGTAGCCACTGCGCCGTTCGATGCGTAGAGAGGCCGGCGGAGACGACGCCGCGCGGCGCCGGGCCCAGGCCGGTTTCCCCATCCCGTGTTTCGCCGGAAGAGGGTTAACGGAGCGTAGCATGCGAGGGACGGGCGGTCCCGGACTTGCTACTCTGGGAGGCGTGGCGGTGCGGCGTCCGATCGCCTATCGTGCGCCCCGGACAGGGCCGGACCAGGACCCGGGCGGAGCAGCCGGGCGCCGGTCTCGCGGGTGCCAAGCGGGGACGGGGAGGGTTCATGTCGTCGTTGAAGCGCAAGCCGCTCGTGGTGGTGACGCGGCGTCTGCCGGACGTGGTGGAGACGCGCATGCGCGAGCTCTTCGACACGCGCCTGAACCACGACGACAAGCCCCTCTCGGCCGCCGCCCTGGCGCAGGCGGCGCGGGAGGCGGACGTGCTCGTTCCCACCGTCACCGACGAGATCGACGCCTCCGTCCTGGCCCAGGCCGGGCCGAACCTGCGGCTGATCGCGAATTTCGGCAACGGCGTCGACCACATCGACGTCGACTCGGCGCTCCAGCGCGGCATCACGGTGACGAACACGCCGGGCGTGCTGACCGAGGACACCGCCGACATGACCATGGCCCTGATCCTCGCGGTGGCCCGCCGCGTCACCGAGGGCGCGCGCATCATCCCGGACGACGCGTGGTCCGAGGGCTGGTCGCCCACCTGGATGCTCGGCCGGCGCATCACCGGCAAGCGCCTCGGCATCGTCGGCATGGGCCGCATCGGACAAGCCCTGGCCCGCCGCGCCAAGGCCTTCGGCCTGTCGATCCACTACCACAACCGCCGCCGCGTCTCGGGCCGCACCGAGTCGGAGCTGGAGGCGACCTACTGGGAATCCCTCGACCAGATGCTGGCGCGGGTGGACATCGTGTCGGTGAACTGCCCGCACACGCCCGCGACCTACCACCTGCTCTCGGCCCGCCGCCTCAAGCTCCTCAAGCCCGAGGCGGTGGTGGTCAACACCGCCCGCGGCGAGATCATCGACGAGACGGCGCTCGCCCGCCTGATCGAACTCGGCGAGATCGCCGGCGCGGGCCTCGACGTGTTCGAGCAGGAACCCGCCGTGAGCCCCCGTCTGGTCAAGCTCGCCAAGGCCGGCAAGGTGGTGCTGCTCCCGCATATGGGCTCGGCCACCCACGAGAGCCGCGTCGACATGGGCGAGAAGGTCATCATCAACATCAAGACCTTCCTCGACGGCCACCGCCCGCCGGACCGCGTCCTGCCCAGCATGCTGTGAGGCCCGGCGCACGCGGCGATCCGCTCCCACGCGCGACAGGGGCGAGAGGGGATCGCCGCGGCTTGGTCCGCGGCGGCCCCGCTACTTCGGCTGCATGCGCAGGGCGCCGTCGAGGCGGATGACCTCGCCGTTGAGCATCGGGTTGCCCACGATCGCCATCACCAGGGCGGCGTATTCCTCCGGCCTGCCGAGGCGCGAGGGGAACGGCACGGCGGCACCGAGCGAGTCCTGCACCTCCTGCGGCAGGCCGCGCAGCATGGGCGTCTCGAAGATGCCCGGCGCGATGGCGCAGACCCGGATCCCCACGGCGGCGAACTCGCGGGCGGCCGGCAGCGTCAGACCCACCACGCCGGCCTTCGAGGCGGCATAGGCGGCCTGCCCGATCTGGCCCTCGTAGGCCGCCACCGAGGCGGTGGAGACGATGACCCCGCGCTCGCCCCCCGCCAGCGGGTCGAGCGCCTGCGCCCCCGCCGCCACGAGGCGCATCAGGTTGAAGCTGCCGATCAGGTTGACCCGGATCACCGTCGCGAAGGCGTCGAGCGAGGCCGGGCCGTTGCGGCCGACGATGCGGGCGGCCGGCGCGATGCCCGCGCAGTTGACGAGGATCCGGGCCGGGCCGTGCGCCTCGGTCGCCCGGGCCACGGCGGCTTCCGCGCTGGCGGCATCCGCCACGTCGCAGGCGAGCGCGAGCCCGCCGATCTCGTCCGCCACCGCGGCTGCGGCCTCCTGGTTGAGGTCGAGGAGCGCGACCTTGGCGCCCGCGACGGCAAGCGCGCGGCCCGTCGCCGCTCCCAGACCCGATCCGCCCCCGGTGACGATCGCTGCGACGCCCTGAACCTGCACGTGATCCTCCCGTGTCGTTGCCGCATCCGCTTAGCAGATGCGCCCGCGCCGCGTGAACCTCGGCGGCAGGTTCGCCGTTGAGGAGGGGCCACCGCAGGACCCTGCCCGTTTGCTCCGCCTCATCACCTACAACGTGCGCCGCTGCCTCGGAACGGACGGCCGGCTCTCGCCCGCCCGCATCGCCGAGGTGCTGGCCCATTGCCGGCCCGACGTGGTGGCCCTGCAGGAACTCGACGTCGGCCGCGAGCGCTCCGGCATGGTCGATCAGGCCCACGCCATCGCCGGCCACCTCGGCATGAAGGCGCATTTCCACGCCTCCCTGCAGGTGATGGAGGAGCAGTACGGCAACGCCATCCTGACCGCCCTCCCCTCCCGCCTCGTGCGGGCGGAGGCGCTGCCGGGTCTGGCGCACCGGCCGCACCTGGAGCCGCGCGGCGCGCTCTGGGCGGCGGTCACCCATGCGGGCGAGGAGGTTCAGATCATCAACACGCATCTGGGCCTGCGCGCCCGCGAACGGGCGGCGCAGGTCGAGGCCCTGCTCGGGCCCCGCTTCCTCGGCGATCCGGCCTGCCGGGCGCCCCTGGTGCTGGTCGGCGACTTCAACGCCGTCTCGCGCTCGCGCGCCTATCGCCTCATCGCCGCGCGGCTGCAGGATGCGCAGCGCATCCCCGGCCACCGCTCGCACTGCACCTTTCCGTCGCGCTGGCCGTTCCTGCGCCTCGACCACGTCTTCGTCAGCGCCGGGATCGCGGTGCGCCGGGTGCAGGCGCTGCGCGGCCCGCTCGCCCGCATCGCTTCCGACCACCTGCCGCTCCTCGTCGATCTCGACCTCGTGGCGACCGAGGCCGGCCGTCCCGCCGCACGGGTGGAGGCGGCCTGATGGGGCAGGAATCCGGTTCCGCCCGGCAGGAGCGCCGCGAGACACGCCGCCGCTGGACCCTGATCACCACCGTGCTCAGCGTCGCGCTCGGCGGCTACCTGCTCTATCGCACGCTGAGCGGCTACAGCTACGGCGACCTGCGGAACGCCGTGGCGGCCATCCCGGGGAGCCGGCTCGCCGCGGCGGGCGCCTTCGCGGCGGGAAGCTATCTCTGCCTCACGGTGGGCGACTGGCTGGCCCTGCGCGCCATCGGGCGTCCGCTCGCCTACCGCTACGTCATCCTGGCCGCCTTCGTGGCGCTGGGCATCGGCCACAGCATCGGCCTGTCGGGCCTCAGCAGCGCGGCCATCCGCTACCGCTTCTACGCGCGGCGGGGCCTGACGCTCGCCGAGAGCGCCAAGATGGTGGTCTTCTGCGGCCTCACCGTCGCGCTCGGCCTGATGGCGCTGGGCGCGGGCGCGCTCCTGCTCGAACCCGGCCTCGCCCAGGAGATCACGGGGCTCGGCCGGCCCGCCGTGACGGCGGTGGCCCTGGCCTGCCTCGCCGGGGTCGCCCTCTACCTCGTCGGCGCGGCCTTCGTGCGCAAGCCGCTCACGATCCGGCGCTGGTCGATCGAGTTCCCGCGCCTGCCGCTCGCCGCCGCGCAGGTGGCGGTGGGCTCGGTGAACTTCGCCCTCGTCTCGGCCTGCCTGCATCAGGTGCTGACCGCCGTCTCGGACGTCGCCTATCTGGGCGTCGCCTCGGTGTTCGTGATCGCCAACGCGGCGGTGCTGGTCACCAACGTGCCGGGCGGCGTCGGCGTGATCGAGAGCGTGGTGGTCCACCTGCTGCCGAAGACCGACGTCATCGGCCCGCTGCTGGCCTTCCGGTTCGTCTATTTCCTGGTGCCGCTCGGGCTCGGGCTCGCGCTGTTCGCAGCCGCCGAGATCGCCTTCCGCCGCAAGCCGTCCGCCCCGCGCAGGCAGGAGCTGCGGGCCCGCGAGAGCGCGACCTGATCCGGCCTCACGCGCCCGGCAGCGCCAGCAGATCGATGTGGCCGATCACCGCTCGCGTCTCAGGGGCGCGGCGGGCTTCCGCCCAGGCCTGGGCCACCTTGGGGGCGACCATCCCGGTCTCCGCCGCCGCCGCGGCCTTGCCCTCGGCCAGCGCCGCGAGAAGCGGACCGGCGCCGAAGCGCCACGGGCTCTCGGCGTGGCGGGTGCGGTAGCCGAGCGCCCTGAACGCCCGTTCCAGGGCTTCGCTCGCCGCCGGCCCCGCGGCCGGGCCGAAGCCCTTGTCGCGCGTCTGATGGGCCAGGAACGCCGCATGGAGCGCGGCGTCGGCCGGGTGCGGCGGAGTCCACTCCTCCTCGCCGTCATAGGTCAGCACGGTGTGGAACACGGAGCCTGAAGCGGCGACCGCCCGGGCGGCCCGTTCGATCCACTCTTCGGAGACGAGGTCGAACAGGGCCGCGGCGGTGACGAGGTCCGGCCTCTCGTCGTCGAGGAGGCCGCCGAGACCCACAGCGAGGTCGTGACGGCGAAACGCCACCGTGATCCGCCGGTCGCCACGGCGCAGGCGCAGCGCCTCGCCGGCCGCCTCGGCCGCATCGGCCCAGTCCGCGAGCGCCGCGCGGGCGGCGCCGAGGAGCGCCGGGTCGTGATCGACGAGGCACCAGTGCTGCTCAAGCGGCAGGTGGGGCGCGAGGGCGCGCAGGTTCGAGCCCGCGCCGCAGCCGAGATCGACCACGCGCAGGCCGTCACGCTCCGCCAGCGCCCCGGCGAGCGCGGCCGTCAGGCCGGGATCGCGGGCGGCGTGGTCGGCGGGCTCGCGCAGGGCGAGCCATGCGGCGGAGAAACCGGTCATGAGGCGCGTGCCTCCTTCAGGCAGGCGGCGATGAGGGACGCGGTATCGGACCAGCGCGGCAGGCGCAGGCCGGCCGCATGGGCGGCCTCCGCGGCGCGCGCCCGCCGGGCCGGATCCTCGATCAGGCTGCGCAACGCCGCCGCCAGGGCCGGCACGTCGCCGGGGGGCACCGTCAGGCCCGCACCCGGCGGCACGGTGTCGGCGGCCGCGCCTCCGGTCGTCGCGACGAGGGGCAGACCGCGCGCCAGCGCCTCGGCGAGCGCCATGCCGTAGCCCTCGAACAGCGAGGGCGACACCACGAGGTCGGCTCCGGCATAGAGCGCCTCCAGCGCCGATTCCGCCACCGCACCCGCGAAAGTGATGCGGTCGGCCAGCCCGGCCGCACGGATTGCCTCGCGCAGCTCCGCCGCGCAGGCGGGCGCCCGGTCGAGCGCGCCCGCCACCGTCAGGTGCCAGTCGCGGTCGGCGAGGCCGCGCAGGGCTTCGACCAGCAGGCGGTGGCCCTTGCGGGGCGTGACCGCGCCGACGGTGAGGAGCGAGACCGGACCCGCGGCCCGCACCGGCACCCGCGCGGCCGGCTCCGTGCCGGGTTCGGCCACGACGATGCGGCGCGGATCCACGCCGAAGTCGCGGGCGAGCAGGCGCGCGGTGAAGCGGCTCGTCGCCACCACGCGGCGGGCGAGGGCGAGTGCCGCTGTCTCGCTCGCCATGAGCGTCGCGGCGCGCGCGGGGGTGAGGCCCGCCTCGAGGCCGAGGGGATGGTGGACGAGCGCCACCACCGGGCGCTCCCCCGCCTGCGCGATCGCCGCGGGCGGCAGCGCCCCGTAGGCGAGGCCGTCGACGAGGAGCACCGCACCGGGAGCGGCTTCCGAAAGGAGGCGGCCCGTCAGGGCCACGTCCTCCGGCGTCGGATCGGGAAACGAGCCCGGCAGGGGCAGGATCGCGGCGCGCACGCCGTGGCGGGCGAACTCCGCCAGGAGCCGGCGCGCGTAGGCGTAGCCCCCGGTCGGCGCCCCGAGGTCGCCGGGGATCGCGAAGGCGACGTCGATCACGGGTCGAGCGGAGCCTCGCACCACGCCCGGGCGAGGTGCGATTCGTGCAGGGTCACCCGCAGCCGCGTCACGCCCTCGCCGCCGGGGCCGAGATCGCCCGCGCGCAGCGCCGCCGCCATCGCCCGGTGGATGTGGCCGCACAGGAACTCGGTGGTGGTGTTGATCCCCGCGAACTCGGGCAGATCGTCGAGGTTGCGGTAGTTGAGCGGCGCCAGGATGCGCTTGAGCGCCTCGCCCGCCCGGCCGATGTCGACCACGACGCCGTCCGCCGTCAGGTCGTTGCGGAAGAACGCCACGTCGACCACGAAGGTCGCCCCGTGCAGGGCCTGGGCCGGGCCGAACAGCGCGCCGCGGAAGCTGTGGGCGATCATCACGTGGTCGCGGACTTCGACGGCGTACATCAGCATTCCTCGGGCAGGTAGCGCACGGCGGTGCAGAGGCCGGGGGCCCGCGGGTGCAGCAGGTCCGGCAGGGCGGCCGGCAGATCGCCGAAGGCGACCTCGCCGGTGATGAGCGCGTCGAGGCGGGGATCGCGCAGGAGGTCGAGGGCCTTGAGCAGGCGCCGCCGGAACGTCCAGCGGGGCAGGCGCGCGGGCGGCAGATGTCCGACCTGGCTCGACACCAGCCGCAGGCGGCGGGGATGGAAGTCGAGCCCGAGCGGAACCGGCACGGTGCCGGCCCCGTACCAGCTCAGCTCGGCGATCGTGGCCTCGTCGCCGGCGAGAGCCAGCGCCAGCGCCAGCCCCTCCGCGCTGGCGCTCGCATGCACCACCACGTCCGCCCCGCCCTCCGCGTCCTCGGGCGGACGGAAGGTCGCGCCGAGCGCCTCCGCGACCGGGCGGCGGGCGGTGTCGCGGTCGACCAGCGTCACCTCGGCGCCGGGCAGGCCGGCGGCGAGCGCCGCCACGAGGAGCCCGACCACGCCCCCGCCGACCACCGCCACGCGGTCGCCCGGGCCGGCGCCCGAATCCCACAGGCCGGTGAGGGCCGTCTCCATATTGGCGGCGAGGAGGGCGCGCCGGGCCGGGACGCCGGCCGGCACAGGCGCCAGCGCCTCGCGCGGAGCGTTGAAGCCCTCCTGGTGCGGGCGCAGGGCGAAGACCAGCGTGCCCTCCCCGGCGATCCGCCCTACCGCGCAGTAGCCATACTTGACCGGGAACGGGAAATCCCCCTCTTGGGCCGGGGCGCGCATCCGGTCGCCAAGAGGCTCGGGCACACGGCCCTCGAAGACCAAGCGCTCGGTGCCGCGGCTCGGCGCGGTCCAGATCGTCCGCACCCGGACCTCGCCGGGGCCGGGAGGGAGCAATGTCTCGTCGCGCAGTTCCGCCCGGCCGGGCGCCGCGTACCAGAGCGCGCGCACGCGGTCCCGTCCGCCCCGTTCTCCGCTCAGCCCTTCGGATGCCGAACGATGCTGCACCCTGACCCCCCGGCGCCGGCCGGGGACGCCCCCGCCGCACGCGCTCCTCTCACGACGCCGACGGGGCTGCAAGCCCGCGTGACCCTGCGTCGCCGCCGGATCCTCGTCGTCCTCCTCTGCCTCGCCACCTGTGCGGTCTTCGCCGCCGGTCTCGTCCGCGTCCTCGGGGCGGGCGGGTGGAGCGCCCTCGACGGGCTCATCCTCCTCTGCTGCCTCGTGGCGCTGCCCTGGACCGTGCTCGGGCTGTGGAACGCGGTGATCGGCTTCCTGCTGCTGCGGGCCGGGCCTGCGGGCGTGGCGTCGGCCTGCCCGGTCGCCACGGCGGGCGACACGCCGGAGCCGCTGCGCCTGCGCACCGCGGTGGTGATGACGCTGCGCAACGAGCAGCCGGAGCGGGCGCTGGCGCGCCTGCGCCTCGTGGTGCAGGGCCTGGAGGCGACCGGCGAGGGTGCGTGGTTCAGCGTCCACGTGCTGAGCGACACCGACGATCCTGCGCTGGCGGCGCGCGAGGAGGCGGCGATGGCCGCGTGGCGGGGGGCGGTCCCCGGCTGGGCGGCGCGGCTCCACTACCGGCGGCGGCGCGACAATGCCGGCTTCAAGGCCGGCAACCTGCAGGAATTCTGCGCCCGGGCCGAGGAGGCGCTGATGCTGCCCCTCGACGCCGACAGCCTGATGAGCGGGGGCGCGATCGTGCGCCTCGTGCGCATCATGCAGGCCCATCCGCGCCTCGGCATCCTGCAGGGGCTGGTGGTCGGCGCCCCGTCGATGAGCCCCTTCGCGCGCGTCTTCCAGTTCGGCATGCGCCACGGCATGCGGCCCTACACGATCGCGATGGCGTGGTGGACGGGCGAGTGCGGCCCGTTCTGGGGCCACAACGCGCTCGTGCGCATCGCGCCCTTCGCCGCGCATTGCCGCCTGCCGGCCCTCGGGCCGGGACCGCTCGGCGGGCCGATCCTCTCGCACGACCAAGTCGAGGCGGTGCTGATGCGCAGGGCCGGCTACGAGGTGCGGGTGCTGCCGGTCGAGGAGGCGAGCTTCGAGGAGAATCCGCCGACGCTCCTCGACCATCTCGGGCGCGACCGGCGCTGGTGCGAGGGCAACCTGCAGTACCTGCGCCTGCTCGGCCTGCCCGACCTGCTGCCGGTGAGCCGCTTCCAGCTGGTCTGGGCGATCCTGATGTTCCTCGGTGCGCCGGCCACGGTGCTGGTGCTCCTCCTCCTGCCCCTGAAGGCGGCGACTGCGGAGCCGGACCTGCCGGTTCCGCTCGCGGCCGGCCTCTACCTCGCGTGGCTCGGCCTGTCGCTGGCGCCCCGCATCGCCGGCTATGCCGAGGTGCTGGCGCGCCGGGCCGCGGCCGCCTATGGCGGCACGGGGCGCTTCCTCGCCGGCACCTTGATCGAGGCGGTGTTCAACATCCTCCTCTACGGCATCACGATCGTGCGGCTCAGCGTGTTCATGGCCGGGCTGGCGCTCGGCCGCCGGGTCGCCTGGGGCGGCCAGAGCCGGGACGCGGCGGGCGTGTCCGTCTCGGCCGCCGCGCGGGCGCTGCCGGACGTCACCCTGTTCGGCCTCGGCGTGAGTGCCGCCCTGGCAGCCGTGGCGCCGGGCCTGCTGCCCTGGCTCGCCCCGCTCCTCGCCGGACCTGTCTTGGCGGTGCCGCTCGCGATGCTCACGGCCTCACCGGCGCTCGGCCGCTTCATGGCCCGCCACCGCCTCTGCGCCTCGCCGGAGGAGATCGCGCCGCCGCCGGAGATCAGGGCCCTGCGGGCGGGCGCCCCGCCCCGTGCCGCCGATGCGGCGCTGGCCGGGACCGTGCCGTAGCGGGGACACCGGCAGGGCGCCGCGCGGGACGGCCCCCTACCCCACGCCCACCGGCCGCTTGACCACCGCGGGCGTGCGCATGGTGACGAGTTCCTCGCCGGCGGTCGGGTGCACCGCGATGGTGCGGTCGAAATCGGCCTTGGTGGCGCCCATCGTCACGGCGATGCCGACCGCCTGGATGATCTCGCCCGCGTCGTGCCCGAGCACGTGGACGCCCACCACCTTGTCGCTGGCGCGGGCCACCACGAGCTTCATCAGCACCCGCTCGTCGCGGCCCGACAGGGTGGCCTTCATCGGCCGGAAGCGTGCCTCGTAGACGTCGACCTCACCGTGGATCGCGCGCGCCACGTCCTCGTTGTGGCCGACGACGCCGATCTCGGGCGTGGAGAACACCGCGGTCGGGATCAGGTCGTGGTCGACCGCCCAGGGGCGGCCGCCGAACACCGTGTCGGCGAAGGCGTGGCCCTCGCGGATGGCGACCGGCGTCAGCGCGGCGCGGTTCGTCACGTCGCCGACCGCGTAGATCGACGGCACCGCACTCTGCGAGAAGCGGTCGACCGGAATGGCGCCCGCCGCGTCGAGGGCGATCCCGACCCGCTCCAGGCCGAGCCCGGCGACGTTCGGCCGCCGGCCGGTGGCGGCCAGCACCTGATCGACGAGCAGCTCGCTGCCGTCGTTGAGCGTCGCCAGGATCGCGCCGTCGCGCCGGTCGAGGCGGTGGACGGTGCTCGACAGGCGCAGGTCCATGCGCTTGGCGTAGGCCTCGCCGAGCGCCACGCGGATCTCGTCGTCGAAGCCCCGCAGGAGCTTGTCGCCCCGGTGGAGCAGCGTGGTCCGGCTGCCGAGCGCCGCGAAGACGCCCGCGAACTCCACCGCGATGTAGCCGCCGCCGACGACCAGGATGCGCTCGGGCTGGCGCTCCAGCTCGAAGACCTCGTTCGACGTGATGGCAAGCTCCGCCCCCGGGATCGGCGGCTCCTTCACCGGATGCGCACCGACCGCGATCAGGATGACGCGGGCGCGCACCCGCTCGCCGGAGCGCACCAGCCGCACCGTGTGGGCGTCCTCGATCACCGCGCGGTCGGCCACCACGTCGACGCCGGCCCGCATCAGGTTGGTGGCGTAGATGCCCTCCAGCCGCGTCACCTCCGCGTCGCGGTTGCGCTTGAGCGTCGCCCAGTCGAAGCGCGGCGGCTCCAGGCTCCAGCCGAAGCCCGCCGCGTCCTCGAACTCGTCGGCGAAGCGGCCGGCATAGACCATCAGCTTCTTGGGCACGCAGCCGCGGATCACGCAGGTGCCGCCGACCCGGTACTCCTCGGCGAGGCACACCCGGGCGCCGTAGCCGGCCGCGATCCGCGCCGCGCGCACGCCGCCCGAACCGCCCCCGATCACGAACAGGTCGACGTCGAAGCCCGAGGTCTCGTCCGCCATCGTGCCGCACTCCTCACCCTGATGATGGTCCGGGACTATGCCGCATCGCCCGCAGCCACGCGACCGCGGCCCCGAGGCTCGCGATCCACCAGCCCTGCCACGCCCCGTGGCCGACGAAGGCCACGGCGGCCGCCCCCGCGATGAGCGCGAGCGCGGCGGCCCGCGCGGGCGGCGGCCAGCCGGCGAGGGCGCGCAGGCAAAGCGCGATCACGGTCGCGGCGAGGCAGGCCCCGACGAGGCCCAGTTCCGCCCAGACCTGCAGGAAGCTGTTGTGCGGGTGGCCGACCGCCAGCATCGCGCGGAAATCCGGGTCGAGCCGCTGCGCCGTCGGCACGGCCTCGAAGCGCCCGCTGGTGCCGAACCCCGCCCCGCGCCAGGGGTCCTCCGCCACCGCCGCGCCGAAGGCGCGGGCGATGGCCACCCGCGCGTGGCTGCTGCTGCCCGAAAGGCGCTGGTGCAGCGCCTCGGGCATCGCCCGGGCCAGGAGATCGCCCTCGACGGGCGAGAGGGCGAGCGCCCCGAGGAGCCCGAGGCCGGCGAGGGCGAGCCCGGCCCGCGGCAGCACGCGGGCCATGCCATAGGTGAGGGCCGCGACCACGAGGCCGAGCAGCGCCGCGGCGCTCGCCGCCCGGGTCACGGCCGCGGCGCCCGCGACGAGCCCGACGAGGGCAAGCCCCCGCAGGCCGCGCGCCCAGGCGAGGGCCGCGAGCGGGACCATGACGACGAGGAGCGTCACCGACGTGCGATTGAAGATGAAATCCGCGACCCGCAGGCCCAGTACCCGCTGCACGATCAGGTCGGCGGCGATGTCGGCGACCACGTAGGCCCCCGCTGCCGCGAGCAGCCAGAGGGCGGGACGCAGGTCGGCGCCGAGATGGGGCGGAGCGAGGCGGGCAACGAGAGCGGCGCCCGCAAGCGCCGGCAGGAACTCGGCGGCGGTGCGTCCCCAGAGCGCCGGCTGCGAGGTCCAGGCGAGGCTGAGCCCGCACCAGCCGAGGAAGGCGAGGCTCGCGAGGCCGAGCGGCGTCGCGAGCGGCCGCAGCAGGCCGATGGCGGCCGCGCGCCCCTCCACCGCGAGCGCGGCCGCCAGGAAGGCGAGGCCCGCCACGCCGACGACGAGCGGACTGGACCGGTTCGCCGCCGCCATGAACGCGGGCAGCGCCGCCAGCAGGAGGGCGCCGAGCCCGGCAAGGGCGCGTGCGGGCGCGGCGGGCAGGCGCAGCGCGTCGGGCATGGCCCTACTGCATCTGGTGGCCGCGCTTGCCCATCTCGGCCCGCACCCGGACCATGATGTATTCCGAGACCTCCTGGGTCCAGGTCTGCATGGCCTGCACCATCTCGTCGAGGACCAGGGGCTGGGTCTCGACGTAGCGCTTGCCCGAGGGCGAGCGGAAGAAGGCGGCGATGTCGCGCAGCTCCGCCTCGGACAGACGCTGCGCGTAGATGCGCGACGCGGTCTCGATCATCCGCTGCTTCTGCAGCTCCATCTCGGGGCCGAGCTTCAGCAGCACGTCGTCGAGGTCCTTCGTCAGGTCGGGGCGCGTCACGGCCGCCTGTTTGATCTGGTCGCCGAAGACCGGGATGATCGAATCGAAGGAGCGGCTGATGCCGGAATTGAGCATCACCTCCTTGGCGAGCGCGAGGTGTGACGGCGAGATCGCGGCGGCGGCCGGCGCATTCGGCGCGGCCGGGGTCTGGGCAGGCGCTGCGGGCTTGGTCTGGGCCGCCGCGGGACAGGCGGTCGCCGCGACGGCGGCTGCGGTCAGGAGCCCCGCGAGGAGCGGCTGGGAACGACGCGAGGACATGGTCAGGCTCCGAAGCAGGATGGGCGGCGCCGGTCTCGGGGGCGAATGCGGCGCGGGCGAGGAGGCCCCGCGGGATCCCGCGCGGGGCGCCGGGAGTCCGGTCCGATGCTCAGACCGTCCCGAGGGTGACGAGGCGCGCGCCCGCGGACTCGTCCGCGGCCAGGATCGCGCCGGTGCAGAGACCGAGGAAGAGGCCGTGCTCGACCACGCCTGGCAGGGCCGCGAGGGCGGCGGCCAGCGCCTCCGGATCGGGGATGCGGCCGGGATGGGCGTCGAGGATCAGGTGGCCGCCATCCGTGAGGAAGGCCGCCCCGTCCGGGCCGGTCCGCAGGGTGATCTCGCCCGGGCAGCCGGCCCGCGCCAGCGCCTGCGCCACCGCCCGGCGGGTGGCGCCGAGGCCGAAGGGCACCACCTCGACCGGCAGGGGGAAGCGCCCGAGCGTGGCGACCTGCTTGGTGCCGTCCGCGATCACCACCATGCGCCGGCTCGCCGCCGCCACGATCTTCTCGCGCAGGAGCGCGCCGCCCCCGCCCTTGATGAGCCGCAACTGCCCGTCGATCTCGTCGGCGCCGTCCACCGTGAGGTCGAGTTCCGGGGTCTCGTCGAGGGTGGTGAGCGCGATGCCGGCGGCCTCGGCCGCACGGTGCGTCGCCTCGGAGGTCGGCACGCCCACGACCGAGAGCCCGTCGCGCACCCGCGCGCCGAGGAGTTCGACGAAGATCGCGGCGGTCGAGCCGGTGCCGAGGCCGAGCCGCATGCCGTCCTGAACGAGGTCCACCGCGCGGGCGGCGGCGGCGCGCTTGAGGGCGGCGGCGCTCACGCCGGGACTCCGGCGGTGCGGGAGGACGGAATGGCGGCCAGCATGGCGGTCGACTGTCTCTCGGGGACCGGGATGCGCCGTCGGGCGGCGCAGCGCCGGCCCTAGCACGCCGGCACCGCCGCGTGGAAGCGTCAGGGGCGCGGCGGCTGGGCGGTCGCGACGTTCGCGCCCGGCCGCGCGGTCGCCGTGGCCCCGGCGCTCGCCTGTGGCGTGCAGACCACCGCCTCGTCGAGCACGTAGCAGATGCTCATCGCGCCGGTGCGGTGGTTGACGCGGAAGACCCCCGCCTCGCGCAGGTGGCGGGAGGCGACGAGGCCGTATTCGGACGGGGCCTGCGGTCCGGCGCCCTCTCCGGGACCGAAGCAGAGCGTGCTCCCGATCGTGCCCTCCTGCAGGCCGTACTGGCAGGAGGTGACCTCACCGGTTGCCCGGTCGACTCGGTAGACCCGGTTGAGGTCGGCCTGCGGGGCCGGCACGAACTCGAAGGACGCGGCCTGGGCCGCGGCCGCGGCGGCGAGAAGGGCCAGCGCGGCGAGCCCGGCTGGCGCGAAAAGTCCTGGCGCGAGGAATGTGGTGCGGATGGTTCTGCGCATGGCCCGCCGTGTCCCGGTGTGGGGCACGCCCGCAATCGAGGGGCGCACCCGCGCTCGTTCAACCACGGCTTGCTGGTGCGGACCTTGCCGCATCGCGGCCCGCACGGTCGTCGCTCAGACCGACCACGAGGAGCTGCGCGGCCCCGATCAGGCCGAGGAGCAGCCGGTCGCCGGGCCGCGCGCGCCGCATCAGCGCCGCGGCGGCCAGGAACCCGAGGGCGCCCGCCGTGTCGCAGGCGAGGTGGGTGCGCAGGCCGATCACCGGCACGAGCCCGCCCTCGTAGGCCGTCACCACGGAATAGGCGCAGTTCCAGGCCGAGACGCCGGTCATCGTCGCGCGGGCGCCCCGGCCGCGCCCCGGCGCGGCCGCGAGGGCCAGCACGGCGGCGGGTACCGCGTAGTCGAGGGCGGCGTGGGTGCGGGTGCCGATCATGCGGGGCTCCGACGGGAGCGGGCCTGCCCCCGCGCGGTCATCGCCCCCGCCGGTCCGCGTGTTCCCGCCGCTCGGTCGCTCCAAAGGGTTCCAGCCGCGCGATTTCTCCCGGTGTCGGATAGGCCGAAACGTGCTTTAAGCGCGGCGCCGGACCCGCGCCGCAGGCGATGCGTCCGCCCAACAATGCGGCCCGCGCCGCAGGCCCTCAGGAGGACGCCATGACCCCGATCTCGCGCCGCCGTGCGCTGCAAATGTCCCTCGCCGGCGCCGTGGCGGCGCCCGCCGTGCTGCGCATCACCGCCGCGCATGGGGCGGAGTTCGACCTCAAGGTCGCCAACAACAGCCCGGTCACCCACCCGCTGACGATCTACATGATCAAGGCGGCGGACGGGGTCCGCCAGGAGACCGGCGGCAAGGTCGACATCAAGGTCTTCCCGAACAACCAGCTCGGCGGCGACACCGACATGCTGAGCCAGCTGCGCTCGGGTGCGCTGGAGTTCTTCACGCTCTCGCCCCTGATCCTCGCGACCCTGGTGCCGGCCGCGGCGATCAGCGGCGTCGGCTTCGCGTGGTCGTCCTACGACAAGCTCTGGCCGGCGATCGACGGCGAACTCGGCGCGCATGTGCGCGACAAGATCAGCAAGGCCGGCCTGTTCGCCTTCGACAGGATCTGGGAGAACGGCTTCCGCCAGACCACCTCCTCAACCCGGCCGATCCTCACGCCCGACGACTTCAAGGGTTTCAAGATCCGGGTTCCGCCGAGCCCGATGTGGACGTCGATGTTCAAGGCCTTCGACGCCGCCCCGATGACCATCAACTTCGCGGAGGTGTACTCGGCCCTGCAGACCAAGATCGCCGAGGGCCAGGAGAATCCGCTCGCGCTGATCGACGCGGCCAAGCTCTACGAGGTGCAGAAGCACCTCTCGAAGACCAACCACATGTGGGACGGCTTCTGGCTGCTCGCCAACGGCAAGATCTGGCGCGGCCTGCCGGACGACGTGCGCACCGTGATCGCCAAGCACTTCAACACCCAGGCGGTCGCCCAGCGCGAGGAGACGCTCAAGCGCAACATCTCGACCGAGAAGGACCTCGCCGCCCGCGGCCTGACCTTCCACAACGTCGATCCCAAGGCGTTCCAGGCCAAGCTGCAATCGGCCGGGTTCTACAAGGAGTGGAAGGGCAAGTTCGGGGACGACGCCTGGGCGCTGCTGGAGAAGCACACCGGCCCGATCTCCTGAGCGGGCACCCGACCCCGTGAGCGGGCGGGGGGCCGGGTCTTCTGGCGGGTGCTGCCGGATGGCAGGACAGGCCAGAAGCGCCGGCCGGAGCCTCGCTCCTGGCGCTCAACCTAGCGCCTCCCGGCGGCGCGGCCATCACCTGGGTGAAACGCCGCCGCAGAATGCCGGATCCGCGCGGATCACCGCCGCGCGGGCGAAGACGGCGGCGACGGGTCCCCGCGCCCGCACGCCACGATCAGCCCCGAACCCGAGGCCCCGCCATGGACTTCACGCTCTCCCCGACGGTCGAGGATTACCGCGCCCGCATCGCCGCGTTCGTGGCCGACGAGATCCTGCCGGTCGAGGCGGACCGGGCGACGTTCGATCCGCACGAGAACATCCGGCTCGACGTCCTCGACGCCCTGCGCGCGAAGGCGAAGGCGGCGGGCCTGTGGTGCCTCCAGCTCAAGCCCGAGACCGGCGGCCAGGGCCTCGGCAAGGTCGGCATGGCGGCCTGCTACACCGAGATGAACCGCTCGATCTTCGGCCCCGTCGTGTTCAACTCGGCGGCGCCGGACGACGGCAACATGATGGTGCTGGAGGCGCTCGGCACGCCGGAGCAGAAGCGGCGCTGGCTCGACCCGATCGTGTCGGGGGCCGTGCGCTCGGCCTTCGCCATGACCGAGCCGCATCCCGGCGGCGGTTCCGACCCCTCGATGATCGAGACCCGCGCCGAGCGCGGGCCGGACGGGCGCTACCGCATCTTCGGCCGCAAGTGGTTCATCACCGGGGCGGAGGACGCCGCGCACTTCATCCTGATCGCCCGCACCTCGGACGATCCGCGCACCGGCCTCACCGCCTTCCTGTACCACCGCGACCAGCCGGGCTGGCACATCGCCCGGCGCATCCCGATCATGGGGCCGGAGGAGCATGGCGGCCATTGCGAGCTGATCTTCGACGGGCTGGAGATCGCGCCCGAGGACGTGCTGGCGGGCGAGGGCAAGGGCCTGAAGGTGACGCAGGTGCGCCTCGGGCCGGCGCGCCTCACGCACTGCATGCGCTGGCTCGGGCTGGCGATGCGCTGCGTCGAGATCGCGCAGGGCTACGCGGCCGAGCGCAAGGGCTTCGGCGTGCGGCTGGCCGACCGCGAGAGCGTGCAGCTGATGCTGGGCGGCCTCGCGATGGACATCGAGATCGGACGCCTTCTCGTCATGCGGGCGGCCTGGGAGCTCGACCAGGGCCGCTTCGCCCGCAAGGAGGTCTCGATGGCGAAGGTCCACGTGGCCAACCTGCTCCACCGGGCGGCCGACATCGGCATCCAGATCAACGGCGCGCGGGGCTATTCCAAGGACACGGTGCTGGAATGGATCTACCGCTACGCGCGGCAGGCCCGCCTCGTGGACGGGGCCGACGAGGTGCACCGCATGGTGCTCAACCGTCACCTGGAGAGCGAGGGGCGGGGCTTCTTCGCGTGGCCGGTGGCGCCGTGAGGCGCCTCACAGCGCCGTCACGGTCCCTTTGACCGTGCGCAGCAGGTAGGGCACCTCCGCCGCGGACAGGCACCGCTCGACCGCCGCCCTGTCCGCCTCGGGGGAGAGATCCACCCGGACCACCGGGTGACCCTGGCTGTCCCAGGCGATGCCGATGCTGTCGACGCCGTGGATCCCGCGCAGCCCGCTCCGCGCCTCGCGCTTGCCGGCGGTCGCCGTCATCGTCTTTGCCACACCGCGCCTCCGTCACGACAGCATCGCAAAAATGGACGCCTCAGGGATTTGAGGTACCCGCGATAATCATAAAATGTCAGAACGTCCTTTGTATAAAATTTTTTGTGCATAATTCTGCTGGCCACAGAACGATGTCTGCTACTCACCTTTGTAGACATACGGGACCATAAATGAGAAAACGTCGACTAGAGTCGAAGTGATGCGTCCATCCAGTTCCCAGCCGAACGGTCGATGCCCCATGGCGAGAACCCACAGGATGAAGGCGATCACAGCCAGCAAGGTGCCGCCCCACTGCACGGATGCGAAGGATCCGGTCGCGTTCCGGGTTCCCAGAATACGCGAGACCAGAAGCAGGAGAATGCCGATCGCGGGCAGGTAGTCGACGAAATTGTCTGCAGGCTGTCCGCCAGTAGCAGTTGTTTCTGGTCCAAGCCAGAAGCCTCGAATCGTGAGATAGACCCCGAGCGCCTCGCCCGGTATGAGCCTGATCAGACGATCCATGTAATCACTTAGGGCATTTGGGGTTGAAGTGTCTGCCGCAACCGTCGCAGCCGGCTTTTTGACACGGGCGAGATATCTGGCTCTGCGCCCACCCTTTGCCACGCCGGTAGCCGCTTTCTCTATCCGGAACGGACCTGCTTTCATACTTACCAGCTGAAATTACTACCGGCAGACACAGCAAGGTAACCGACTGTACTTGCAACCGGCGTCGATGTCAGCAAATCCAGGGTTGAGCATCCGAGGACGAGCTCGGCTGTGGGGCTGTTTGCGCCGGCGCGTCAGCACTTCCGTAACCCTAACCGGGCGATCCTCCGGCCTCGTTCGTTCGTGAGGCCGGCGATGGTGCTGCGTCAGGTTGCCTTCCCGTCCGGCCCCCGCGCGCCGGCTCTCTCCGCGGCGGTGGCGCTGTGGCTGCTCACGGCGGCGGCGTCCGCCGAGACGGTGCCGGTGCCTCAGGCCCCGGTATCGGCAGCCGCCGCTCCCGCGGACGCACCGCGCCCGACCGAACCCGCCAAGCCCGAGCAAGCCAAGACGGAACCGGGCAAGACGGAACCGGTAAAGACGGAACCGGGCAAACCCACCCCTACACCGCCGGCTCCGCCCACGGCGGAGCCCGCCGAGCCGTCCCCGGCCAAGCGCGTCTCGCGCGAGCTGCCGCCAGTGGTGCTGGCGCGGATCTCGCAGGATCCGACGCCGACGCTCGCGCCCTCGACCTTCCTCGACACCTTGCGCATGGCCGACCGCTACCAGGCGATCGTGCAGGCGGGCGGCTGGCCGGGCGTGCCGGCAACCCTCTCGCTCAAGCCCGGCGAGCGGCACCCCGCCGTGCCGGTCCTGCGCCGCCACCTGACCCTGACCGAGGATCTCGGCCCCGACGCCCCGGCTTCCGATCAGATGGACGAGGCGCTGGTCGCGGCGCTCAGGCGCTATCAGGTGCGGCACGGCCTGCCCGATACCGGCCTCCTCGGCCCGATGACCGTCAAGGCGCTCAACGTGCCGGCCGCCACCCGCCAGCGCCAGCTCGCGGCCTCGGCGGCGCGGCTGATGGGCTCGCGCTTCGCCTTCGGCGAGCGCTACGTGGTGGCCAACATCCCCTCCGCCACCGTGGAGGCGGTGGAGCGCGGCGCGGTGGCGCGCCGCTACGTCGCCGTGGTGGGCAAGCCCGACCGCGCCTCGCCCGCGGTCGAGACGCGGATCACCAACGTCAACTTCAACCCGACCTGGACCGTGCCGGTGTCCCTGATCAAGAAGGACATCATCCCGCACATGCGCAAGGATCCGGGCTACCTCGCCAAGATGCACATCCGCATGCTCGACGGGCAGGGCAACGAGGTGCAGCCGACCGCGATCGACTGGTCGACCGAGAAGGCGGTCAACTACACGCTGCGCCAGGACCCGGGCTTCGACAACTCGCTCGGCCAAGTGCGCATCGACATGCCGAACCGCCACGCGGTCTACATGCACGACACGCCCTCCAAGGGGCTGTTTTCCCGCACCGCCCGGTTCCATTCGTCCGGCTGCGTGCGGGTCGCCGAGGTGAAGGGGCTGGTGGCGTGGCTCCTCGAAGGCACGCCCGGCCCCGGCGGTCCCGGCACGGTCTGGGGGCCGATCGAGATCGAGACCGGCATCGCCACGGGCGAGCGGCGCGACATCAAGCTCGTGAAGCCGGTTCCCGTGGCCTTCGTGTACCTGACGGGCTACGCCACGCCGGACGGGCGGGCGCATTTCCGCGACGACGTCTACGGGCTCGACGCGGAAGCCCCCGCCAAGGCTAGCCCCGACGTGCCGACCACCGCCTCGATCGGCCCGCGCGCCCCCGCCCCGGCGGTGAAGCCCGCTGCGGCCGCCGGCGCATCGGCGCTGGTGGGGAAGGCGGCGAAGGACAGCAGGCCGGCGGACATCAAGCCGCCTGTAGCGGAGGCGAAACCGGCCCCGCCGGCGAGCGCGCCGAAGCCGGAACGGGTCCTGCGGCCGGAGGCGTCCCCCCGGACCTGATGCCGCAAGGCAAACCCTGACGAGACCGTGACGGGAACAATCCGGCCTCGCTCGACTTTCCGAGCGAACGGCGCGCCGTGCGAGGCGCCCGACGATCCGGAGATACTTCATGGCCCGTTCCACCAAGGCCGCCCCGGCGGTCCGGACATCGCGCGGTCGCGCCGCGCAGTCCGAGGCCGCGCAGCCCAAGGTCGCCGCCGCGGATGCCCGCGTGCGCGTGCCGGCGGAGCGTCTGAACACGCCGTCCGACCTGTCCCCCGAGGCCTCGAAGGAGATCTCCGAGGGGCTGACGGTGCTGCTCTCGGACTTCCTGGCCCTCTACCTCAAGACCAAGAACTTCCACTGGCACATCAGCGGCCCGCATTTCCGCGACTATCACCTGCTGCTCGACGAGCAGGCGGCCCAGATCCTGGCGGTCACCGACGACGTGGCCGAGCGCGCCCGCAAGATCGGCGGCACCACGCTGCGCTCGCTGGGCCAGGCGGCCCAGAAGGCGCGCATCGTCGACAACAACGCCGACTACGTCGATCCGCTCGACATGCTCGCCGAGCTGCGCGACGACAACAAGGTCACCACGACCCACATGCGCGAGCTGCACGACCTCTGCGACGAGCACAACGACGTCGCCACCGCGAGCATGCTCGAAGAGTGGATCGACCAAGCCGAGGAGCGCACGTGGTTCCTCTACGAGGCGAGCCGCCGGGGCGACGCCACCGGGCACTGACCCGGGCTCTCCCCCGCACACGTGTCCGCCGCGCGAGACC
>NZ_BPQQ01000036.1 GCF_022179325.1 Methylobacterium isbiliense | reverse complement strand
GTTGCTCGTGATGTCGAGCTGTGCGTTGATGCCCTTGAGGGTCGTTAGCGCCGTCATGGCCGAGATGTTGGTGAGCAGGCTCGTCACTGTCGTCGACCTCGTCATGCGGCGGCCCGCCACGCCACGCACGCATGGGCATGGTGTCGTGTCCGGGGAGCAGGCCGCGGTGTTCGCTGGTTGCGCCGGCGCGGCCCGCCGCGGGAGGGGATGGGCCGGCACGGCGGCGCGCGGATGCGGCGCCGACCGCAACTTGGCCACGGACCCGGTTAATCGCGGGTTAACCTAAACGAATTGCTGCACAAATCGTGATCGGCGGTGCGGCCCGGACATCCCGTCGGCCCGCGCCGCCCTCCCCGTCGCGCCTACAGGCCGCTCGCGGCGCTGCGCCGGCTCTTCCGCCATTTCAGGAAGGCTTGGTACAACTCCTCCTTGTCGGCCGTCGCGCTCGGCTGCTGCTCCTTCAGGAACTGCGCCGATTCGGAGGCCGCCATCGCCTCCTGCCCGCGATGGGCATCCAGCCACTCCTGCGCCGGCCGGAACCGCGTCCAGCCGCTCACGCTCGCGGCGAGGTTCACGTCGCGCCATTTGGGATGGCGCTGCGGCGACAGGAATGCGTCGAATTTGCCGAAGAACGCCTCGACGAACCGCGTCAGCTTCCTGTAGCGGGGCGACCCCTTGGGATGGTTGTAGACGCCGAGCACCGAGCCGACCGCCAGCGTGTCGATCGTCCCCGAGGTCAGGAGCTTGGGATAGTCGCTGCTGGCGAGGCTCGCCGGGATGTAGGCCTCGTGCACGGAGTCGGTGAACCGCGCCGGGATGAGGTGGAACTTCCCGCCCGGGTCGAAGCCCGCGATGATCGAGACCGGCTTGGCGGCCACCGACACCACCGCATCGAGCTCGCCCTTGCGCAGCATGTCGAGGGCGGTGGGCTGATCGACATTGACCGCCTCCACGGCGATGCCGAGGCTGCGGAACATCGCCCGCCCGCTGTAATCCGTGCCGCTGCCCTTGACGTCGAAGCTGACCCGCTTGCCCGCGAGCTTGCGGGCATCGTCGATTTCGACCGGGCCGATGATGTGCAGTTCGTCGTCGAACAGCTTGGCGATGTACTGAATGTGCCGCTCGACGTTCTGCAGCCGCTTGTCCTGGCGCAGCTGCTCGAGCGTGTCGGTGCGCAGGAAGGCGAGGTCGATCCCCTTCAGGAAGCGCAGATCGTAGGCATTCTGCCCGGCGCCCTTGCCCAGCACTGGCAGGACGCGCAGGCGGTCGGCATCGTCCAGCACGAAGGCGAGATCGGCGCCGATGCGGAAGTAGGTTCCGCCCGGCGTGCCGGTGATGACCGCGACGGTCGCGGCGTTCATCCGCTCGCCGAGGGTGAGTTCGCTCGTGGCGTCGTCTCCCGCCGGCTGGCTGCTGCCGGCCTGGGGCTGTTCGGCCGCCCGGGCCGCGGCGGTCTGGCCGGCCAGGAGGCCGAGGCAGTGTGCGGCCATCGCGACCAGAAACCCGGCTCGTCTCCCACGCATGGTGTCCTCCCTGGGGTGTGGCTCAGCGGGCCGAGATCTCGCGCACGGAGGTCGCCAGCGTCGGCGCCGGCTTGCGCGAGGCGCGGTCGGCTGCGTCGTAGTAGTGGCGGGCGCGCTCGGGGTCGGGCTGCAGCCCCTGCACGTTCCAGCTCCGCAACACGGCCGCGTCGTAGGTCTGGGCGAGGAGCCGCAGCGCCTCCGGATCCTCGCCGGCGGCCGCCCGCTGCAGGAAGAGCCGCGCCCCGCTGATGTTGCCGAGCTTGATCGCCTGCTGGGCGCGGGCGACGAGCGTCCTGGGCGACGGGTCGGCGGCGGGGGCGGCCGGCTGGGCCGCGGCGTCGCGTGCGGGCAGGACCGGCGCCGCCTTCGACGCCGGCATCTCCCGCGGGGCGGCCGGTGGCGCGGCTACAGCCGGCGCCGGTGCCGGTGCCGGGGCGGCGTGGCGCACGGGCTCGGCACCGCGAGAGGGCGGTTCCGGACTGGCCCAGGCCCGCACCGCCGGCTCGTCCGCGCGCACGACCGGGGTTATGGGCGGCGCAGGCACCGGGGCTGCAGGCATCGGGGCCGCTGCTGCCATGGAGGACGGCGCGAGGCGCTCGGCCGACTGCGCCTTGGCGGTGTCGGCCGGGCGCGCCTGCCTCAGTTCCGGGACGATCACCGTCGTCGACAGCGTTTCGGTTCTGAGCGAGGCCGACCGCTCGGATTTCGGCAGAACCGCCACCACGCTCGCCACGATCGGCGAGGACAGGCTCGATGCCGCGAGCGCCGGCAGGGTGATCGAGATGTTCTCGAGGTTCCAGGAGCTGATGTCGATGGTGCGCGCGTCGCCCGACACGGTCGCGTCGTGCACGATGTCGGAGACGACCGTGCCGGAGGGCAGACCGACGATGTACACCGACCCGAGCTTGCCGCTCAGATGCGCGACGTTGCGCACGGGCAGCGACAGGCGTTCGCCCTGGGCCGCCTTGACGGTCGTCAGCGGTTTGGCCTCGCCCAGCACCATCTCCTGCGGGTGCGGCGCGGCCCCGGGCGCCGGAGGCGTGCCGGTCTGCGCGGAGGCGGATGAGCCGACCAGGTACAGGCCCGCCGAGATCAGCGTGATCGGCCTGCGCGCCTCGCCGGAAGGGCATCGGAGGGCGTGCGATCCTGCTCGCATGGCGTGATCTCCCTGGTTCTTCTTGTGCGCCGGCGTTCTGTGGCTCCGGATGACGCCGGTTTCGCGCGAGCGGCCCGGTGCGGGCCTTCGTCCGAAGTCCGGTCGGGCCGGTGCCGGACATCTCGCCGGTTTGCGGTGCGCAGCCCGGATCCGCCTGGCCTTGGCGACAGCATGGTTGCCGGCACGGCTCGGTCTGCAAGCCGATTCACGCCAACGGGTAGATCTTGGATGGGAAACAGATGTCGTGATTTGCTTTATTTAAGTTTTGCTTGCGCATTTATTTGCGCGCGCATGTCTCTTTGGGGGTAGTCCGTTTGTCCACGATGGGCGAGGAGTCCTGCCGGACGGCATGGACCGCCACGGGATGGCCGAGCCTACCGGCCGCATCGGAGCCGGATCGGCCGGGATGCCCGCGCAGCCATGGAGGTCGCGGCTCGGCCCCCTCGCCGTAGGCCACTCGGGGCGTGACGGAGCGGCCGCCGTCGCGGCCCTGTCGAGGATCCGGCGACCCGCGGCCCGCACGGTTCGCGGTGATGGTCCCGGCTGTCGGCCGGTCACGTCCTGGTGCGGTAGGCCTCGATCCATGCTGGCGTCAGGATCTCGCCACCAGCTGTCGTGATCCAGGGCTGCAGATCGGGCGCCTTGAGAGCGCGCCGCGCTTCGCGCAGGGCGGCCCGCAACGTCGCGAACGCGACGGGTTCGACCGCCCTCGTGGCCTTCGTATTCAGATCCCAGACCGTCAAGTCGGCCGGCCGATCCAGATCGGTCACTGTCACTCCGATCCTCCCTGCGCATCTGTCGCTTGTTGAAAGTCATGCGCCGGTTGGAGATGGCATAACACGTTGCATCAGGGCGACCGATCGAACTCCGGAGTGGTAGAGAGTGGCGGATGGCGCATCCGGCACGGCGCCGCCCATGCCTCGACCGAACGGCAAGCCGCTGCTGAAGACGATCCAGGATGACCGAATACGAGGCGTGGAGCGTGACTTCGGAATCCGCCTGATCCCGATCCGTGATCGGCCCGGCCTTCCTGCCGCATCCCGGCGGCGAAAGCGCGGTTCGGATGGCGGGTGCAGGCCCTCCCGTCGGCGCCCGTTTCCCTGCGCAGGCGATGGCGCTGCCGGCCAAGTCGCAGGGGCCGTGTACACTCATCGCGCACCCGCAGCGGTTGAAGCCGCCGGTGGCCTGCGGAAGCGTGGCCATTGAGGCGTTTCGTCCTGCTCTGCGACTAAAGACTCATATCGCCCTGCAGAGTTTTGAGGCGGCTTTCGGAGAACAGCGCATTGACTTGCGCGTTGCCATTCTAGTTATGGGAATGATGTATTGCGGAGTAACGCGGTGAGAGATTCGACGATGAATGACGAGGACGAGTTTGTGCCGGCCGGCGGCGGCCCGATCGAGATGGTGAGCGACATCGTAGCCGCCTACGTCTCGCACAACAGCCTTCCCTCGAGCGAATTGCCGAGATTGATTGAGGTCGTGAGCGAAGCGATCAACACGCTGCGGGCCCCGCCCGCCCCCGCGGTCGAGGAAGCCGCCAAGGTGACGCCGGCTCAAATCAGGAAATCGATCACGCCCGACTTCCTCACGAGCTTCCTGGACGGCAGGTCCTACAAGTCGCTCAAGCGCCACCTGACGAAGCACGGGCTGACGCCGGACGAGTACCGCAGCCGGTTCGGGCTGCCGCGCGACTACCCGATGGTGGCCCCGAACTACGCCGCTCAGCGCTCCGAACTCGCCAAGAGCCTCGGGTTGGGCCGGGGACGGCGGACCCGCGCCCCGCTCGTCACGCATTAGGGGGGGTGCCGCCGCGCACCGGGCGGGAACCGTCCGGGGTGCCGTGTCCCCGTCGCATCGCATCGCGTCCGCCGGAATGCAGTCTTTACTATTTGTTAACTTAATATTCCTGCGGCCGCCATTGACTAGCCATATTCCACGCCCAAGTTTTCCCGGTAATAGCGTGGAGTATGGCATGACAGCATCCGCCGAAGGCAATGCCGGTACTGGGTCTGGCACGGTCGAGATGGCAGCCGGCCTGGTGTCGGCCTATGTCTCGAACAACCCGCTGCCGATGTCCGAGCTGCCGGGCCTCATCGAGAACATCCACGGTGCGCTGGTGCAGCTCGCCCAGCCCGCCGCCGCGTCGCCCGAGCCTCCGGTTCCGCCGGTGCCGATCAGGAAATCGGTGACGCCGGACCACATCATCAGCCTCGAGGACGGCAAACCCTACAAGACTCTCAAGCGGCACTTGGCGCGTCTCGGGCTCACGCCCGACCAGTACCGGCAGAAATGGGGCCTGCCGTCGACCTATCCGATGACCGCCGCGAACTACGCGGCGCAACGCTCCGAACTCGCCAAGAGCATCGGGCTCGGCCAGCAGCGCAGCAAGGGGCGGCGGGGCAAGGCGCCCTGAGCCTCCGTCGCCGGCGCGGCCACCGGGTCAGCGGCGACGAAAACGCGGACGCCTCGGTGGATTCTTCCCCGAGGCAACCCGCCGAAGCCGCTCCGGAGGGTCAGGCGCGCTCGAAGATCAGGTTGAGGCGGGTGCGCTCGATGCGCCGGTAGCCGTGGCTGGTCAGCAGCGCGGCGAGGTCGGTCTGCCAGAGGTCGGTCCCATCCTCCAGGATGATGAGGCCCGGGTGCAGGCTGGGGGGCGCCGTGCGCAGGAAGGGCTCCAGGATCAGGTCCTCGGCGCCCTCGGTGTCGAGCTTGATCGCATCGATGCGCGAGATGCCCTCGCCGCGCACCAGATCGAGGAGCGTGACGGCCGGGACCTGGATCGCCGCGCCCTCGTTGGTGCCGACGACCTTGAGGCTCGACTCGCCGCTGTTGCGCTGGTCGACGAACAGGGTCAGCTCGCCCGGCGCGTCGGCGACCGCGCAGGCCACCGCCTTGACGGTTCCGAACGGGTTCTGGGCGATGTTGAAGGCGAGCTTGTCGAAGATGTCGGGCTGGGGCTCGACCGCCAGGATGCGCGCGCCAGGCCCGCTCTGACCCGCGACGAACAGCGTGTAGGCTCCGACATTCGCGCCCACGTCGATGAACACGCAATCCGGCCGCAGCCGCTCGGCCAGCAGCCGCCGCTCCACCGGATCGAAGAACTGCGGGGTGAAGAGCACCTTCTTCTCGCAGTTGTTGTTGTAGGGGTGCAGGCGCATGCGGGCGCCGTAGCGCTCGACGTCGAGAGGTCGGCCGCGCAGCATGCGGATGGCGAAGCGGCGCAGGATCAGCGCGAGGCGGCGCGCGCCCCAATCCTCGTCCGGCAGGCGCTGGGTCTGCGCCACGATCCAGCGCACGAGGCCGGTGGGGGCATAGGTGCCGAAGGGCTGTGTCGAGTGTGTCATCTCGTCGGGTCGTGACAACGGGTGCGCGCCTCTTGCCACCGCGCGCCCGCGCCCGCAACGGGACGGCGCTTGCGGCGGCGGGGCGCGCTGGCTAGACGCGACGGCGCCCTCGGCAGAATGGCTCGGGGCCACGTCTGCCTCAATTCCTTCCTGTCGCATCAGTCTCGCCGCCGAACCGGTGACCACGGCGGCGACCGGTGCAGAGCCCGGAGCCGTCTCATGCTGACCTTCGATTCCGACGGCGTGCGGATCGCCTATATCGACGTCGCGCCGCCGGCCGGCGCGGGCGATCCGGTGCTGCTGATCCACGGCTTCGCGTCGAACCACGCGACCAACTGGGTCAGCACCTCCTGGGTGCGCACGCTCACCGAAGCGGGCTACCGGGTGATCGCCCTCGACAACCGCGGCCACGGGGCGAGCGAAAAGCTCTACGATCCGGAGGCCTACGCCTCCGAGCTGATGGCGGACGATGCCCGCCGCCTCCTCGACCATCTCGCCCTCCCCCGGGCCGACGTGATGGGCTACTCGATGGGCGCGCGCATCACCGCCTTCCTGGCGCTCATGCATCCCGACCGGGTGCGCTCGGCGCTGCTCGGGGGGCTCGGCATTCACCTGGTCGAGGGCAAGGGACTGCCCGCCGGCATCCCGGACGCCATGGAGGCACCGTCGAGCGACGCCGTTGCCGACCCGGTCGCCCGCTCGTTCCGGATCTTCGCCGAGCAGACCCGCGCCGACCTGCGGGCGCTCGCGGCCTGCATGCGCGGCTCGCGGCAGACGCTCACGCGCGGCGAGGTGGCGCAGATCGAGGTGCCGACCCTCGTCTCGGTGGGAACGCGGGATCCCATTGCCGGCCCCGGGCAGCCCCTCGCCGCCCTCATGCCGAACGCCCGCCCGCTCGACATCCCGAACCGCGATCACAATCTCGCGGTAGGCGACAAGGTGCACAAGGCGGGTGTGCTGAGCTTCCTGGCCGAACGGCCCTGAGCTCGGCCCCGGCCGGCACCGTGCCGGATCCTGCGCTCGGTCTGCGGCGCACCGGCATCCACGTCGTCGGACAATGCTCTAATGCGGCCGCGGCCGCAGCCGGCTGCGGCGGGCGCGCACGCTGGTCATCGCCAGCTTGAAGACGCGGCGCTGGTGCTGATCCTCGACCCGGATCGCGCTCCGGCTCCAGTCGCAGGCAAGCTCGTCTTCGCAGAGCAGGTCGGTGGCCAGCCGCGCAGCCCGCTCGAGCGCGTCGGCCGGGCTGGCCAGCTCGATTCCCTCCGAGTCCAGGATCACCCGGCGCCCGGACTGGAAGTGGAAGTAATACGTGGTCATCGGGCGCTCGCGTCGCGGGGCGTCGGTCATTTCGACCACATTGCGTCGGGCACAATCAGATAACTCACGATTTCCGGGAAGAGAATAGCCAGTTTGTACGAATGTGAATTTGGAAGCGCTGCCGTTCACGGCGTTATACTGTTCAGGAGTATCGCTGGGCTGGCGCCTTCTCGAAGGAGGAGTATCGGCCCCGAGGGGCTTCCCGGACCGCCGATCCGCTCCGCGCAGCCGGATGCACGAACGCAAAAGGGCCGCCCGAAGGCGGCCCCCTGTCCGGCGCTCGGCCTGCTCAGTAGCAGCGGGTCACGTAGATGCGCTGCCAACCGTAGGGTGTCCAGCGCGTCCGCGGGACCTGGTAGCAGGAGCTGCCGTAGTATCCGTCGTCGTAGCCGTAATAGCCGACCGGGGCGTAGCCGCCGTAGCCGTAGTACGGATAGGTCGAGGCTGCCGCGAGGCCGAGCCCCAGACCGAGACCGAGGCCCGCCGCACCGTAGCCCCAGCCCCGGCGGTAGCCCCAGCCGCCATAGCCGAAGCGGGCCCCGCGGAACCCGTAGCCGCCGTAGCCGCCGCGAAAGCCCGCCCCGGCGAAGCCGCCCCGGTATCCACCGAAGCCGCCCCGGAAGCCTGGTCCGCCGAAGCCGCCGCCGCGGAAGCCTGCCCCGGCGAAGCCGCCCCGGAAGCCGCCACCGCCGAAGCCACCGCCGCGGAAGCCGCCGCCACCGAAGCCACCACCCCGGAAGCCGCCGCCGCCGAAGCCGCCGCCCCGGAACCCGCCGCCCCCGAAGCCCCCGCGCGCCTCAGCGAGAGTCGGCACCAGCAACAGCGCTCCTGCGAGCGCCGCGGACGCGAACATCACTCGTTTCATCGTGAACTCTCCCGTCGTGAGGATCACGCCCCCAATGCCTCACACGGAGAAACGCTGCGGGAGGCGTTTCGGTCCGTGCTGCAAAAAGTCGTGATCGACTGCTATCGGGTCGGCGCGGCCGGCCGGCGCCGCGATTCTCCGGGACGATGGATGCGCATGACCCGCCGCGGTCTGATTCTCGCTGCCGCTTTCGCGGCTTTCCTCTTCGGGCAACCGGCTCGCGCAGCCGGGACGGCGACCGCGGCCCCGCCTGCGGGCTGCCAGCCGGTGACGCACGAGGGCGAGCGCTTCGTCGCCTGCACGGTCGACCTGCGCCGGGCGCGGGTGAGGCTGTTCTGGCGCGGTGCCGACGGGCTGCCGTACGGCTCGCTCAGCCGGCTGGCCTCGGCACAGGGGGCGGGCCTCGTCTTCGCGATGAATGCCGGCATGTACGATACCGGCCTCGCGCCGGTCGGCCTCTACGTGGAGGAGGGCCGCGAGCTGAAGGCGGCCAACACCCAGGACGGGCCGGGCAACTTCCATCTCAAGCCGAACGGCGTGTTCTACGTCAGCGGTACCAAGGCCGGCGTGGTCGAGACCGGGCGCTACCTGCGCGGGCGGGTGAAGGCCGAGTACGCCACCCAGTCCGGCCCGATGCTGGTGATCAACGGGCGCATCCATCCCAAGATCTCGACCAACGGCCCCTCGCTCAAGATCCGCAACGGCGTCGGCGTGCGCCCGGACGGGCACAGCGCGGTCTTCGCCATCTCGGAGGGGCCGGTCACCTTCGGGGCCTTCGCCCGTCTGTTCCGCGACGGCCTGAACTGCCCCAACGCGCTCTTCCTCGACGGGAGCGTGTCGAGCCTCTACGCGCCCGCGCTCAACCGCTCCGATCTCGGCCGGCCGCTCGGCCCGCTGGTCGGCGCCGTGCCGCGCTGAGGCAGGGAGCCCCGTCGCCGCGACCCCGTCGCCGCGACCCCGTCGCCGCGATCCCGCCCGTTTCCTTCTCGCCCCACATGCCCTACCTGGGGCGGCGATGAACCGCACAGCCCTCTACGCCGGGTCCTTCGACCCGATCACCAACGGCCATCTCGACGTCATCCGGCAGGCCTGCCGCCTCGTCGGACGGCTCGTCATCGCCATCGGGGTGCATCCGGGCAAGACGCCGCTGTTTGCCGCCGACGAGCGGGCGGAGCTGATCCGCGCCACCTGCGGGCCGCTCGCGGCCGCCGAGGGGGCGAGCCTGGAAGTCGCCACCTTCGACGACCTCGCGGTGGCGGCGGCTCGGCGCGCGGGCGCCACCCTGTTCATCCGCGGCCTGCGCGACGGCACCGATCTCGACTACGAGATGCAACTCGCCGGCATGAATGGCGTGATGGCGCCGGAGGTGCAGACCGTGTTCCTGCCGGCCTCCACGGGCGTGCGGCCGATCACCGCCACGCTGGTCCGCCAGATCGCCGCCATGGGCGGCGACGTGC
The DNA here is from genome assembly GCF_022179325.1 of Methylobacterium isbiliense. GTDB lineage: Bacteria > Pseudomonadota > Alphaproteobacteria > Rhizobiales > Beijerinckiaceae > Methylobacterium > Methylobacterium isbiliense. The sequence continues at coordinate 69,881 of NZ_BPQQ01000036.1, read as the reverse complement.
GGCCGTTCGTGCCGCCGCTGGTGGCCGAGCGCCTCGCCGCCCGCTTCACCCGGTCCTGAGGCGAGGGCTGCGACAGCCCCCCCGCTCACCCGCACGAGAAGGAGTTTTCCCGGATGACCCGCTGGATCGCCGCCCTGGCGTTCACCCTCGCGGCGGCCTTCGCCGCCGTCACGCCCGCCACGGCCCAGGGCGCGCCCGACGCCAACACCGTCTATCTCGACACCAAGGACGGCCGCATCACCATCCGGCTGCGCCCGGACCTCGCGCCCAAGCACGTGCAGCAGATCAAGGCGCTGACCAAGCAGGGCTTCTACGACGGCGTGCCGTTCCACCGCGTGATCGACGGCTTCATGGCCCAGACCGGCGATCCGACCGGCACCGGCACCGGCAAGTCGAGCCTGCCCGACATCCCGGCTGAGTTCACCGCCACCCCGTTCCGGCGCGGCACCGTCGGCATGGCCCGCTCGCAGAACCCGAACTCGGCGAACTCGCAGTTCTTCATCTGCTTCGGCGACGCGTCCTTCCTCAACAACCAGTACACGGTGGTGGGCGAGGTCACGGCCGGCATGGACGTGGTCGACAAGATCAAGAAGGGATCGAGCGCCGCCAACGGGCAGGTGCAGAACCCCGACAAGATCGTGCGGATGCAGCTCGCCCAGGATGGCCGGTAGACCGCGCCTCGCCGCGGCGACCGCCGCCGTCATGGTGGCCGGAAGCGCCGCGGCGCAGGTCGACGAGGTCGACGAGGCGCCGCCGGTGCTCTCGCTGCCGACGACGCTGCGCGCGACGGTGCGGGTGCCGGTGGCGCGCGACGGCCTCGTCTCCCCGGCCGACACGCTGGTCCAGCTCTACCCGGCGCTCGCCGCCTGCTGGAGCCCCCTCCTCGGCCTCGGCCGTGCCCAGATCACCGCCCGGCTGAGCCTGACGCGGGACGGCGCCCTTCAGGGACCGCCCCGCATCACCTACGCGAGCGTCGCCCCGGGCCGGCGCGGCGCGCTCGTCGACACCACCCTGAAGGCCCTGCGCGCCTGCACGCCCGCGCGCCTGACGCCGGGCCTCGGCGGTGCCATCGCGGGGCGTCCCATCGCCCTGCGATTCGTGTATTCCGGAACCTAAGGAGAGCACCCCATGAGCGATCAGAACACCCTCGTGATGGAGACGACCAAGGGCCGCGTCGTCATCCAGCTGCGCCCCGACCTCGCCCCCGGCCACGTCGAGCGCATCCGCACCCTGTCGGAGCGCGGCTTCTACGACGGGGTGCCGTTCCACCGCGTGATCGACGGCTTCATGGCCCAGACCGGCGATCCGACCGGCACCGGGACCGGCGGCTCCGACCTGCCCGACCTCAAGGCCGAGTTCAACGCCGAGCCGCACGTGCGCGGCACCTGCTCGATGGCCCGCACCAACTTCCCGCACTCGGCCAATTCGCAGTTCTTCATCTGCTTTGCCGATGCCCGCTTCCTCGACCGCCAGTACACGGTGTGGGGCAAGGTCACGGAAGGCATGGAGGTCGTCGACCAGATCAAGCGCGGCGAGCCCGTGCGCGATCCCGACCGGATCGTCTCGATGCGGGTGCAGGCGGCCTGAGCGCCTGACCCTCCGCCCCTCCCCGGTCCGACGCGGGAGGGGCCGTTCCCGTCACTGCAGCGTCGGCTCGGAGCCCGAGCCGCGCACCAGCTCCATCTCGGTCACGGCGATCAGCACCTCGGCCCGGGTCTTGAGGTCGGGGGCTTCCAGCATCGCCTGCTTCTCGCGCGGGCCGAACGGGCTCATCATGCAGAGCGCGTTGACGAGCGCCTCGTTCGGAGCCTCCTCGATCCCCGCCCAGTCGACCTTGAGGTCGTTGGCCTCCACGAAATCCTTGAGCGCCCGCAGGACGCCGGCCCGGTCCACCGCCTCCTCGCCCGCGCGGGCATGGAAATCCGCCGCGAACGGGTCGAAGGTCACGCGGCAGAGCCGGTAGGCGGTCGTGGACGACAGCTCCTCCTCGACCCGGAACCGGGAGATGCCGGTGAGCGAGATCAGGTAGCGGCCGTCCCCCGTCTCGGCGAACTGGGTGATGCGGCCGGCGCAGCCGACGCGGTAGAGCTTCGGGGCGAGCGGCTGCTCGCCGGCCTCCGCGTCGGGCTGGATCATGCCGATCACCCGGTCGCTGCGCAGCGCGTCGTCCACCATCGCCAGATAGCGCGGCTCGAAGATGTTGAGGGGCATCTGGCCGCGCGGGAGAAGCAGCGCTCCCGGCAGCGGAAAGACCGGAATCACCACCGGGCAGTCGCCCGGGCCCTTGTAGGCCACGTTCATGCTCATCGCGCCGCTCCCGCCCCTGTCGCGGCCGGCCCCCGGGGCGCGCCCGGCCGGCATCTCCTCGTGGCGACGGCCCTGCGGTGACGAGGCGCCGCGCCGTCGCATCTTCCCGGACCGCCACGCCGAGGCTGTCGGCCCGGCGCGGTTCCGGGGACCGGACGCGCAGGGATCTCCAGAGCGTTCCCGGCCCTTACGAAAACATCAGCGACGAGAGCTTGCGCCGGCCGCGGATGGTCATCGGGTCCATCGGCCCCCAGGCTTCGAAGAGCTGCAGCAGCTGCTTGCGCGCCGCGTCCTCGTTCCAGCCGCGGTCGCGGCGCACGATCTCGACCAAGTGGTTGACCGCGTCCTCGCGGCGGTCGCGGGCGTTCAGGCCGAGCGCGAGGTCGAACCGCGCCTGATGGTCGGCCGGATCGGCCTCGACCTGCCGCTGCAGGGCGCCGAGATCGCCCAGCGACGCCGCCTGCTCGGCCAGTTCGATCTTCGCCCGGACGCTCGCGATGGCCGGGCTCTTGGCCGCCTCCGGCGGGGCCGCGTCGAGGAACGCCTTCGCCCGCTCGATGTCGCCGCCGTCGAGCACCAGCCCGGCGAGCGCCGCGATGGCGCCCGCATGGCCCGGCTCCTGGGCCAGCACCGCTGCGTAGATCTCCGCGGCCGCGTCCACGTCGCCGGCTTCCGCCGCCGCCTCGGCCTCGGCCATCAGGTCCTCGGCCTGCGTCGGGCCGAGGGGGCCGACGAGGCGCTCGATGAACCCCTTCACCTGACCCTCGGGCAGCGCGCCCATGAACCCGTCCACCGGCTGCCCGCGCTGGAACGCGATCACCGCCGGGATCGACTGGATGCCGAGCTGCCCGGCGATCTGCGGGTGCTCGTCGATGTTCATCTTGACGAGCTTCACCTTGCCGCCGGCGTTGCGGACCGCCTTCTCCAGCACGGGAGTGAGCTGCTTGCAGGGCCCGCACCAGGGCGCCCAGAAGTCGACCAGCACGGGCTGCCGCATCGACTCCTGCATCACGTCCTGCCGGAAGGCCGTCGTGGTGGTGTCCTTGATCAGGTCGTCCGCGGGGGCCTGACCGGCCGCGGGGGTGTCGGTGAGCATGAAGACCTCGGGGAAACGGCGGGCAGCGTTTCGGCGAATACGGCGGAACATGGGGTCGTGCCGCCAGCCTGACTAGTGCGACCGGCCCGCCGCGGCCAAGCGAAATGATCCCGGCCGCCGCCGTGCGCGGCCTCCGCGGCCTCTCATGCGCGCGAAATGCCGCGCCGGCGCCGCGGCAGGCCCCTCGCGCCCCCTCCCGCGGGGCCTGCCGCGGCGCTACATCCGGGGCGGCGCGGCCGCCGGGGACGGGCGCCCTGCCTCCGAGAGCCGCGCCAGAACCCGTGCCCCGAGGAGAGGGTATGCCGATCCGCTCCGCCCTGACCGCCCCCGCGGCATTCCTCGCTCTGCTCCTCGCCCTTGCCGCACCCGCCCGGGCGCAGGCTCCTGCGGAGGCCAGGGACGGACTGCCGGTGGCCCTGTTCACGCAGCGCGACGGGCCGCTCGCGGCCGCCGGGAACGCCGTCGCCAACGGCTTCTCGGACTACTTCACGATGATCAACCGCCGCGACGGCGGCATCGGTGGCCTGCGCATCGCCGTGCGGGAATGCGAGACCGGCGGGGAGACCGCCCGCGGGCTCGCCTGCTACGAGGAGGCGAAGGCCGCGGGCGCGGTGGCCGTGAGCCCCTGGAGCGCCGATACCGCGGCAGCCCTCCTGACGCGCACGGGTGCCGATCGCGTCCCCCTGGTGGCCGTCGGCAATGGCCCGCCGCTCGCGGCGCGCGGCGCCGTCTTCCCCTTCGCCTTCGCGCCCCCCGCCACCGTGTGGGACGGCCTCGGCGTGGCGCTGGCCGCGCTCATGGAGGGATTCGGCGGGCCGGAGGGCCTGCGCGGCAAGCGCCTCGCCTACCTGCACCGGGACAGCCCGGCGGGCCGCGAGCCGGTGCGGCTGCTGGAGGCACTGGCGGCCGATCTCGGCGTCTCGCTGCGGACCTACGCGCTGCGTTCCGTGGGCGGGGACGCGGCCGCCGATCCCTGGCGCGCCGCCAAGGCCGGCGCCCCCGACTACGTGATCCTGGACGGCTCGGCGGGGCTCCCGGACTCGCCCCTGGCGGAGGCCGCCGCGGCCGGCATCCCACTCAACCGCCTCGTCGCCCTCGGTGGCCCCGGCGAGGCCGACCTGCGCCGGGCCGGGCCGGCCGCGCGCGGCTTCCGGGAGGTGACGTGGCACGCCGTCACCGACAGCTTCCCGGCCTTCGACCAGATCGACCTCCTGGCGATCGACGCGGGCGCCTCGCGCACGCCCAAGGAGGAGGCGACCGGGCTCCTCTACAACCGCGGAGTCTACAACGCGGTCGTTGTGGCGGAGGGCATCCGCAACGCGCAGCGCCTCGCCGGCACGGCGCGCGTGGACGGCGAGGCGGTGCGGCGCGGCCTGGAGGCGATCCGGCTCGACGGGGCGCGCTGGAAGGAGCTCGGCCTTACGGGCTTCGCCGCGAGCCTCACCCTCACCTGCGCCGACCACAGCGGCCACCAGGCGGGCTTCCTGATGGAATGGACCGGCGCGCGGTGGGTGCAGGTCAGCGACAAGCTGAACCCCCTGCGCCAGCGGATCCGCCCGCACCTCGACGCGGCCGTGCGCGACTTCCTGGCGCGCTACGCCGCCGAGGCCGGCCGGCCCTGGCCGGAGCGGCCGGACTCCTGCGATCGCCCCTGAGGGTTGTCCACACGGCGCAGACCTCCTAAGCGGCTGGGGCCGCCGCGGCTTGTCCCCAGTCTGCTCGTCCCGGGCGAGGGCACGGTCGGCCCGCCGAGGAGTTCGCGTCACCGATGAACCGTCCCATCCCCGCCGCGCACGACGCGCTGGCGTCCCAGAACCCGACCATCGCGGCCTACGACAATCGCGCCCGCATCCGCGCGATCATCGGCTCGTCGTCGGGCAACCTCGTCGAGTGGTACGATTTCTACGCCTACGCCTTCACGGCGATCTACTTCAAGGACGCGTTCTTCCCGGGCGCCGACCCGACCGTGCAGCTCATCAACACCGCGGCGGTGTTCGCCATCGGCTTCCTGATGCGGCCGATCGGCGGCTGGGTGTTCGGGCGCGTCGCCGACCGCTACGGCCGCAAGACCTCGATGCTGATCTCCGTGATGATGATGTGCGCGGGCTCGCTCGTCATCGCGATCCTGCCGACCTACGGGCAGATCGGCCTCCTGGCGCCCGTCCTGCTGCTGTTCGCCCGCATGGCGCAGGGCCTGTCGGTGGGCGGCGAGTACGGCACCAGCGCCACCTACATGAGCGAGGTGGCCCTCAAGGGCCGGCGGGGCTTCTACGGCTCGTTCCAGTACGTGACGCTGATCGGCGGACAGCTCCTCGCCTCCCTCGTCGTGGTGCTGGTGACGATGGCGCTCTCCGACCAGGAGATGAGCGCCTGGGGCTGGCGCATCCCGTTCTTCATCGGGGCGGGTGCGGCGGTCGTCGCGCTCTACCTGCGCCGCTCCCTGCACGAGACCACGACCGAGGGCGCGCGCGCCTCGAAGGAGGCGGGCAGCATGCTGGCGATCTGGCGCCACCACCGCCGCGCCTTCCTGACGGTGCTCGGCTACACCGCCGGCGGTTCGCTGATCTTCTACACGTTCACCACCTACATGCAGAAGTACCTGGTGAACACCGCCCACATGGACAAGAAGACCGCCAACCTGACGATGACGGCGGTGCTCTTCACCTACATGGTGGTGCAGCCGCTGTTCGGTCTCTTCGCCGACAGGTTCGGCCGCAAGACCGCGATGCTGATCTTCGGGGCCTCGACCACACTGCTGACGGTGCCGCTGCTGCACGCGATCGGCGGCACCACGAACCCGGTTCTGGCCTACGGGCTGATCACGGCGGCGCTGCTGTGCGTGTCGTTCTACACCTCGATCAGCGGCCTCGTGAAAGCCGAGATGTTCCCCGCGGAGGTGCGCGCGCTCGGCGTCGGCCTGTCCTACGCCATCGCCAACGCGCTGTTCGGCGGCTCGGCCGAGTTCGTGGCGCTGAGCTTCAAGGATTGGGGCGTCGAGACGTGGTTCTTCTGGTACGTGACCGCCATGTGCCTGATCGCGTTCCTGACCTCGCTGCAGATGCCCGACAGCCGCCGCTCCGGCTACCTGCAGGGCGACGGCACCGCCTGAGCCGAGGCGCCCGCCCTGAACCTGGGCCGCGGAAGGGCGTTGACTCGGCAACAGATGGAGCCCGCGATGCGAACCCGTCGAGTGCCGAGCCTCACCCTCCCGACCATTCTGGCCGCCGCTCTGCTGGCGGCCGCGCCGCTCTCCGCGCAGACCGCCGACCCGGGCGTCCCGTCCTCCCCGCGGACGGGCGACCCCGGCAGTACTGGTGCGGTCAACCGGAGCATCACCGCGACCGGCCAGACCAAGCCCCCGGGCGCGGCCGTCGGCCCCCGCGAGGGCCAGTCGGAGGACCAGCGGGACAAGATCCGCGACATCAACCGCAAGGTCGATACCGGGATCTGCATCGGCTGCAACTGACGGCGTGGGGCCGGAGCGGCGTTAGACGGAAGAAGCCGTTGCGGCCCCATCGCCCCGTTGGTTAGACCTCATCGCAAACGTTCCTGGCTCCCGACCGACGATCGGGGCGGAGCTGCGAGAGGGAGAGCGCCATGAACCAGCGGATCGTCGCGGTGCCCGCCGCCGTGCGGGAGCAGGCCCACATCGACGACGCCAAGTACCGCGCGTGGTACGAGGCGTCGATCCGCGACCCGGATGCCTTCTGGGGCGAGCACGGCCGGCGCATCGACTGGTTCAAGCCCTACACGCAGGTCAAGAACGCCACGTTCGGGCCGGGCGAGGTCTCGATCCGCTGGTTCGAGGACGGGGTGACGAACGTCGCCCACAACTGCATCGACCGGCATCTCGCCACCCGCGGCGACCAAGTGGCGATCATCTGGGAGGGCGACGATCCGGCCGATTCCCGCCGCATCACCTACCGCGAGCTGCACGCGGAGGTCTGCCGCATGGCCAACGTCCTGCGCAACCGCGGCGTCTCCAAGGGCGACCGGGTGACGATCTACCTGCCGATGATCCCCGAGGCGGCCTTCGCGATGCTGGCCTGCGCCCGGCTCGGCGCGATCCACTCGGTGGTGTTCGGCGGCTTCTCGCCCGATTCCCTCGCCGGCCGCATCCAGGGCTGCGACTCGAAGCTCGTCATCACGGCTGACGAGGGCCTGCGCGGCGGCCGCAAGGTGCCGCTCAAGGCCAACGTCGACGCGGCGATCCAGCGCCTTCCCGCCGACAGCGTCGACCACGTCATCGTGGTCCGCCGCACCGGCGGCGCGGTCGAGATGGATCCGGTGCGCGACGTCTACTATGACGCCGCCGCCCGCGAGGTCACCGACGAGTGCCCGGCGGAGCACGTCGAGGCCGAGCACCCGCTCTTCCTGCTCTACACCTCGGGCTCGACCGGGCAGCCGAAGGGCGTGGTGCACACCACCGGCGGCTATCTCGTCTACGCCTCCATGACCCACCAGTACGTCTTCGACTACCACGAGGGCGACGTCTACTGGTGCACCGCCGACGTCGGCTGGGTGACGGGCCATTCCTACATCGTCTACGGCCCGCTCGCGAACGGCGCCACGACGCTGATGTTCGAGGGCATCCCGACCTATCCGTCGATCTCCCGCTTCTGGGAGGTGGTGGACAAGCACAAGGTCACGATCTTCTACACCGCCCCGACCGCCATCCGCTCGCTGATGGGCGCGGGCGAGGAGCCGGTGAAGAAGACCTCGCGGTCCACCTTGCGGGTGCTGGGCTCGGTGGGCGAGCCGATCAACCCGGAGGCCTGGGAATGGTACTACCGGGTCGTCGGCGACGAGCGCTGCCCGATCGTCGACACGTGGTGGCAGACCGAGACCGGCGGCATCCTGATCACCCCGCTGCCCGGGGCCACGGCGCTGAAGCCCGGCTCGGCCACGCGCCCGTTCTTCGGCGTGAAGCCTGTTGTGGTCGACGGCGACAACAAGGTTCTGGAGGGCGCCTGCGAGGGCAACCTCTGCATCGACGAATCGTGGCCGGGCCAGATGCGCACCGTGTGGGGCGACCACGAGCGCTTCGTGCAGACCTACTTCTCGACCTTCCCGGGCCGCTACTTCTCGGGCGACGGCTGCCGCCGGGACGACGACGGCTATTACTGGATCACCGGCCGCGTCGACGACGTGATCAACGTCTCGGGCCACCGCATGGGCACGGCGGAGGTCGAATCCTCCCTGGTCGCGCACCCCAAGGTCTCGGAGGCCGCGGTGGTGGGCTACCCCCACAGCCTCAAGGGCCAGGGCATCTACGCCTACGTCACCTTGATGCAGGGCGAGGAGCCGTCCGAGGCGCTGCGCAAGGAACTCGTGGCCTGGGTGCGCAAGGACATCGGCCCGATCGCCTCGCCCGACCTGATCCAGTTCGCGCCGGGCCTGCCCAAGACCCGCTCGGGCAAGATCATGCGCCGCATCCTGCGCAAGATCGCCGAGGACGACTTCTCGGCGCTGGGCGACACCTCGACGCTGGCCGATCCGGGGGTGGTCGACGATCTGATCGAGAACCGGCAGAACCGGGCCGGCTGAGCCGGGCCACCGCGGCACCGATCGCGGGAGAGGCGTGAACCCCGCCTCTCCCCACCCCCTTCCAGACCCGTTCCAGGACACCCGAGCCGCCTGCCGCGGAGGCGGACCGCACCCCCGGCTGCGGCCTCTGGCGCCCGCCCCGCGACAGCGCGCACCGATCGTGCGAGATTTCTCTGCCCATCGCCCGCGGATCGACTGTCCGGAGTGCGGCGCCACACTGCGTTCGACTGTCGCGGCGGTGAGACAAGGAAGCTTCCTCTCGGAAGCTCCCTTTCTTCCGTCCTGGAGGAACATCGTCATGAAAGCACCTCCGATCCTGCTGGCGGTCACGCTGCTGATGGCCGGCCCGGCCTACGCGCAGGGCACCGACGCGCAGCGGGCCGCCTGCACGCCGGATGTCTGGCGCCTGTGTGCGTCCCACATCCCCAATGTCGGGGCGATCACCGCCTGCCTGAGGCGGGAGAAGCCGAACCTCAGCGCCGGCTGCCGCACCGTGATGGAGAGCACGGGGGCGCCCGCGCAGCGTCTCGCCACGCCGCGTCCCGTCGCGCCGCGGGTCGCCGAGCGGGTCCCGGTCGCGCCGCGCCCGGCTTACGCACGCCGGGGCGAGTCCCGGGTCGTGGTGGCGGAGCGCCGCGTCTCGCCGCGGATGACCCCGCGCCGTCCCGTCTACGCCGAGGCGATGCCGCGTCGGCCGGTGATGGCCGGACCGATGAGCCGTCGCACCGTCGTCCATGCGGTGCCGCGCCGGTACGCCGTCCGGCACACGCCGCAACGCTACGCCGCCGGTGTCGGAGGGTTCTCCGGGCTGCCCGGCCTGCGCGGCAACCGCGCCGCGATGCGGGAGGCCAATTACTGGATGCGCCAGATCGGCGGGATGATGGGCGGCATGGGGGGAATGGGCGGCATGTCGCTCGATTCCATCCGCGACATGCGCGTGGGCGACCTCCTCAGCATGATGGAGTGAGGGATCCGGGACGCTCCGGCACCGCCGGGGCGTCTCGTCCGGCACTGTGGCCGTCCCGCCGCAGGGAGCGGGATTCGGGGCCGCGCAGGATGAAGCGTGGAGACGCGGGACCATGGCCCCGGTTAACGTCCGGTGTCGGTCCGCTGCGGCCGTCCGGAATTCCAGTCTTCATGCGCGTCCTCCTCCCGAGCCTCGCCGCCCTCCTGCTGTCGGCCGTTCCGATGGCGCAGGCCGCCGATGCGCCGGCGCCCGTGCCGGTCTACCGGCCGCCGGTGCAGCCGCTCAGCATCGTCTCCGAGTTCCGGATCGGCGGCACGGTACAGGACCCGGGCAGCAACGAGAGCAACACCGCCAACGTCGCCTTCGAGGTGCTGCTCGCGAAGCCGGTGCTGTTGCAGGATCGGTTCTGGAACGCCTTCGTGCCCCGCCCGACCGTCGGCGGCAGCTACAACACGGGCGGCCGCACCAGCTACGCCTATCTCGGCGCCACCTGGACCTTCGACATCACTGACCGGATCTTCGTCGAGGGCTTCTTCGGCGCGGCCTTCCACAACGGCGCCACCGGGCCGGGCGCCTTCGTGCCGCCGGGCTTCAACGCGCTCGGCTGCTCGCCGCTCTTCCGCGAGGCCGCCGCCGTCGGCTTCCGCCTGACCGAACGCTGGAGCGTGATGGCGACCGTCGAGCACATGTCGAATGCCGGCCTGTGCGCGGCCAACCGCGGCCTCACCAATTACGGCGGCAAGATCGCCTATACGTTCTGAGGACAGAATCGCGGGCCGATCCGGTGTAGAGAGGCCGGGTCACGCCCGCACGAGGTCCGAACGTGGTCGTCCTCAACCGCATCTACACCCGCACCGGCGATGCCGGCACCACCGCGCTGGCGAGCGGCGAGCGCCGCTCCAAGGCGGATCTGCGCATCGAGACCTACGGCACCGTCGACGAGACGAACGCCTGCATCGGGCTGGCGCGTCAGCACACGACGGGCGACCTCGACGCGATGCTGTCGCGCATCCAGAACGACCTGTTCGACCTCGGCGCCGATCTGGCGACCCCGGAGGGCGACGCGCCCCTGCCCTACGAGCCCCTGCGCGTCGTCGCCGCGCAGGTCGAGCGGGTGGAGCGCGAGATCGACGCCCTGAATGCCGGGCTGCAGCCGCTGCGCTCCTTCGTGCTGCCGGGCGGCAGCCCGGCCGCCGCTTCCCTCCACCTCGCCCGCACGGTCTGCCGCCGGGCCGAGCGCCTCGCCGTGGCGCTGGCCGCCAACCCCGCCGAGCGGGTCTCTCCGGTGGCGATCCAGTACCTCAACCGCCTGTCGGACTTCCTGTTCGTCGCCGCGCGGGTGGCGAATGACGGCGGGGCGGCGGACGTCCTCTGGGTGCCGGGCCAGAACCGGGCGTGAGCCTGCCGGGCGGCCGGCCGCGCCCGCGTTGACAATTCGAAAAAACGGCCGTTACGGTCCGCCACCTTGCTCCTCACAGGGATGGCCGGCGACCGGGCGCGCGGGGCGCGTGCGGGCGCGGGATCGTCTCGCCCGACGAAGGATTCGGCGATCATGAAGGTTCTGGTGCCCGTGAAGCGGGTCGTTGACTACAACGTCAAGATCCGGGTGAAGCCGGACGGCTCGGGCGTCGAACTCGCCAACGTCAAGATGTCGATGAACCCCTTCGACGAGATCGCTGTCGAGGAGGCGATCCGCCTCAAGGAGAAGGGCAAGGTCACCGAGATCGTCGCCGTCTCGATCGGCCCGCAGCAGGCCCAGGAGACCATCCGCACCGCGCTCGCCATGGGCGCGGACCGCGGCATCCTGGTCAAGACCGACGCGGCGGTGGAGCCGCTGGCCGTCGCCAAGCTCCTCAAGGCGCTGGCGGAGAAGGAGAGCCCGGATCTCGTCATCCTGGGCAAGCAGGCCATCGACGACGATTCGAACCAGACCGGCCAGATGCTCGCCGCCCTGCTGGGCTGGCCCCAGGGCACCTTCGCCTACAGGCTGGAGGTCGGCGAGGGCGCGGTCGAGGTCACCCGCGAGATCGACGGCGGCCTGCAGACGCTCGCGCTGCAGCTGCCCGCCATCATCACCACGGACCTGCGCCTCAACGAGCCGCGCTACGCCTCCCTGCCCAATATCATGAAGGCCAAGAAGAAGCCCCTCGACACGGTCGAGCCGGAGGCGCTCGGGGTCGACGTGGCCCCGCGCCTGAAGGTGCTCAAGACCGTCGAGCCCGGCGGACGCCAGGCCGGCGTGAAGGTCGCCTCGGCGGCCGAACTCGTGAACAAGCTGAAGGTCGAGGCCGGCGTCCTCTGACGCGCCTCCCACGGATCGAGGACAATCCCATGGCCACCCTCCTCCTCGTCGAGCACGCCGCCGGCGCGCCCAAGGATGCCAGCCTCAAGGCCCTCACCGCCGCCAAGCAGATCGGCGGCCCCGTCCACGCCCTGGTGACCGGCGCGGGCAGCCGCCCGGCCGCCGAGGCCGCTGCGGCGCTCGACGGGGTCGAGAAGGTGCTGCTGGCCGAGGATGCCGCCTTCGACCACCTGCTCGCCGAGCCGACGGCCGCGCTGGTGGCGGAGCTGGCGGCGAATTACGACGTCGTGATCGCGGCGGCGACCACCGAGGGCAAGAACGTGCTGCCGCGCGTGGCGGCGCTGCTCGACGTCGCGCAGGTCTCGGACATCATCAAGGTGGTCTCGCCCGACACCTTCGAGCGGCCGATCTACGCCGGCAACGCGATCCAGACAGTGCAGGCGGGGGATGCGAAGAAGGTGATCACGGTGCGCACCGCCGCCTTCAAGGCGGCGGAGGCGGGCGGATCGCCGGCCCCGGTCGAGGCCGCGGCGGCCGCGGCCGCGCCGGAGGCGAAGTCGTCGTTCAAGGGCGAGGAGATCGCCAAGTCCGACCGGCCAGAGCTGGCCTCGGCCAAGTTCATCGTCTCCGGTGGGCGCTCGCTTGGCTCGGCGGAGAAGTTCAAGGAGCTGATCGAGCCGCTCGCCGACGCTCTCGGCGCGGCGGTCGGCGCCTCGCGGGCTGCGGTGGATGCGGGCTACGCGCCGAACGACTGGCAGGTCGGCCAGACCGGCAAGGTGGTGGCCCCCGACCTCTACGTGGCGGTGGGCATCTCGGGCGCGATCCAGCACCTCGCGGGCATGAAGGACTCCAAGGTGATCGTGGCGATCAACAAGGACGAGGAGGCGCCGATCTTCCAGGTGGCCGATTACGGCCTCGTCGGCGACCTGTTCCAGGTCGTGCCGGAGCTGCAGGCCGAGATCACCAAGGCCAAGGGCTGAGCCTGCGCCGCATCCGGCCCGGCTTCGGGCATTCCGGGCCGCGATGCGTCTCTTCTGAGACGGCGCGGCCCCACGATGCGGTGTAGGATGATGGGACGAGGAAAGGGACCCGGCGGCCAGCCGGGTCCGGGCGCGCGGTGCGGGGCGACAGCGGCATGGGCATCGAGATCAAGACCGTCGGGATCATCGGCGCCGGCCAGATGGGCAGCGGCATCGCGCATGTCTGCGCGGTGGCCGGGCTCGACGTCCGGCTCAACGACCGCGACCCCGACCGGCTGAAGAACGGCCTCGCCACCGTCAACGGCAACCTGCAGCGCCAGGTCGCCAAGGGAACGCTCTCGGAGGACGTGCGGCGGGAGGCCATCGCCCGCATCACCCCGATCGAGAGCTTCGACGATTTCGGCCCGTGCGACCTCGTCATCGAGGCGGCCACCGAGGACGAGGCCATCAAGCGCCAGATCTTCTCGGCTTTGTGCCCGTCCCTGCGCCCCGAGACCATGGTGGCGACCAACACCTCCTCGATCTCGATCACGCGGCTCGCCGCCTCGACCGACCGTCCGGAGCGGTTCATCGGCATCCACTTCATGAATCCGGTGCCGGTGATGCAGCTCGTCGAGCTGATCCGCGGCATCGCCACCGAGGATCCGACCTACGAATCCGCCCGCGCCTTCGTGAGCCGGCTCGGCAAGACCGTGACGGTGTCGGAGGATTTCCCGGCCTTCATCGTCAACCGCATCCTGCTGCCGATGATCAACGAGGCGATCTACACGCTCTACGAGGGCGTGGGCTCGGTCGACTCGATCGACACCGCCATGCGGCTCGGCGCCAATCACCCGATGGGTCCGCTCCAGCTCGCCGACTTCATCGGCCTCGACACCTGCCTGTCGATCATGCAGGTGCTCTACGAGGGCTTGGCGGATTCGAAGTACCGCCCCTGCCCGCTCCTCGTGAAATACGTCGAGGCGGGCTGGCTCGGCCGCAAGAGCAAGCGCGGCTTCTACGATTACCGCGGGCCGGAGCCGGTCCCGACCCGCTGAGGCTCAAGGCTCCCCTCCCGGGTGGGAGAGGAGCCCCGGGTCGGCCCGTCAGCGCTGGTTGGTCGAGCCGGTGGTGGCCGGCGCGGAGGGCTGCGGGTAGGCCGGGTTGCCGGCCGGGACGCCGCCGCTGTTCGCCGACGGGTTGCTGGCATTGCCCTTGCCGTCGGCCGAGCCGGTGATCTGGGCGCGCGAGGCGTCCTGGCTCTGGCTGGCATAGTCCTTCGGCGCGTTGCTGCCGTTCCAGCTCAGCAGCGCCACCATGGCGATGGCGAGGAGCGCGAGGCTGCCGAGCAGCACGTACAGGACGGGCTTGCCCTTGGCACCCTGGCGGGCTTCCGTCGGGGTCTCGATCGGGGCGCGGTTGTCGGCCATGCGGGTCTCTCCGAGTGGGTCCGGCGGCGGACGCCGCCCGGTTGTCTGCCCGGGCAACGGCCGCCGGTCGGCCACGGTTCCTCCGCAGAGCCCTGCACCTATCGCCCCGTCACCAGCATGATCTTGCCGAGATGCGCGCTCGACTCCATCAGCGCGTGGGCCTCCCGCGCCTGCTCCAGCGGGAAGGTCGCGTGGATGACGGTCTTGAGCGTGCCGGCGTCGAGCAGCGGCCAGACCTCCCGGCGCAGGCCCTCGGCGATCGCCGCCTTCTGCGCCACGGTGCGCGGGCGCAGGGTCGAGCCGGTCAGCGTGAGCCGCCGGATCATCACCGGGGTCATGTTGAAGGATTCGGCCTTGAAGCCCTGCATGAAGGCGATGACCACGAGCCGGCCTTCGAGCGCCAGGGAGGCGAGGTTGCGCTCCAGGTAGGGCGCCCCGACCATGTCGAGGATCACGTCGACGCCCGACCCGTCGGTCAGCCGCTTCACCTCCGCGGCGAAATCCGCCTCGCGGTAGTTGATGGCCGCATCCGCCCCCATCTGCTCGCAGAAGGCGCATTTCTCGGCCGAGCCCGCGGTGGCGTAGACGGTGGCGCCGAACTGCTTGGCGAGCTGGATGGCCGTATAGCCGATGCCGCTCGACCCGCCATGCACCAGGATGCGCTCGCCCCGGCGCAGGCGCCCGCGCTCGAACACGTTGGTCCACACCGTGTAGTAGTTCTCGGGCAGCCCCGCGGCCTCGGTGAGGGAGAGGGGCTTGGGCCTGGGCAGGCAGAGGGCCGCATCCGCCACGCTGTACTCGGCATAGCCGCCGCTGATGACGAGGGCGCAGACCTCGTCGCCCACGGCCAATCCGGTGACGCCCTCGCCGAGCGCCGCGATGCGCCCGCCCACTTCGAGCCCGGGCACCTCGGTGGCACCGGGCGGCGGCGGGTACTTGCCGGCGCGCTGCTGGCAGTCGGGCCGGTTCACGCCCGCGGCCACCACCTCGATCAGCACCTGCCCCGGCCCGGGCTTCGGCACCGGGGCGGTCTCGATCCCGATCACCTCCGGACCGCCGGCCCCGTTGAAGCGAACCTGACGCATGGTGGTGGGGATCGACGGCATGGGGTCGGCTCCTGTGGCGTTTCGCGGGCTCTACCTGACGTGTTCCGCCGGCTTTGCAAGTCCCGATGACGTCGGGATTGATGTTACCGCGTCCCGTACATCCGGTCGCCCGCGTCGCCGAGGCCCGGCACGATGTAGCCGTGGTCGTTGAGATGGCTGTCGATCGAGGCGGTCCAGACCGGCACGTCGGGATGCGCGCCCTGGAACTTGGCCAAGCCCTCGGGGGCGGCGAGCAGGCAGACGAAGCGCAGGTCCCGCGCCCCCCGCTCCTTCAGCCGGTCCACCGCCGCGATGGCCGAGTTCGCGGTGGCGAGCATGGGATCGAGGATCAGCACCGTGCGGTCGGCGAGGTCGGACGGCGCCTTGAAGTAGTACTCCACCGCTTCGAGCGAGTCGGGATCGCGGTAGAGGCCCACATGGGCGACGCGGGCGGAGGGCAGGAGCGACAGCATCCCGTCGAGGAAGCCGATGCCGGCCCGCAGAATCGGCGCCAGCACCAGCTTCTTGCCGGCGATCTGCACCCCCTGCATGGTCACGAGCGGCGTCTCGATCTCGACGGGCTCCAGCGGCAGGTCGCGCGTCACCTCGTAGGCGAGCAGCGTGCCGATCTCGTTCAGGAGCTGCCGGAAGCCCTTGGTGGAGCGGGCCTTGTCGCGCATCAGCGTCAGCTTGTGCTGCACCAGCGGGTGATCCACCACCGTGACCGAAGCGGCCTTGACCCCGTCCCGCGCGCTCGCCGCCTGCATCCCGTCCCCCATCCCACCATGTGATCCGGCCGGCACCTTAAGCGGAGTCGCTTCGGCAGGCCACTGCTCTGGCCGCTTAGGGTTTTGATCTGTCGCAGGTTTTCGTCGCGGAACCGGACCGGGTCTCAGAACACCGTGCCGTCGCTCTCGATCGTCAGGGGCGGCGTGCCGTCCGGGCGCAGACCCTTCGCGAGGCGCCGGCCCGTCGCCCAGGTGCCGCCCTCCAGCACCTTGGCGAGCGGCAGCGCGGCCGGGTCGCGGATGCCGAGGCGTTCGCGCACGAGCGGCGCCAGCCGGTCGAGGAGCGCCACCGTGAGCGCCCGCCACTCGACCACCAGCTCCGATCCGACCGCGTGCGGGCGGCCCGCCTCCTCCGGCCGCTTCAGGGCGAGCACGCCGGTATCGAGGAAGAGCCCGCCGTTGCGGTATTCCGGCAGGCCGGTGAGCGCGTCGAGCCCGGTGACCGTCAGGCCGGCCTCCTCCAGCGGCTCCAGGAGCGAGTAGGCGAGCCACTGCGAGAGCTTGTGGAAGGGCACGAGGCCGGCCGTCTCGCCCTCCCCGCCCGCCCGCGGGTGGCGCCACGTGTCGCCGAGGTCGACCCCGTCGAGGGTGATGCGTCCCGGCCAGATGGGCCCCAGATGGGTGAGGAGGGCGGCGAGGATCGCGCTCGCCGGCAGGGCGCCGTCCTGCGCTTGGCCCGCGAGCCGGTCGTAGAGGCCGCCGGGGCGCGCCTGCGGCCCGAACCCGTCCGGATCGGCGGCGACGACCTGGCCCAGCCGGTTGAGGAGCGCCGTGCGACCCGCCAGCCCCACCAGCGGGTTCGTGGGCGAGACCTGGAAGCCCTGCGCGAGATCGGCCTCGGTGAGGCTCGCCAGCGCCCGCGCGTCGACCCGGAACGGATCCTCCGGCACCTCCGAGAACAGGCCGGAGACGAACAGGTCGAAGCTCGCGACCGCCAGTCCCTCCGAGCGCGCATAGGTCTCGCCGGTGCGGCCCTCCTCGTAGCGCCAGGTCGGCCCGGCGCCGGCATCGATGAGGACGCTGACGATGACGAGGTCGAAGGCCGCCCGGGCGCGGGCGGCGACGTCGTCCCACGGGGCGGCGTGCACGAGCGAGCCCCAGCGCTCGAACCCGTCCACGGCGAAGTGGCGCCAGCGCGAATGGTACGGGATGTCGAGGTCCGGATAGGCGTCGCGGATCGTCTCCACTACGGCGTCGGCGCAGGGGCCGAGCCGATCGGGGTCGACCGCGAAATGGTCGAGCCCGCCGTCGAGGCAGCGGGCGAGGAGCCCCGCGGCCCGCTCGCGCACCGCCTCCGTGGTGAGGAGCCAGCGCGCGTCCCGCGCCCCTGCCCCGGTCGATCCCTGCGCCAAAGCCGTCTCCCTCAGAACCGCTCGAGGTCGCGGCCCTTGACCGCGTCGAGGTCGCCAGCCGCCGGCGCCTCGCCCGGCGCGTAGTAGCCCGCCGCCTTCTTGGCCTCGATCTCCACCGCCGCATCGGGCGGGATCAGTTCGGGCGGGATCGGCACGCGTTCGCCGACCTCGATGCCGGAATTCACGATCGCGTCGTACTTCATGTTGGACATCGACATCAGCCGATCGATGCGGCGGATGCCGAGCCAGTGCAGCACGTCGGGCATGAGCTGCTGGAAGCGCGCGTCCTGCACGCCCGCCACGCACTCGGTGCGCTCGAAGTAGGTGGCGGCGGAATCGCCCCCCTCCTGGCGCTTGCGGGCGTTGTAGACGAGGAACTTCGTCACCTCGCCGAGCGCCCGGCCCTCCTTGCGGTTGTAGACGATCACGCCGACGCCGCCCCCTTGCGCCTCCCGCACGCATTCCTCGATGCCGTGGGTCAGGTAGGGCCGGCAGGTGCAGATGTCGGAGCCGAACACGTCCGAGCCGTTGCACTCGTCGTGGACGCGGCAGGCGATGCGGGTGCCGGGCGCGCCGATGCGGGCGGCCTCGCCCATGATGTAGACGGTGCAGCCGCCGATCGGCGGCAGGAAGACCTGGAGGTCGGGCCGGGTCACGAGTTCCGGGAACATGCCGCCGGTCTGCTCGAACAGCGTGCGGCGCAGGGCGGTCTCGGTGGTGCCGAAGCGCGCCGCCACGCCCGGCAGGTGCCACACCGGATCGACGGCGATCTTGGTGACCGCGATGTCGCCGGTGTGGTGCAGGATGGTGCCGTCCGCCGCGAGCCGGTGCGCCCCGATGGCCGCCAGGATCTCCGGCAGGCCGAGCCGCGCCTTGGTGATCGCGATGGTGGGGCGGATGTCGGTGCCGGTGGCGATCTCCGGGGCGAAGACCTCCCCCGGCACGTGGCCCCAGGGGTCGAGCGAGACGATGCGGTCTGGCTCGCCCCATTGCGGGTGCGGGCCGATCGGCACCACCGGATGGGTGTTGGTGAGGTCGGGCCGGGCCAGCGGATTGAGGGCGCGCCCCGCGATGGCGAGCGCCCGGTAGAGCGAGTAGGCGCCGCCATTCGCCCCGATCACGTTGCGGTCGGCCGGGTTCGTCACCGTTCCGATCACCGGGCCGCGCTCCCGCGGATCGGCGGCGCCCCAGCGGATCGGCCACCGGGCCGCGCCCGGCGTCGGGTGCGAGGTCAGCCGGATATGCGTCGAGCGGTTGGACGTGGTCATGGCGCGGCCGTCTCCGAACGGAGAAGGCTCCCCGGATTGTCCACCCGGGGAGCCTCGTTGGCTTGACCTTGGCGACGATGGCCGAACCCGGCCGGAGCGTCAAGTTCCCGGCCGGGTTCCTCGTCCGGACCGGCGGCGGGTTCGGAATCCCGCCGCCCTGCCTGCCGGACGTCAGAAGTTCGTGCCGGCGCGGCGCTTGGCCATGAACGCGTCGAACTGCTCGCGGTCGCGGGCACGCTTCAGCTCCTCCACGAACTCCGTGAAGGCGCGGCTCTCCTCCTCGAGGCGGCGGCGCTCCTGCTCCAGGCGCTCGAGTTCGCCGCGGCGGTACTCCTCGAAGGCCCAGTTGCCGGTGCCTTGCCGGAAGCCGGACGCGGAGACTCCGAATCCGCCGCGGAAGCCGCGCTCCGCGAAGGATTTCAGTTCGTTGAGAGCCGGGTAGCCCATGAGCTTCCACACCACGTAGGCGGCCGCCAGCGGCCAGACATAGATGAAACCGAGGACGATCGCGCCGATCTCCAGGGACCGGCGCGGGAACGGGCCGGCACCGCGGCAGGTGCGTCCGCTCGACCAGGGGGCAGAAGAGAAAGTCACGTCGTGTCTCCCGGGGAGATATGAATGTGAACGACATTTACATGCGGGGCCGCCGGGGCGCTTTCAAGGGGGGCCTATCGCGATCCTGCGCGTGCGCTTCCGCACACGGAACGGCCCGCCTCGGGGCACTCAAGGGACATGGCGGCGGGCACCGGCCCGGCCGCGATGGAGGTTCCGATGACCACGCCCACCCGTTCGTCCGGCCCGCTCGTTTCCGGCCCGCTCGTCTCCGGCCCGCTCGTCTCCGGCCTCTGGCTCGGCCGCAAGGTCCGCCGCCTCGCCGGGGCGGCGGCCGGCGGCCTCGCGCTCCTGGCGCTCTCGCTGCTCCTCGGCCGCTCGCCCCACGACGTCCTCGCCGCGCTCCCGGGCGCTCCCGGGGAGGCCGATCCCGACTTCGGGATCGGCGGCTGAGGCGGGGCGCCCGCCTCAGCTCTCCTTCGCGGGGCTGCGGAAATAGGGCTCGACCGGCCCCTTCAGCTTGATCGTCATCGGGCTGCCGGCCCGGTCGCGGGCATTGCCCGCCACGAGCCGCACCCAGCCCTCGCTCACGCAGTATTCCTCGACGTTCGTCTTCTCGACGCCCTTGAAGCGGACGCCGACCCCGCGCTCCAGCGCGGCGGCATCGTGATGGGGGCTGTTCGGGTCGGTGCAGAGGCGGTCGGGAGGGGTGTCGCTCATCGGTGGTCCTGCCGGCATGTCGCAATCGGGCGCTCCCCTACCCGCTCGGGCGGCTCCTGCCAATCGCGCCCGCGGCTCCGGCGGCCTCGGTGCCGCTTGGAATCATCATAATGAACAACAAGAACAGACGCGTTGATCGATAGTATCGAACGGCTCCAATCTTCGTGTCGACCCTTGCAACGCGGAGCAAATCCTTGCATTCGTCCTGACGACGGAGCGTTCGGATGGCCAATGCTCCTCTCTCGTCCGACCCCGCGATGGAGCCCGCGATGGCGCGTGCCTTGACCCTGATCCACGGCTGCGTCGGCCTCCTCGGCGAGGGATGGCCGGTGCGGGGCCTGAGCGTCGCGCGGCTCGAAGCCCTGCTCGGCGGTGTCGGGAGGGCGCGGCGGTGAGCGGGCAGCGCGAGGCGCGCCTGCGCGCGCAGGCCGAGGCACGGGCGCAGGCCGCGCTCGGCCACGCCCTGACCCTGGCGTTCTGGCAGGCGCTGGAGCGATGCCCGATGGCGCCGATGGCGGCCCTCGAAGCGGCGGCCCGCGCGGTCGGCGACCTCTACCGGCAGGCCGCCTCCCTGCACGGCGACGATCCGCACTGCGCCTGCGGCTGGCAGCCCGATCCCGAGGACGATCTCCTGCGCCTCGAAGCCATGCTGGCTGCGGCCCTCACCGAGACGCCGGCGCAGACCCTCGCGGCGATGCCGGCGGCCGGCACCGCCTGAGGACTCGCCGCCGCCGCGAAACCCTGTAAGCTTCCGGCCGAGCATCCGGAGGCCTCATGCGCGGAGCGTTCGACCACATCCTGAACTGGCGGCTGCTGCCGGGCTCCCACGCCTTTCCGGGGCCGGACGGCGGCACCTGCATCAACGAGGCGGCGGTGGTGGCGGCCGGCCTGCCCTACCGCGAGATCCGCTCCTCGGCGGATTGTCCACCCTGCTTCTCGCCCCCGCTCGCCGCCTACGCACTCGGCCTCAACGACGCGATGCCGGATGCCGAGCGTCCGCGCCTGATGGCCTTCGTGCTGCGCCTCTCGGGCTCGGCCGACGATCCGCAGGTCGAGGCGGAGCGCACCGCCTACCTGACGCTCCAGACCGTGCGCCGCATCCTGCCGCCGGTGCTCGACGGCATCGGCCTTCCCGGCGAAGCCCGGGCGTGCCGGCAGGCCGAGACCCCGGCGGAGGCGATGGCGGCGGCACGCCGGGCGGCCTGGGAGGCGGGCGCCGTGGCGGACATGGCCGCCCGCGGCGCGGTCTGGGTGCGGGGCGCGCGTGCCGCGGCGGCGGCCCGGGCCGCCACCTTCGCGGCCGAGCCCGATGCCCGCACGGCCGCGGACGCGGCGGAGGCCGCCTCCCTGTTCTCGCCGGCCGCCTGGCGCGAGGCGACGGCGATCCTCGACGAGGCCCTCGGCGTCGGCCGGCAGGCGCCGCCGCTGACGCCGGAGGCGGCCGGCGCCCGCATGGCGGCGGCACGATCGGGTGTGGCGGCCTGACCGCCGGGTCCGCTCGCCGCGCTCCCGTCAGGTCTTCAGCACGAGGCAGGCCCCACCCACGCCGCGGATGCGGTTGCAGAGGGTCTCGGCGTCGGCGCGGGTCTCGGCGGGCACGCGGATGCGGTAGAAGGCGCGCGTGCCGCGGCTGCGGAAGCGGGTGCCGATGACCATCGGCCGCACGTCGCCGAGGAGGGAGGCGTAGCGGTCGCGGGCGCGCCCGAAGGCCGCGAGGGCGGCCGCCTTCGAGAAATTGCCCGCGAGCTGGATGCCCCAGGGTGCCAGCGAGGGCGTGCTGTCGGCGAAATAGGTCTCGTTGCGGCCCCGCACCCGCAGGGCGGCGGTGACCTGCAGGCAGCGGGTGCCGGGGGGCTCGGTCAGGTCGCCGCGCTCGCCCTTCGCCTCCGCGGCCCAATCCTCGGCGCTGCGCCCGGTGATCGCCGCCACGTAGGCCCGGGTCTCGCCCGGCAGGCCGCCGGTGCCGGCGAGCCAGGCCGAGACCCGCCCCGGACCGCCGTTATAGGCCGCCGCCGCGAGGCCGAGATTGCCGAAGCGCTTGCGCAGGTCGGTGAGCAGGCGCGCGGCGTGGGGGATCGCCTGCTCGGGATCGAAGGGATCGGCGAGGCCGCGCTCGGCCGCCGTGCCGGGCATGAACTGCGCAACGCCCTGGGCACCCGCCGGGCTCACCACGCCCGGCCGGAAGCTGCTTTCGCGCCAGATCAGCCGGGTCAGGAAGGCCACCGGCAGGGATTGCCCCTGGGCGGCGCCCTCGATCAGGCGGCAGAGCGCCTGCTCGACGGTCTCGGTGGCGCCGGCCGTCGGGGTGGCGGCCGCCGGGGCCGCAGGCGCCGGACGGGCCGGCGCCGCGAGCAGGAGGAGCGCGAGGCAGGTCGCGAGACAGGGAACGAGCGTGCGGATCACAGCTTGCCTATAGCGCGGTGCACACGGTGCGCGCGAGCCCCACGGTTGCGGTCGCGAGTTCCAGTCCGGGCTGCCGCGACGCGCCGGGTCTTGTCGCTCTGCGGGTCTTATCACTCTGAATGGCGGGGTCGGCCCGCTCCGGCGTAGGCCGGATGCCCGGACAGGCGAGGGAGAGGCCGGTGGATGGCCGTCGTGACGTTCCGTCCTGGCCTCTCGACACGGGCGAGATGGCCGGACGCATCCGCACCCATGACTGGGCGGCGACGCCGCTCGGGCCGATCGTCGGCTGGCCCGACCGGTTGCGCGGGGCGGTCGACATCTGCCTTTCCACGCCGCTCGCCTGCCTCGTCGGCTGGGGCGATGAGCTGGTGCAGATCTACAACGACGCGGCCGCTGCGCTGATCGGCGCCAAGCACCCGGATGCGCTCGGCCGGCCGGCGCGCGAGAGCTGGGCGGAGATCTGGCCCGGCCTCGGCCCCCTCATCGAGGCCGCCTACGCGCACGGCGAGGCGCGGCGGATCGACGACTTCGCCCTCCGGCCCGACCGGGGGCGGGGCCCCGAACTCGGCTACTTCACCGTCGCGTGCGGTCCGGTGCGGGACGCGGACGGGGCGATTGCCGGCGCGCAGCTCACCGCGATCGAGACGAGCGACGCCGTCGCGGCCCGGGACGCCCTGCGCGCGAGCGAGGAGCGGCAGGCCTTCCTGCTCGCGCTCAGCGACGCCCTGCGCCCGCTCGACGACCCGGGCGAGATCGAGGCGAAGGCGGCGCGCCTCCTCGCCGAGCATCTCGAGGCCGGGCGCACGGCCTGTGCCGAGCGGGAAGCCGGCGCGGCGCCTCACGACGGGGCCGCCGCGCGCGGACCCGGCGTCCCGCTCGCCGGGCCGGGCGATCTCGTCGCGTCCCCCTCCGGAGTCGAGCCGGTGCGCGCATGGACGGCGCAGGAGGTGGCGCTCGTGCAGGACACCGCCGAGCGCACCCGGAACGCGGTCGAGCGGGCGCGGGCCGAGGACCGGCTCAGGCGCAAGAACGCGGTGCTGGAAGGCGTGAACCGCATCTTCCGCGAGGCGCTGACCGCGGCCTCCGAGGAGGAACTCGGCCGCGTCTGCCTCGCGGTGGCGGAGGAGGTCACCGGTAGTGCCTTCAGCTTCATGGGAGAGATCAACGCCGAGACCGACCGCCTCGACGATCTGTCCGTGAGCGAGCGCGGCTGGGCCGCCTTCACGATGGACGATCCCAACTTCCCCTACGGCAAGGTTCCGACCGGGTTCAGGATCCACGGCCTCTACGGCCGGGTGCTGCGCGACGGCAGGGGCCTGATCGCCAACGATCCGGCGACCCATCCGGATCGGATCGGCACGCCCCCGGGGCACCCGCGCCTCCACGCGTTCCTGGGCGTGCCGCTGATCCAGGCCGGGCGCACGGTGGGCATGGTGGGCCTGGGCAACCGTCCGGGGGGCTACCGTGCCGAGGACCTGGAGGCGGCCGAGGCGCTCGCGCCCGCCATCCTGCAGGCCGTCCTCAACAAGCGGACCAGCACGGCGCTGCGCGAGAGCGAGGAGCGCTTCCGCCAGTTCACCGATGCCTCCTCGGACCTGCTCTGGATCCGGGACGCCGACACCCTGCGGCTCGAATATGCCGGTCCGGCCTTCGAGGCGATCTACGGGGTGCGGTCCGAGGCGGCGCTGGCGAACGGGGCCGTGCGGCGCTGGATCGAGCGGATCCACCCTGCGGACCGGGCGCGCGCGATCGCGGCCCTGCGGCGTCTGCGCGCGGGCGAGCGCGTGTCCCACGAGTTCCGGATCCTGCGGGCGTCCGACGGGGAGGAGCGCTGGATCCACAATACCGATTTCCCGCTCGTCGACGCGGCGGGCCGCGTGCAGCGCCTCGGCGGCATCGCCACCGACATCACGCTGCAGCGCAGAGCGGCCGAGCGAATGCAGGTGCTGGTGGCCGAACTGCAGCACCGCACCCGCAATCTCCTCGGCGTGGTGCGCTCGGTGGCGGGCCGCACCCTCGCCGGGAGCGTCTCCCTGGCGGATTTCCAGCGCCGCTTCGAGGACCGCTTGGCGGCGCTCGCCCGCGTCAACGGCCTGCTGTCGCGTCTCGATGCGGGCGGGCGCATCACCTTCGACGACCTCATCCGGAGCGAACTCGCGGCGCACGGGGTCGTCGCCCGGGAGGTGGGAGGCACCCAGGTGGTGCTGGCCGGGCCGGCCGGCATCCGCCTGCGCTCCTCGACCGTGCAGGTCTTCGCGCTCGGCCTGCACGAACTGGCGACCAACGCCCTGAAGTACGGGGCACTGTCGCGGCCCGAGAGGCGCCTGCGCGTGGACTGGCGCCTCGTTCGGGGGCGAAGCGAGGCGCCGCGGCTGCGCGTCGACTGGCGCGAGAGCGGCGTGGCGGTGACGTTGACGGAGGAGGAGCTGAGCCGGCGCCGGGGCTACGGGCGGGAGCTGATCGAGCAGGCGCTGCCCTACCAGCTCAACGCCGAGACCGACTACGCCCTCGCGCCCGACGGCGTGCGCTGCACGATCGTCCTGCCGATCTCCACGCAGGCGGCGGAGGGGGCGGACCCCTGACGTGGCGTCCTGGCGGCCCGGCTGAGAACCGGTTCGGCTCGCCCGCGTTCACCGGGATGAACGTCCACGCTCCTGTTCCGCGCGCCGCGGCTCGGCCCGCCCGTCCGTGGCGCCCGCGCCGGGTGCTGGTGACGCCCGCCGCCCTCGACCACGCGCATGGCCGCGCGATGGTGGCGCGGGTCGAGGCGCTTGGCCTGCCGGTCGAGCGCCTCGCCGGCAACCGGCTCACCGGCCTGCGCCACGCCGATCCGCGCCGCGCCTACGCCGAGGCCAAGAACATCCTGGCGATCGTCGTCGCGCCGCCGACCAAGCTGAAGCTGCAGCCGATCCCGCCGAGCGCCGACTGGCGCGTCGACCTCGCCGAGGGCTGCCCCGCCCATTGCCAGTACTGCTACCTCGCGGGCTCGCTTGCGGGGCCGCCGGTGACGCGGGTCTACGCCAATCTCGACGAGATCCTGGAGAATCTGCGCGCCTATGCGGGCGCCGGGCAGATCACCTCGGTGCAGGACGCGCGGGCGCACGAGGGCACGACCTTCGAGGCCTCCTGCTACACCGACCCGCTCGGCATCGAGCACCTGACCGGCTCGCTCTCCGCCGCGATCCGCCGGTTCGGGGCGTGGCGGGCGCCGGTGTCGCTGCGCTTCACCACCAAGTTCGCCGCGGTCGAGCCGCTGCTCGCCCTGCCGCACGCCCGGCGCACGCGCATCCGGTTCTCGGTCAACGCCCGCGCGGCGGCGCGCTACGAGGGCGGCACGGCGCCGCTCCCGGCGCGGCTGGCCGCCCTGCGGGCGGTGGCGCTCGCCGGCTACCCGGTCGGGCTGACCGTCGCCCCGATCCTGCCGGTGCCGGACTGGGCCGGCGCCTACGACGCGCTGTTCGCCGAGGCCGCGGCAGCCCTCGCGGGCGTGCCGGACCTCGATCTCACCGCCGAACTCATCACCCACCGCTTCACGCCCGGCTCCAAGACGGTGCTGGAGGGCTGGTATCCGGGCTCGGACCTGCCGATGCGGGAGGGGGAGCGCAGCCGCAAGCTCACCAAGTTCGGCTCGGTCAAGTACGTCCTCCCGAGGGACCTGATGGCCGAGATGCGCGGCCGGCTCACCGCCTCGCTCGCCGCGCGGCTGCCGGCGGCGCGCCTGCTCTACTGGACCTGATACTGTGTCCGGAAGATCCCTTCCCGGACACGGGATCGCAAGCCCGCGCGGTGGGGCCCAGGGCTCCACACGCCTGAGCGAAGCCGAAATCCGCATCGCCAAGCGATCAACCGGATTTCGTATGAGCCTCGTCCTGCCCGTAGCGGCGGTTGAGGCTGCTCGCCAGCTGGTCGGCGAATTTGGCGGCGGCGACGGGCAGCATCCGGCCGCGCAACTGGCCGAGGATCATCGCCATCGTGTCGAGGTCGCGCGCATCGATCGGACGCGCGCACAGGCTCGGATCGTCCGGGATGCCGCTCGGCACCTGGAAGGTGATCAGCTCCTCCCGGAGCACGAGGTTGCGCAGGAGTTCGAGCGAGCCGGATTCCACCGCCGGGCGCGCGGGCGGCCCGGTGCGCAGGA
This sequence comes from Methylobacterium isbiliense, assembly GCF_022179325.1. Taxonomy (GTDB): domain Bacteria; phylum Pseudomonadota; class Alphaproteobacteria; order Rhizobiales; family Beijerinckiaceae; genus Methylobacterium; species Methylobacterium isbiliense. Next base: position 42,967 of record NZ_BPQQ01000036.1, on the reverse strand, counting down.
GCGCCCGGTCGAGGTGATGGCGCAGCGCCAGCGAGCGGTCGGGCAGCGCCAGCGCGTGCGCGAGGCAGTCGCGCAGGCGCACCGGTCCGGGCTCGCGCGCCAGGGGGTGCGCCCGCCGCATCAGGGCGCAGACCGGCTGGCGGCAGGCGAACAGCACCTGCAGGTCGCCGGAGGGCGGCGGCTGCAGCACCAGCGCGAGATCGGCCTCGAAGGCGGTGACGGCCGCCACCGCCTGCGCGTGATCGCGCACCTGCACGGTGAAGGACACTTGGGGAAACCGCGTCCGGTAGGCTTCCACCTCGTCGGGCACGACGTGGTTCACGAAAGCTTGGCTGCAGGCGATGGCGACGTGGCCGCGGCGCACGCCCGAGAGGTCGGCGATCTGCGAGCGCACCCGTTCGAGATCCGCGAACTGGTCGCGGATGTGCCGCACCAGGAGTTCGCCCGCCGCGTTGAGCCGCATGCCCTGCGCGATCCGCTCGAAGATCGGCGTCCCGAGTTCGTATTCGAGGTCCTGCACCTGCCGGGTGAGGGCCGAGGGCGTGATGTTGAGCGCCTCCGCGGCGCGCCGGATCGACCCGCTGCGGGCGATCTCGGCCACGTAGGAGAGCGTGCGCAGGTGCTTCATCGGCGGGACCCTCGCCCCAAGCCGTTGCCTTTCGGGCAACGGGTCAATCGAAAACGAGCACTCGCCTGCAACAGGGGCGCTGCGTAGCCTGCACGCGTTCTTCCTCGACGGGACGCCGCCATGATCCGCCGCCGTGACCTCCTGACCGGCCTGGGCGCCGGCCTCGCGCTCGCACCGCTGCCGGTGCGGGCCCAGACGCCCACCGTCATCCGCATGGGCTCGCTCAAGCTCATCCACTCGATCGCGCCGCACTTCTACGACCAGTTCACGCCGGCCGGCGTCCGGGTCGAGGTGGTCCCCTTCGAGAGCCCGACCGAGTGCAAGAACGCCGTCGTCACGAAATCCGTCGATTTCGGCACCTTCGGCATCGCGGCGGCCACGCTGGGCGCGGCGGCGGGCGAGCCGCTCGTGGTCATCGCCACCACCTGCAACCGCGGTATGGCGATCATCGCCAAGAAGGATGCGGGCATCGCCGCCCTGAAGGACCTCAAGGGCAAGCGCGTCGCCATCTGGCCGGGCTCCACCCAGGAGGTGTTCGTGCTGGAGCGGCTGCGCATGGAGGGGATGAGCGTCAAGGACATCACGCCCGTGCGCGTCTCCTTCAGCGAGATGCACATCGCGCTCGCGCGCGGCGACGTGGACGCCTATGTGGGCGCCGAGCCCGGGCCGGGCGTGAGCCTGTCGACCGGCATCGGCAGCCTCGTCGAGTATCCCTACGGGACCGAGATGGGCGCGCTCAACATGGTGTTCGGCGCCCACCGCGACACGCTGGCCGAGAAGCCGGACCTCGTGCGCACCATGCTCGACATCCACCGCAAGGGCACCGAGTACGCGGCCAGGAACCGCGACGCGATGGTGGCGATGGCGGTGGCCAAGCTCGGGCAGAAGCGCGAGGCGATCGAGCTGTCGGCGCCGAACGTGGAGCTGACCTGGCGCCTCGGCGACACCGAGATCCGGCAGGCCAGGGCCTATGCCGACCACATGCTGGCGCTCAAGCAGATCAAGCGCCTGCCCGACTTCGCCACCTTCATCGACACCCGCTTCGTCGACGCGATGAGGGCGGCGTGAGCAGCGCCGGTCTCTCCCCTGCGGTGGCGGCCGTCTCGGCCGAACCCGCGCCGAGGCGCCCCGGCCTCGCGCTCGGGCGCCTGCGCGAGATCCTGCTCGCGCTCGCCTTCCCGCTCGCGCTCGGCGTGATCTGGCACTTCGCCACGGTGGGGCGGCCCTACAGCCTGATCCCGCCCCCGGCCGAGGTGTGGACGGCGTTGCGCGATCTTGCGGTCGGCGGCATCAACGACGACGCCTTCAGCGCGACGCTGCTCACGCATCTGGGCGCCTCGCTCGCCCGCGTCTTCGGCGGCTTCGGCCTCGCGGTCCTCGCCGCGCTGCCGCTCGGCCTCCTGATCGGCCGCGTGCCGCTGGTGCGCCAGCTCCTCGACCCGACCTTCCAGATCCTGCGCCCGGTGCCCGTCACCGCGTGGCTGCCGCTCGCCATGATCCTGTTCGGGCTCGGGCCGCGCTCGGCCTACTTCCTCGTCTTCCTCGGCGCCTTCTACCCGATCCTCGTCAACACGGTGTTCGGGGTGCGCTCGGTGGAGCCGCGGCTGTTCGAGGCGGCGTCCATGCTCGGCTGCCGCGGCTCGGCGCAGTTCGCCCGCGTCGTGCTGCCGGCCGCCCTGCCGTCGATCTTCACCGGCCTGCGGCTCGGCCTCGGCTTCGCCTGGGTGGTGATCGTGGTGGGCGAGATGACGGGCGTGCCCACCGGCCTCGGCGCCATGATCATGGAGGCCCGCCAGCTGTCGCGCACCGAGATCGTGATCTGCGGCATGGTGGTGATCGGGCTCGCCGGCTTCGTCTCCGACCGCATCGTCACCCTGATCGGCCGCCGCCTCCTCGCCTGGAGCCCCGCCCATGTCTGAGTCCAACCATGTCTGAGCCGACACTGCCGATCCTCGATATCCGGGGCGTCTCGAAGACCTTCACGGTGAACGGCGCCCGCATCGACGCCCTGCGCGGCGCCAACCTCACGGTGCGCCGCGGCGAGTTCATCTGTCTGCTCGGCGCCTCGGGCTGCGGCAAGTCCACGCTGCTGCGCATCGTGGCGGGGTTCGAATCCGCCAGCGAGGGCGAGGCGCTGATGTGGGGCAAGCCCATCGCCGGCCCGGACCCGGGCCGCGGCATGGTGTTCCAGGATTACGGCCTGTTTCCCTGGCTCACCGTGCGCGACAACATCGGCTTCGGGCCGAAATCCCGCGGCCGGCCGGCCGCGGAGGTGCGCGAGACCGCCGCCCGCTACATCGACGTCGTCGGCCTGCAGCGCTTCGCCGATGCCTACCCGCACCAGCTCTCGGGCGGCATGAAGCAGCGCGTCGCCATCGCGCGCGTGCTCGCCAACGACGCCGAGGTGGTGCTGATGGACGAGCCGTTCGGGGCGCTCGACGCCATGACCCGCGAGCGGCTGCAGGATGAACTGCTCGACCTCTGGCGCCGTACCGGCCTCACCGTGCTGTTCGTCACCCATGCGATCGAGGAGGCCGTCTTTCTCGCCGACCGGGTGGTGGTGATGTCGCCGAGCCCGGGGCGGATCGAGGCGGTGCACGACATCGCGCTCCCGCGCCGCCGGGACGTGTCGAGCCCCGCCTTCAACGACGTGCGCCGCATGCTCGCGGGCCAGCTCCACAGCCATCACGCCCGCAAGGCCGCATGACGCACGATCCCCGCCGCCCGGAGAACCGCCTCCCCTACCGGGCGGCCATCGACCGCCCGCGCCTGAGCCTGCCCGGCGGCCGATCCGTGGCGATCTGGCCGGTCGTCAACGTCGAGCACTGGCTGATCGACAATCCGATGCCCCGGCAGGTGCTGGTGGCGCCCACCTCCGCCGTGCTGCTGCCGGACGTGCCGAACTGGGCGTGGCACGAATACGGGATGCGCGTCGGCTTCTGGCGCTTCCTCGACGCCTTCGTGCGCCGGGACATCCGCCCGACGCTGTCGATCAACGGCTCGGTCTGCGAGGCCTACCCGCGGGTCGCGGCGGCCGCGCGCGACGCCGGCTGGGAGTTCATGGGCCACGGCTTCCATCAGGTGCCCACGCACCGGATCGAGGATCAGCCCGCGATGATCGCCCGCACGGTCGAGACGATCGCGCGCTTCACCGGCGCTCCCCCGCTCGGCTGGCTCGGCCCCGGCCTCACCGAGACGCTCGACACCCCCGACCACCTCGCGGCCGCCGGCATCCGCTACGTCGGCGACTGGGTGGTGGACGACCGGCCCTGCCGCATCGCCACGCGCCACGGCCCGCTCGTCACCCTGCCCTACTCGGTGGAACTCAACGACATCCCGATCCTGGCGATCCAGCATCACCGGGCGGAGGAGTTCGTGGAGCGGGCGCTCGCGCAGGTCGACCGCCTCGCCGCCGAGGCCGGGAGCGAGGGCCCGCTCGGCGGCGCCAAGGTGATGGGGTTCGCCATCCATCCCTACATCACCGGGGTGCCCCACCGCATCGGCGTGGTGGAGCGGCTCCTCGACGCCTTGCGGGCGCGCCCCGACGTGCTCTTCTGGCAGGGAGGCGACCTCCTCGACTGGTATCTCGGAACGGGTGACGATGGCTGAAGCTGACTGGCGGACGTTGGACCGGGCCGCGCTGAGCGCGGCCTACGACAATTCGGGCGCGGTCGCGGGCAGCGCCGCCACCGTCGCGGGCTGGCGCGAGCGCAGCGCCGCGTTCCGGGAGGCGCATCCGGGCGAACTCGACCTGCCCTACGGGCCGCAGGCGCGCCAGCGCATCGACGTCTTCCGCTGCGGCGCGGCCGGCGCGCCGATGCTGGCCTTCCTGCATGGCGGCTACTGGCAGCGGAACGCCAAGGAGGGGTTCGCCTGCATGGCCGAGGGCCCGCTCGCCCGCGGGCTCGACGTGGCGCTGATCGGCTACACGCTCGCCCCCGATGCCACGATGACGGCAATCGGCGGCGAGGTCCGGGCCGCCCTGGCCTTCCTGCGCTCCTACGAGGGCGAGCGCGGCGGCAAGCCCCGCCTCGTCGTCGCCGGCTGGTCGGCGGGCGGCCACCTCGCGGCCCTGGCGCTCTCGGCGGGCGCCGCCGATGCGGGCTTGGCCGTGAGCGGCATCTTCGACCTCGCGCCGATCAGGGGCACGGTCCTCAACGACGCGCTGACGCTCACCGAGGCCGAGACCGACGCGCTCTCGCCGATCCGCCACCTGCCAGAGGCGTCCGGTCCGCTGGCCGTGGCGTACGGCGCCGGCGAGCTGCCGGAGCTGCGCCGCCAATCCTGCGCCTACCACGCCGCATGGCGCGGGGCGGGCCTGCCCGGGGACCTCGTCGCGCTCGCGGGCCACGACCACTTCTCGGTCCTCGACGAACTCATCCGCCCGGACGGCGCGCTCACCGACATGGTGGTGGGGCTGGCGGTGGGGCCGGCGCGGGCGTAGCGCGTCCCTGGTCCGCTCCGCCACCGCAGCAAGCGCGGGATCCCCCCTCCCGTGAGGGAGGGGTTCGCATGCTTCGAGCGGCAGCCGCGCGTCAGCCCCGGTAGGTCTCCCCGTCCAACCCGTGCGGCCGGCCCGCCGCGATCAGCGTCGCCCAGACCGGGTCGGGGAGCGGCACGCCCTCGGAGAGGCGCTGCGCGCGGGTGCGCCGCTCGGGCTCGCCCGGCAGCAGCACCTCGCCGTCCGGGCTCGCCGCGCGCGCGCCCTTGAAGAAGTCGAGGTAGGTCCGGGTCTCGGCCGCCACCGCGTCCTGCGAGCCGAACGCCTCCGGCGTGAGGTAGACCGACAGCATCCCGTTGCAGAACCGCTTCGGCCCCGGTCCCGAGGTGCCCGAGCCCGTGAGCGCGCCCGCCAGGAGTTCGCACATCAGGGCGAGCCCCGAGCCCTTGTGCTCGCCGAAGGCCCGGATCGCGCCCGCCCCCTTCCGGCTGTCGCGCTCGGGCGTGCCCTCGATCGGACCGAACAGCGTCGCCGGATCCCGGCTCAGGCGGCCGTCGGGCTCGATCAGCACGCCCTCCGGCAGCGGCTTGCCGCCCTGCGAGGCCACCAGCACCTTGCCCTCGGCCACCGCCGAAGTGGCGAAATCGAGGATGACCGGCTCCGCCCCCGCGACCGGAAAGCCCGCCGCGAAGGGGGCGGTCGAGAAGCGGCGGTCCACCGAGCCGTAGGGAGCGACGAGGAGGCTGCCCGCCACGTTGACGAAATGGACCGAGACGAGGCCCGCCGCTGCGGCCTGCTCGGCCCACTCGCCGATCCGGCCGAGATGCCCGGCATGGCGCAGGGCCACGATCGCGACGCCGTTCTGGCGCGCCTTGGCGATGCCGAGCTGCGTCGCGAAGGGTCCGGCGGTCTGGCCGAAGCCGTAATGCGCGTCGACGAGCGCGAAGGACGGGCTGTCGCTCACCACCTCGGGCGCCTGCCCCGCCACCACCTCGCCCTCGCGCAGCCATCCGACGTAGCGCGGCACCCGGATCACCCCGTGGCTGTCGTGACCCGTGAGGTTGGCGGCCACGAGGTAGCGCCCGATCCGCTCGGCCTCTTCGGGCGTGCAGCCCTCCCCGACGAAGATGTCCCGGACGAAGGCCGTGAGCCCGGCGGCGGCGATCTGCATGGATTCCTCCCGATTCTTATGCCGAACCGCGAATAGCGAATGGCGAGGGGGGATCCAAGCCGCGCCGACGCGCCCGTCCGATGCGCCCAGCGAAGCGCCCGCCCGCCATTCGCCGCGGAGCGTTTTCCATCAGGGGTAGACATGGCAGCGCTGCCGGTGTCCTATTCCCCCCAACAACCGGGCCTCGACACCGGACGATGGGAGGACAGACCTCATGAGGACGACGCGTCGCGTTTTCCTGGGCGGAGCCGCATCCGCGGTGATCGGCGGCATGGCGGGCCCGGGCGTGATCCGCTCCGCCTGCGCGCAGGGAGCGGCCTCCACCGTGCGGATCGGCATGGTGCTGCCCGTCACCGGGCCGGGCGCCGACGCCGGGCGCTTCGCGCTCAACGGCGCCAAGCTCGCCCTGGAGCAGGTCAACAAGGCCGGCGGCGTGCTCGGCAAGCCGCTCGAGATCGTCACAGAGGACGACCTCACCACCAATCCGGGCGCGGTGCTCGCCTTCTCGAAGCTCGCCTCGCAGAGCGACCTCGTGGGCTTCCTGGGCTCGATCCGCTCGACCCAGAACCACGCCATGGCGCCCGACATCCTGAAGACGGGCAAGCCGGTCTGCTTCGGCGGCACCGATCCGGTGCTGACCCAGATGGGCAATCCCTGGCTCTTCCGCTTCCGCCCCAACGACAGCTACTCGGCGCGCGTCATCGCGGATTTCGGCGTCACCACGCTCGCCAAGAAGAAGTGGGCGATCATCCACTCCACCGACGCCTTCGGCACCAGCGGCGCCAAGGCGCTCACCGAGGCGCTCGGCAAGGCCGGGGCCACCATCGCCCTCGACCAGGGCTACACGAACCAGAGCCAGGACTTCACCCCGGTCGTGCTGGCGATCCGCCAGTCGGGCGCGGACGTGATCGGCTCCTACTTCACCTTCGAGAACGACCTCGGCATCTTCGCGCGGCAGCTGCGCCAGCTCGGCGTCACGGTGCCGTGGGTGGGCTCGCCCTCGATCGTCAACGTCACGGCGCTCAAGCTCGCCGGTCCCTCGCTCTTCGGCACCTACGGGGTCGCGGACTACGCCGAGGAATCGAGCGACGCGGCGCGGAACTTCGGCAAGGCCTACCGGGCCGCCACCAAGATCGCGCCCGACAACCAGTCCTCCTGGACCTTCGACGCCGTCACGGTGCTGGCGCTTGCCATCAACAAGGCCGGCAAGACCGATCCGCAGGCGATCCGCGAGGCGCTGCTCGCCGTGCGCGGCCACGAGGGCGCCGAGGGCACCTACAACTTCGACAAGAACGGCGACGGCCTGCACGGCTACAACGTCGTGAAGAACGACAAGGGCAACATCGTCTTCGACAAGCGCATCGACTTCTACCAGGGCTGATCCCCCCACCTCCGGTCCGCCCCGCCGGGGCGGGCCCTCCTCCAGGCCAGCCGGGGCGGACAGCATGGATCTCGTCCTTCAACTCCTCTTCACCGGAATCGGCATCGGCGCCGTCTACGCCCTCGTGGCGCTCGGCTTCGTGCTGATCTTCCGCGCCACCAACGTGGTGAACTTCGCCCAGGGCGAGTTCTCGATGGTGGCGGCGTTCCTGATGGTCGTCTTCGCGGTCGACCTCGAATGGCCCTACTGGCTGTCGTTCCTGATCGCCATCGGCGGCATGGCGCTGCTCGGCGCCCTGTTCAACCTCGGCGTCTACTATCCGTTGCGCCACCGCACCTACCTGCCGGTGATCATCTCGACCATCGGCGCCTCGATCTTCCTCGCCAACTCGACGCTGGCGCTCTACGGGCCGCAGCCGCAGGTGCTCTCGCCGGTGTTCGAGACACAAGGGTTCCTCGTCGGGCCGGTCTTCCTCGACAGCCAGTACCTGCTGATCATCGCCGTGACGGCGGTGCTCGTCGCCTTCCAGTACTGGTTCTTCGAACACACCTTGATCGGCAAGAAGCTGCAGGCCACCTCGCAGGACAAGGAGATGGCCGCGCTGCTGGGCATCCCGGTCGCCGGGATGATCATGCTGACCTTCGTGTACAGCGCGGTGCTGGGGGGCATCGCCGGCATCCTGGTGGCGCCCGTGCTGTTCGTGTCGATCCAGATGGGCGCGACGATCGCCCTCAAGGCCTTCGCCGCCACCATCATCGGCGGCTTCGGCGACGTCACGGGGGCGATCATCGGCGGGCTCGCGCTCGGCATCATCGAGACGTTCGGGGCGGCCTACGTCTCGGTACCCTACAAGGATGCCTTCGCGTTCATCGTGCTCGTCGCCTTCCTGGTCCTGCGGCCCCAGGGGCTGTTCGGCGAACGCATCGCGGAGAAGGCATGACCGGCTCCCCTCTCCCCCAGGCCGGCGTGGCGGCGCCCGCCTCCCCCGCCCCCCGCCGCCTGCCGGTGGGCTCCCTGATCTACGCGGCGCTCTCGGCCTGCGCCGTGTTCGTGGCGGTGTCGACGCCGCTCAACGGCTACCTCCTCAACATCCTGATGCAGGCCGCGACCTACGCGATCGCGGTGATCGGCCTCACCGTCGTGCTGGGGCTGTGCGGGCAGATCAACCTCGCGCAGGCGGCCTTCTTCGGCATCGGCGCCTACGCGGTGGGCCTCGGCACGGTGGATCTCGGCGTCAATTTCTGGATCTGCCTCGCCGCCGGTCTTGCGGCGGCCCTGGTCATGGGGGCGTTCCTGGGCGCCTCGACGCTGCGTCTGGGCGGCCACTACCTCGCCATGGTGACGATCAGCTTCCAGCAGATCCTCACCCTGGTGCTGGTCAACTGGATCCCGGTCACGCACGGGCCGGACGGCGTGCCGCGCATCCAGCGCCCCGCCCTGTTCACGGACGGGCAGGTCTATCTCGGCCTGTGCCTCGCGGTGCTGGCGGTCGTGGCCTGGGTGGTCTGGCACATGCCCCGCACGCGGCTCGGCCGCGCCATGCGGGCGGTGCGCGACAACGAGCTCGCGGCCGGCGTCACGGGCATCGACGTCTACCGCACCAAGGTGACGGCCTTCGCCATCGGGGCGCTGCTGGCGGGGCTCGGCGGCGGGCTGTTCGCCGGCGGCTTCACGTATGTCAGCCCCGACCAGTTCGCCTTCGCGGAATCGATCGTCTTCCTGACGATGGCCCTGCTCGGCGGCGTCGGCTCGCCCGCAGGGGCGGTGATCGGCACGGGCCTCCTGATCCTGATCCCCGAATGGCTGCGGTTCCTGAAGGAGATCCCGGGTCTCTACCTCGCCATCTACGGGCTCGCGGTGATCCTGATCGTGGTGTTCATGCCCGAGGGCATCTGGGGCTTCCTCGGCGATCAGGTGAAGCGCCTGCGCCCCCGGCGCCCGGCGCCGCCCCGCGCGGGCGACCTCGTGCTGACGCAGAGTGCGGCGAGCGCGGGCCCGGTGCTGGAGGTCGAGGCGCTCTCGAAGCACTTCGGCGGCCTCAAGGCGGTGGACGAGGTGTCGTTCACGGTGACGCGCGGGGGCATCCACGCGCTGATCGGCCCGAACGGCTCGGGCAAGACCACGACCCTCAACGTGCTCTCGGGCCTCTACAAGCCGACCGCGGGCCGGGTGCGGCTCGACGGGCGCGACATCACCCACCTCCCGCCCCATGCCCGGGCGGCGGCGGGCCTGGGTCGCACCTTCCAGAACATCCGGCTCTTCCGCTCGATGAGCGCGCTGGAGAACGTGGTGATCGGCGCCGAGCGTCCGGGCAACGAGTTTGCGGGGGCAGACCGCGCCACGCTCCAGGCCCGCGCCCGCGCGGCGCTCGCCTTCGTGGGGCTGGAGGCGCGGGCCGAGGAGCCGGTCTCGGCCTTCTCCTACGGCCACCAGCGCCTGATCGAGATCGCCCGGGCGCTCGCCGGCAACCCCTCGCTCCTCCTCCTCGACGAGCCGGCGGCGGGCCTCAACACCAGCGAGAAGGGTGCGCTCACCGGCCTCCTGCGCCGGGTCGCCGCCAAGGGGGTGACGATCCTCATCATCGACCACGACATGACGCTGGTGAGCGACGTCGCCAACCACATCACGGTGCTCAATTTCGGCCGGCGCATCGCCGACGGCGTGACCGCCACGGTGCTGCGCGAGCCCGCGGTGATCGAGGCCTATCTCGGCCAGGACAGCGCGGAGCCGGGCGCGGGCCGCCGCGACCCGGGCCTGCGCACCGACCTCCATCCGGCCTGAAGGCGGCAGCATGGCGCTCCTCGACATCCGCGACCTGACCGTCCGCTACGGCGAGATCGAGGCCGTGCGCGGCGTCTCCTTCTCGGTGGAGGCTGGCGAGGTCGTGACGCTGCTCGGCTCCAACGGGGCCGGCAAGTCCACCACCCTCAAGACCATCTCGGGCCTGGTGAAGCCGGCGGGCGGCGAGATCCTGTTCGAGGGCGAGTCGCTCGTCGGCCTCAAGCCCGAGGAGATCGTGCGCCGTGGCGTCGCCCACGTGCCGGAGGGGCGCCGGGTCTTCCCCGGGCTGACCGTGCGCGAGAACATCATGCTCGGCGCCTCGAACCGCACCGGGCTCTCGTCGCGCCAGATCCGCGACGAGGCGGACGCGATGTTCGACCTCTTCCCCGACATCCGCCGCTTCGCCGACGCCCTCGGCTGGACGCTCTCGGGCGGCCAGCTCCAGATGGTGGCGCTCGCCCGCGGCCTCATGGCCAAGCCGCGCATCCTCCTGCTCGACGAGCCCTCGCTCGGGCTCGCCCCGGTGATCGTCCAGGCGGTCTTCGCCATCATCGCCGAGGTGCGCCGCCGCGGCACCACGGTGCTGCTCGTCGAGCAGAACGCCCGCATGGGCCTCTCGGTGGCCGATCGCGGCTACGTGCTGGAGACCGGCCAGCTCGTGCTCAGCGGCTCGCCGGAATCGCTCTGGGCCAACGACGACATCCGGGCGGCGTATCTCGGCGGGCGCAAGGCGGCCGCGGGATAGGGTGAGCCGCCGAGGAGACTGGCGCGGGAAACCCCTCTCCGGTGCGGGAGAGGGGTTCCGAGTGCTTCATCTCAAGTGCTTCATCGATGGATGTTTCGGAGTCGCTCATGTTCGCCGCAACCGCCCTGCCCCCGCCGCCCCGCACCGTGCGCCTCAGCCCCGACGACAACGTGGTGGTGGCGGTGGACGCGATCCTGCCGGGCGCCGCGGTCGAGGGCGTGACGGCCTCCGCCCGCGTGCCCAAGGGCCACAAGATCGCGACGGCGGCGATTCCCGAGGGCGGCCCGATCCGCAAGTTCGGGCAGGTGATCGGCTTCGCGAGCCGCGGGATCGCCCCGGGCGAATGGGTGCACGAGCACAATGTGGGCCTGGGCGAGGCCAAGGGCGACTTCGCCCGCGACTACCGCTTCGCCGAGGAGGCCCGCGAGACGGCCATGGTCCCGGAGGCCGAGCGCGCGACCTTCCAGGGCTACCGCCGGGCCGACGGGCGGGTCGGCACCCGCAACTACATCGGCGTCCTCACTTCGGTGAACTGCTCGGCCTCCGTCGCGCGCTTCATCGCCGAGGAGGTGCGGCGCTCCGGCCTGCTCGACGACTACCCGGCCATCGACGGCATCATCCCGCTCGTGCACGGCACCGGCTGCGGCTACGACATCCAGGGCGAGGGCAGCGAGATCCTCAAGCGCACCCAGTGGGGCTACGCGGCCAACCCCAACATGGGCGGGGTCATCATGGTGGGCCTCGGCTGCGAGGGCTTCCAGATCGACCGCTGGAAGCGCGCCTATGGGATCGTCGAGAGCGACACCTTCCGCAGCTTCACCATCCAGGAGACCGGCGGCACGCGCCGCAGCGTCGAGGCGGGCGTGGCGGCGATCCGCGAGATGCTGCCGGCCGTGGCCAGGGTCCGGCGCGAGACCGTGCCGGCCTCCGCGCTGATGCTCGCGCTCCAGTGCGGCGGCTCGGACGGCTATTCGGGCATCACGGCCAACCCGGCGCTCGGCGCCGCCGTGGACCGGCTCGTGGCCGAGGGCGGCACCGCGATCCTGTCCGAGACGCCCGAGATCTATGGGGCCGAGCACCTGCTCACCCGCCGCGCGGTCGACCGCGCCACCGGCGAGGCGCTCGTGGAGATGATCCGCTGGTGGGAGGGCTACACCGCCCGCAACGGCGGCGAGATGAACAACAATCCCTCCCCCGGCAACAAGGCGGGCGGGCTCACCACCATCCTGGAAAAATCCCTCGGGGCCGCGGCCAAGGGCGGCACGACGCGGCTCAACGGCGTCTTCCGCTACGCCGAGCCCGTCACCGCCAGGGGCTTCGTCTACATGGACACGCCGGGCTTCGATCCCGTCTCGGCCACCGGCCAGGTGGCGGGCGGGGCGAACATCCTGTGCTTCACCACCGGGCGCGGCTCGGCCTACGGCTGCAAGCCCACGCCGTCGATCAAGCTCGCGACCAACAGCGAGATCTACCGCCGCATGGAAGAGGACATGGACATCGATTGCGGCGATGTCCTCGACGGCGTCTCGATCCGCCAGAAGGGCGACGAGATCTTCGCCAGGATCCTCTCTGTTGCCTCCGGCGAGCGCTCGAAATCGGAGGCGCTCGGCTACGGCGACGCCGAGTTCGTGCCCTGGCAGATCGGCGCCGTGATGTAGGCGCGCGGCCCGAACCGGGGTAAGGGCGCGGCCGGAGCCGGATCGAGGGCTCCGGATGCGGACACGCGACCATGACAGCCGAAGCCCCGGACCTGACCCGCCGCCAATGGACCATGACGGTGCTGGCGAGCCTCGGCGGCGGGCTCGAATACTACGACTTCATCGTCTACGGCATCTTCGCCCAGTACATCGCCGCGGCGTTCTTCCCGGCGAGCGATCCGGTGGCCGCCCTCACCCTCTCGCTCGCGGTCTTCGCCGTGGGCTACCTCGCGCGGCCCCTCGGCGGCGTGGTGCTCAGCCATTTCGGCGACCGCTACGGGCGCAAGACGGTGTTCGTGGTCACGGTCTTCACCATGTCGGCCTGCACGCTCGGCATGGGGCTCGTGCCGCCCCACGCCTCCTGGGGCGTGGCGGCGACCCTGCTGCTCGTCGGTCTGCGCTTCGTGCAGGGACTGTGCATCGGCGGCGAGTTGCCGGGCGCCATCACCTTCGTGGTCGAGACCGCCTCGCGTCGCCCGGGCTTCGCCTGCGGCATCGTCTTCTGCTTCGTCAACAGCGGCGTGATCCTCGCGGCCCTCGTCTACCTCGCCCTGCAGACGTGGCTGCCCCCCGCCGCCATGGCCGAGTACGGCTGGCGCATCGCCTTCCTGTTCGGCGGCATGCTCGGCCTCGTGAGCTTCTGGCTGCGCCGCTCGCTGGAGGAGACGCCGGAATTCCTGCGCCTGCAGCACACGGCCTCGCGCAGCCCGGTCGGCGAGGTGCTGCGCCTCCACCGCCGCGCCGTCCTCACCGGCATCGGCATCGTCGCGCTGACCGCTGCCTTCAACGGCATCCTGTTCGCGCACATGCCGGCCTATCTGGGCCAGGTGCTGCGCTACGACCGGCAGACCGTGGCGCTCGCCATCAACGTGGCGCTGCTGGCGATGTCGGTCTCGCTGCTCGCCGCCTCGTGGTTCGCGGACCGCATCCCGCCCCGGCGGCTCCTCCAGGCCTCGACGCTGCTGCTCCTCGTCGGCGCCGTGCCGGCCTACGTGGTGCTGGCGCGGGGCGACGCGAACCTGTTCCTGGTCCTGCCGCTTCTCACCGTGGCGATGGCGGGCGCGAACGGCAGCTTCGCCTACCTGCTGGCGACCCTGTTCCCGACCCGGGTGCGCTTCAGCGGGGTGGCGCTCTCGCTCAACCTCGGCTTCACGCTGCTCAGCGGTCTGGGGCCGCTCGCCGCCAATGCGCTGATCGGCGCCACGGGCTGGCCCGCCGCTCCCGGCCTCATCATCGCGGGCGTCGCCCTGGTCGGCCTCCTCACGGCCCTGCGCCTCGGCGATAGCCGGCTGCGGGTCGGCGAGGTTGCGTCCGTGTCCGGTTGAAATCTGCGGTGGACGTCGCCCGCCCTGCCCTGGTGCCGCGCTCCGGAGCGGGCTATCGAGAGCGTGGCCGAACTGGGACGCGGGCAGCGTGGGTGACGCGTGACGGACGCGCTCGACGACATCGCCGGAATCCTCGAGCGTACCGGGGAGTACAGGGTACTGCGGCGCCTCAAGCCCTTCGCGGCTTCCGGGGAGCCTGCGGATGAACCGACCTATCTCGGGCTGATCCTCGATACCGAGACCACCGGCCTCGACCCTGCGACCGACGAGGTGATCGAACTCGGCATCATCGCCTTCTCGTACGGGGCGAGCGGGCGCATCTACCGGGTGGGCCAGCGCTTCAACCAGCTTCAGGAGCCGTCCAGGCCGATCCCCGAGACGGTGACGCGCCTCACCGGCATCACCGACGCGGACGTGGCCGGGCAGCGCATCGACGACGCGGCCGTGGAGGCCCTGGCGGGCCGCGCCCGGGTGATCATCGCCCACAACGCCCGCTTCGACCGCCGGATGTGCGAGGTGCGCTGGCCGGTCTTCGCCACGCGCAACTGGGCCTGTTCCTGCCACCAGATTCCCTGGCGGGAGGAGGGCCACGAGGCGGCGCGCCTCGGCGGGCTGCTCGCCGACCACGGCTACTTCCACAACGGCCACCGGGCGATCGACGATTGCGAGGCGCTGCTCGCCCTGCTTGCATGGCCGCTGCGGCGCTCCGGCCGCCTCGGCCTTGCCGCCCTGCTGGAGGCGGCGCGCCGGCCCACGGTGCGCCTCTGGGCCTCCGACGCGCCCTTCGCTCTCAAGGACCGGCTGAAGGACCGCAACTACCGTTGGTCGAGCCGGCGGCGCTGCTGGTACATCGACCTCGACGAGGAGCAGATCGAGATCGAGCGCTCGTTCCTGTCCCGCGAGATCTACGGTGGGATCCTGCCCGGTCTGCCCGCGGACCGGTTCACCGCCCGCGACCGCTTCTCGGCCCGCAGCGACCCGGAGACATGAAAAACCCGGCGCCAGGGCGCCGGGCCGGGTCGGTCAGTAGCCGTAGTAGAACCGGCGTCCATAATAGGGGCGCGGCCCGTAGAACGGTCTCGGACCGTAGAAGCGCCGCGGGCCGTAATAGTACGGCCGCGGACCGTAGAAGGGCCGCGGGCCGTAGAACGGGCGGCAGATGCCGAACCGGTTCGGGAAGAAGCCGGGGCCGCAGCCGCCCGCGACGGGCGTCGCCGCCGCGCCCGCGAGGGAACCGGCCGCGCCGAGGCCGATCGGTGCGGCGCTGGCCGCCGAGGCGAGTCCGAGGCTGCCCGCCACCAGGGCCGCGAGCCCCAGCACCTTGACGTGCGTCATCGTGCGATCTCTCCTGACGTTGCCGGACGGCCTGACGGCCGCCGGGTCGGCGGAGAGATAAGCGCCCACGAGCTGAACGTCCGATGAGCGCGAGAGAGCGGTCCGGCGCCGGGCGATCCGGCCCACGCGCCGCGTCGGGGGTGGTCCGCCCGGTCCCCGGCCGTCAGGCCGAAGCCTTGCTCGACCGGCCCTTGCCCGACTGATCCTTGCCCGACCGGCCCTTGCGCTCTCCCGCGTCGGGTCCCGACACCACGGCGTCGGGCGCCGCGCTGCGGGCGGCGGTGCGGCTGCGGCGGCTCTGGCCGAGCCCGCTCGTCTTGGCGAGTTCGGAGCGCTGGGCGGCATAGTTGGCCGCCACCATCGGATAGTCGGGCGGCAGACCCCATTTCTGGCGGTACTGATCGGGGGTCAGGCCACGCCCCGACAGGTGCCGCTTGAGAGTCTTGTAGGGTTTGCCGTCCTCCAGGCTGATGATGTGGTCCGGCGTCACCGTCCTCTTGATCGGCACGGGCGGCGTCAGCTTCTCCGGCTCGGGCGCCGTCGGCGTGCCGAGCTGGGTCAGGGAGGAGTGGATGGCCCCGATCAGTCCCGGCACTTCCGACGCCGGAACCGAATTGTTCGAGACATAGGCCGACACGATGTCGGCAGCGAGACCGATGAGGTCGGCTGGAAGGTTCGGATCGTCGTTCGTCATGCTGCACCAATGCGGCTTGGTGCAACAGCATGGGCACGTATTTCGAGAAACGTCAACTTACATAGCCATAAAGTCACTCAACAACATCGTGACAATCGCGAAGAAGCGAATGCATCGTGCACGATTATCTTCATGGATGAACGAAACCGGCGGTGCGCATGGTCAGGAGGCCAAAGGGATGGGGATGGCGGGCCGCCGTCGTCTCATTTCGGCCGCCAAGCCGTTGCAGGTCCTTGCGGAAGGGGCCAAGGTCGCCCTCCCGCCGCGTTCCCACGATAGACCATGACCGATCTGTACCGCCGCTTCCTCGTCAACGGCGCCCTCGCGGGCTTGGCTGCGGTGGCCCTGCCCGGCTCTGCGCGGGCTTGGCCCGTGCGCGCTCCGCGGGCGCCCTCCCGCGAGGAGGAGAGCGAGGACTGGCTCTTCGGCCCGCGCCGCCAGGAGGTCGAGCCGGAGGAGGAATCCTTCTGGGGCGGGCCCGTCCGGCGCCAGCCCGCACCGCCCCCCGGGGGCCCGGCCGTCGCCGTCGACAATGGGCCGATCGACTATGCCCGCGCCTATGCGGCAATCGGCGGCGAGCCCTTCCCGGTCCCGGCCTTCCGCTGGCAGCGGGCGAACCCGACCTTCCTGCGCCAGGAGGTCGCCTATGGCGGCCGCTACGAGCCCGGCACGGTGGTGATCGACCCGCGGGCGCGCCTGCTCTACCTCGTGGAGGGCGGTGGCCGGGCGCGGCGCTACGGCGTCGGGGTCGGGCGCCAGGGCTTCGCGTGGTCGGGCATCGCCACGATCAACTCCAAGCAGGCTTGGCCGGACTGGTACCCGCCCAAGGAGATGATCGCTCGCCAGCCGGATCTCGCCCGTCAGGTGAGTCAGCTGCAGAGCGGGCTCGGCGTCCCCGGGGGGCCGCGCAACCCGCTCGGCGCCCGGGCGCTCTACCTGTGGCAGAACAACAAGGACACGCTCTACCGCATCCACGGCACGACGGAGCCGGAGAGCATCGGACGCAGCGTTTCCTCCGGCTGCATCCGGATGATCAATCAGGACGTGATCGATCTCTACGCGCGCGTGGCGGTGGGCGCGCAGGTGGTGGTGCTGAGCTGACGCGCCGTGCGGATGGCATCAGGGCGATCGTTCCACCTCTGCGGCGGCGTTGATCCCGGGCGCGGCGCGCCCGGCCGAGAGGGCGGCGATCTCGGCCCGCAGCGCGTCGCGCTCGGCCGTCACCGCGGCCAGCGCCGCCACCGCCGCATCCCGCTCCGCCAGCGCCGCCGTCTCGATGCCCCCCAGAACCCGCTCCAGCGGGAACCCCGCCGCCGCCGCCTGCGCCGGCGTCAGCGCCCCGCTCGCCACGAACTGGCCCGCCCCGCCGCCGGGCGGCATCACCATCTGGCCCAGGATCACGTGCCAGGACGCCGCAGCTGCCTCCCCGCCCGGCCGGCCCCGGAACAGGAACTCGTACAGGAACGTCTCGCTCATCGCTTGCCTCACGCTGCTATGGCGCTGTCGTCGGACGGACGGCGCCACGCGCCGTTCGAGTAGTAGGCCGCCACCCCCGTCCCGGCCCCGCTCGCCTCGCCCACCTTGCGGGCGTTGCTGACGTAGATCGTCGCCCCCGCCGCCCCAACCGGCACCGTCGCCACCGTGTAGCTCGCCAGACGCAGGCTCCCGCCCACCGTCACCGGGCCGTACAGCGACGCCGGGCCGTACACCATCAGCGGACCCGACAGATCCAGCAGGCCGAACATCGTCAGGTAGCGCTGCGGGTCGTCCGCCTCGCTGGCCACGCCGACGATGTTGAGGCCCCGCGCGAACAGCCGCGCCCCCACCTTGCCGTCGTTGGCATCGAGCTGCCGGCCGGGGAGCAACCGCACGAAGCTCCCGGCGACCAGCGTGGCGAAGGTCGGGCCGTCGCTCGGGCCGAGCCCCAGCGCCGCCGCCCCTTGCGCGGGCGTGCCGGTCAGCACCGCGCGCCCCGTGCTGCTGGCATCCGCGATCTCGGCCGCGGCCGGGCCGGCCAGCGCCTTGCCGGAGGCGCGCGCGTAGGCGAGCACCCGCCACAGGCCGGCGCCGTCCGAGGCGGCGAGCGCGGTGTCGCCGGGCGCGGTCACCAGGGAGGCTCCACCCGGCAGGATCAGGCGGGCGGGGTCGTGCACGAGGGTGGCGGCGCCGGTGAAGCGCAGGAAGCGCAGCCGGTTGGGCGCGCTGCCGAAGCTCGTGACCGTGCCCGCTCCGCTGAGCGCGACCCTGAGGGCGGCGAGCGCGCCGAGGTCGACCGTGGCGGCGGCCGCGGCGCTGGCCTCGGTAGCGGCAAGATCGACGCCGCCGCTGGCGCGCGCCACCCGCAGCGCCTCGCGCCAGGTGCCGCCGTCGGCCGAGACCTTGAGAGTGAGATCGTCATCGCCGATCAGGCCGAGTTCGGCCCGGCCCGACCAGCCCGATTGCATGAGCAGCGAGAGGACGCGGGCGGGGCCTTCCTTGTTGAGGGTGTAGCGCAGGTCGCCCGTGCCGCCCTCGGTGCTGCCGCGCGCGGTCCAGAGGGCGGCGTTCAGCTTGGCGGCGAAGGGATTGGCGGCGTCGGCCGTGGTGCCGATGCCGAGCCGGGTGAGGTTGTGCAGGGCGGTGAGGGTGGCGCGGAAGCCCACCCAGCCGCCGGCCCCGGTGTAGGTGTAGAGGTCGGCCTCGTCGGCGACGTAGGCGAACCATCCGGGCTTCGGGACGAAGGCGCGCCAGGCCCCGTCCTGGTAGCGCACGATGCGGCCCGCCCATCCGGCCCAGGCGCCGGTGGGGGTGCTCCCGGCGATGAGGTAGCGGTCGCCCTCGGCGGGGGTGGGCGGGGGCGCGGCGAGATCCTTGTCGAGGACGGCGAGCTGGACGAGGGTGTCCAGCGCGGTGAGGGCCTCGTTGTGGGTGACGTGCTTCTGGGCCTGGGCGGCGGCGAGGAGCGGCAGGGCGAGGAGCGGGGTCGCGTCAGACATGCAGGGTGGTCCGTAGGGCGGGGCCGCGGCCATAGGCGGTAGAGAGCTGGTGGATGGCGACCGCGAGGCTGGTGACGGGTCCGCCGAGGTCGGTGGCTTGCTCGGCGGCCGTGTAGGTGAGGCGCGGCTCGGCGACCTCGCGGCGGCGCAGGACGGTGGTGCCGTTCAGGATCTCGACGGCGTAGGCCTCGCGCTCCTCGGCGAGCGGCACCTCGGCCTGCTCCCAGGCATCGCCGTTGAGGCGGGTGCGGCGGATCCAGGTGAGGAGCAGGTCCCCGCTCTCCAGCCGGTGCAGGCGCGCCTGCGTCGGCGCGTAGGGCCGCAGGCCCACCCCGTCGGGCACGAGGGTGAGCGTCGGGTCGCCCGCCTCGCTCGGTCGGCCGAGCGGGCCGTAGCGGAAGACCTGCGGCAGCGTGCGCGCCGACAGGGGCAGGCCCGACTGCACCAGCGCGTCGGTGAGCACAACGAAGGCGCTGCCGGCTGGCACCACGGGCGCCATGTCGGCTTCGGTGCCGAGCTGGCCGCGCAGCAGCCGCGTCAGCCGGTAGCGGCCCGGCGCGATGAGCTCCGCCCGCGCCCATTGCAGCACCTCCCAGCGGCCCGACGGGGTGCGCACGGCCGCGGCGTTCGCCCCGTCGAGCACCGCCCGCTCGCTGGCCGCGGCGAGCTCGGCCTCGCGCGGCACCTCGATGTGCAGGGTGTTCACCCCGTCCCAGCGCCAGCGCGGCCCGCTGTGCAGGTCGGCCGCGAGCCGCCCGATGATCGAGCGGGCGCCGATCACCGCATCCTCGGCGAGCGCCGCTCCCTCGCCCCCCCGGAGCACCGCCACCGGCGACCAGGGTCGGGTGTAGGCCGCGAGGTAGGGCGCGTGTGCGGTTGCGTCCGGCCGCAGCAGCGGCAGGTCGAGGATCTCGAACAGACCCACCCCCACCGTCGCCGGCGGGTCGGGGTCGCGGCTGGTGCGCCCGCCGTCCGGATAGGCGAACAGGCCGGCATCGGAGCGCACCGCCTCCAGCGGGCGCGCGCCCTCGATGCCGATCCGCGTCACCCGGTAGTCGGTGGCCCGGCCCGCCACACTGAAGGAGATCACGTCGCCCGGATCGAGGGCCAGCGCCGAGGGCGGCAGCGCGCAGGCCAGCGTCTCGCGCTCGGCCTGCGCCCGGTAGAGCAGCGCCTGGGCGAGCGCCCGGGCCTCGCCCTCGTCGAGGGCGAGATCCGCCGACAGGCTGGCCTTGGCGCTCCCGACGCTGCGGCGCGCCTCGACCGTGGCGCTGCGGTGGTCGCGCAGCGGGTCGACGTAGCCGAGCGCGAGGCTGCCGGGCAGCGCCAGCGCCTCCGCCCGGGTGCGGGTGAAGTCCGCGCCCGCCCGCCCGCCGCGGCCGGCCACGAGGTCGTCGGGCGTCAGCCGCAGCACCGGGGCACGGGCGAGGTGGCGGAAGCGCAGCACCCCGCCGCTCTCCACCGCCTCGCAATGGTAGAGGCGCCCGAGCGGCTCCAGCGCGTCGCGGGGGGCCGCAACCTCGGCGAGCGCGTAGCCCTCGACGAGGCCGTGCAGCTCCGAGACGTCCACCCGCACCGGCAGGTCGCGGCAGAGGTCGGCCACCACGTCGGCCAGCGGCGCCAGCCCGAGCCGGCCGTTGATCCAGTGGCCGAGCCGGTAGTTGGGCGCGTCGCGCCACACGCCCGACTGGCGCGGGAAGGCCGGGTAGGGCCGCGCGTCCCAGGTCCAGACCGCGATGCGCTCCCAGTCGAGCATCGGCCCGCCATAGAGCGGCGAGACCGGGTTGTGGCCGGCCTGCGGGCGCCAGTAGGCCAGCACCGCCTCCAGCGCGGCGCGCTGGGCCAGCAGGTCGCGCCGGCCGAGGGAGAAGTGCGGCGTGAGCGACTCGGCGGATTTCGGGTCCACGAACACGTTGGGCTGGTTCATGCCCTTGTCGATCGCCGGGCAGCCGAGCTCGGTGAAGCGGATCGGCTTCGCGCGCGGCACCCAGGCGGTAGGGTGGGCTTCGCGCACGCCGCCGGGGCGCTCGTGGTGCGGGTTCTCCCACCACGCGCGCAGGTCCTTGATCCGGTGGATCCAGGCCTCGCCGTGGGCGCCGTCGGTGATCGGCACCCGGTTCTGGGCGGCGCGGTCGGCGGGTGTCGGGTAGTACCAGTCGTAGAGTTCGCCGCCTTCGATGTTGGCGGTGAGGTAGGCGCGGTCGTAGGGCGCGGACCAGCCGGCCTTGGCGTCGCGGTGGTCGAAGCCCTCGCGCCAGTCGGCCAGCGGCATGTAGTTGTCGATGCCGATGCAGGCGATCGCCGGGTCGGCCCAGAGCGGGTCGAGGGGGAAGAACACGTCGCCGCTGCCATCCTGCGGGCGGTAGGCGCCGTACTCGGTCCAGTCGGCCGCGTAGGTCAGCGCGGTGGCCGGGCCGAGCACGGCGCGCACGTCGGCGGCGAGGCGCCGGAGCTGCGCCACCGCCGGGAAGGCGGTGGGGCTCGATCGCACCGTGGTGAGCCCGATCATCTCCGAGCCGATCAGGAAAGCGTCGACGCCACCGGCGGCCTCGGCGAGGCGGGCGCAGTGCAGGACGAAGCGGCGCAGGCCCCAGTCCTGCGGGCGGGCGCTGGTGACGGTCTCGCCGCTCCAGGCGAGGTCGGCGGCCTCGGTCGCGCCGAAGAAGGCCGCGACCTGCACGGCGGCCGCCGCCGTGCGGTCGACGCTGCCCGGCCGGCCGGGGGCGGGGTCGCAGGTGACGCGCCCGCGCCAGGGAAAGGGCGGCTGCTCGGGCCGGCCGTAGGGGTCGGGCAGGCCGTTGCCGGGCGCGATGTCCATCATCACGAACGGGTAGAGCGTGACGGAGAGCCCGCGCCGCTTCAGCTCGGCGATGGCCTGCACCACCGTGAGGTCGGAGGGCGCGCCGCCGAGATAGGGAGCACCGGCCAGATCGCGGCTGACCGCCTCGGCGGTCTCGCGCGTCAGCCCGCCCGCGCGCCAGGTGGCGCCGCGCGTCTGCTTGCCGCGGCTCTCGACCTTGGGGAGGATGCGGCAGGCGGCGAGCCGCAGGTCGGTGCCGTGCCACGCCACCACCAGCGAGACGTGGCGGCAGCGCGGGGCGGTCTCCTGCAGCTGGTCGAGGGCGAGCAGCAGGTCCGGCCCGCCCGTGACGGTGTTCTGGCCGGTGAGCGCGCCGCCCGCCGTGGCGGTGACCGGGTCGGTGGCGTAGGCGAATTCGCCCATGCCGGGGATCAGCGTGACGGCGGTGACGAGGTCTTCGAGCGCGGGCCGGCCGTCGGCCGGCGGCGGGCGGCGGATCACCTCGGCGGTGATGACGGGGACGCGATTGCCGAACGGCCCCAGGGCCAGGTTCTCGAACACGAGGTAGGCCAGCCCGCGATAGGCCGGGGCGTGGCCGGTGCCCTCCACCGCCTCGATCAGCGGGTCGGGGGCCTGGTCCTCGCCGCCGCGGTGCAGGCGGTGGACGTGGTCGGCCAGGCGCAGGGGCTTGCCGTCGGCGTAGACGGTGCCGAGCCCGGTGATCGGCCCCTCGCCCAGGGCGACCGCGAAGGAGGCGGTGTAGCTGTAGGTGACGTTGAAGGTCTTGGGCTGCGCGGTGCCCTTGCCGCCGCTGGTCCTGACCCGCTCGACGCTCTGGGTCTCCTTGAGCTTGGTGGCCCAGATGATCTGGCCGGCGACGCGCATGCGGCCGTAGACGCGGGGCACGACGGCGCCCTCGGTGGAGGCGGTGACGTAGAGGTCGGAGAGCCGGGCGCCCTGGTTGATGACCGGCTTGGCGCGGCGGCCGAACAGGGCGCCGTCGAGGAGCCCGCCGGCCAGCGTGCCGACGAGGCCGCCCGCAAGCGAGCCGAGCGGGCCGGCGGCCGCCCCGACGGTGCGGCCGGCTGCGCCGAGGATCAGGGTGCTCACGGGGCCGATCGCCCGATCGGCGTCACAGCCGGGAACCGGAACGCGTAGGCGAGGCGCCGCTCCCAGGCGGCGGGGATCCAGCTCTCGACCACCGCGTGGCCGTCATAGGCGTGGATCATCCGCCCGGGCTCGGACAGGATGGCGCAGTGCTTGGCCGGAAGGCCCTGGCGCCAGCGGAACAGCAGCACGTCGCCGGGCGCGGCCGCCGCGAGCGGGATCTCGGCGAGGTGACGGCGGGCGGCATCGCGCAGGGTCTCGGCCCCGTCCGCCTCGCCCCAATCGGGGGTGTAGGGCGGGGGCGCCTCCGGCTCCTCGCCGAACCGGTCGCGCCAGACGCCCCGCACCAGGCCGAGGCAATCGCAGCCCACCCCGCGCAAGCTGGCCTGATGCCGGTAGGGCGTGCCGAGCCACGCCCGGGCGGCGGCCACCACCTCAGACAACCCGGCCTCCGTCGTTGCCCGCGCCCGAGGCCGCGTAGGCGGTGGCGTAGTCGTTGCCCGGGATGTGCGGGCAGCCGCGGAAGTTGGCCGCGTTGGCGAACTTGCTCCGGCAGGCATCGAAGGTCTTGTCGCAGCCCGCCGTGAGGGTGAACGCGTCGCCCGGTGCGATCGGCTCCGGGCAGGGCTCCCACAGGTCGAGGAGCGCCGGGGCGAGCGGGCCGGGGCGGGCATGGCCGCGCACCTCGGCCTGCAGGCCGGCATTGGCGCCCGAGGTCCAGGCGAGGCGCCCGCCGGCGAACCAGCCCTCCGCGAAGGCGGCGAGTTCCTCGGTGCGCAGCGTGCGTGCCGAGAGCACGCCCGCCACCGTGCCGGCCGCGCGGTAGAGCGGGCGCGTGAGGTCGATGCCGCAGCGCGCGTCGCCCAGCAGCGCGTCGCAGGCGCGCTGGTAGAGGCGGCCGCGGGGCTGGTTGAGGGCGGCGCTGAGGCTGCGCAGCTCGGCCACGAAGCCGGCGCGGCCGCGGGCGACCTCGCCGACATGGCCGCTCATCACCAGCACGCGGTCGGCCGGGCGCTGCCAGTCGACCCGCCAGACCTCGACGGCGGCGCCGTCGAACAGGCCGCGGGCGAGCTCGGCCTCCGCCAGCCGGCCGTCGGCGAGCGCGCCCATCACCTCCAGCCCGTCGACGGCGAGCCCCGTCGATTGCTCCAGGGCGGAGGCCGCGAGCCCGGTCTCGGCCGCACAGGCGACGCCCTCGACGACGAGGTCCTCGTCGTGGTCGGTGAAGCCGAGGCGCAGGCCATCCGCACGGGTGAGCAGCCAGCACCACGCCAGCGTGGTGGCGCCGCTCGCGAGGCTAGCGGCGAGGCCGGGGGGAAGCGTCTTCATCGGCGCAGCTCGATGACCGGGATGTCGGCGACCACGCCGGCCAGCACCGCCTGGTGGTCGATCTCCAGACGGTCGGTGGCAAAGCGCACCGGCACGTCGAACAGGAACCCGGCCGTCACGGCCGCCCCCGCCGGCGGCGCCTGGGCGAGCGTCACCCGGCCGGTGGTGGCATCGAGCGAGAAGCCGGACGGCGCCAGCTCGGCGCCCGCCACCGCCAGCCGCAGCGAGCCCGCCACCGGCTTGGTGATCGGGCGGGCGTAGGGCGCGAAGGCGCCGCCGTAGGTCTTGGTGAGCTGGAAGGCGCGGGTGCTGCCGTCGCCGCTGCCGAGCGGCTGGTCGGCGGAGTTAGGCGGGCGGCCGAGGGGGCCGGAGGCATGGTCGAAGGTGTCGCGCCAGCGGAAGCCGTAGAGCTGGCCGCGGCGCTCCTCGAAGAAGGCGATCAGGAGCGCGATGTCCTCGGCGCGGCGCAGAGCCGGGCCGGCGTTGTAGGTGCGCCGGGAGTGGCGCCAGAGGCTGTTGCGCTCCTCCTCGCCGGAGGCGAGCGTCACGATCTCGGTGCGCCGCTCCGGCCCGCCGCGCGAGCCGTACGAGAGGGCGAGCGGGAAGCGCACCTCGTGGAAGGGCGGGGCCATCTCACACTCCCCTGAGGCCGCGCTGGACCGCGCGAGCGAGAGCGGCGGTGACCTGGGCCTCGGCCCGCGCGAAGCTCGGCGCATCCGGTGTGGCGATCGACACCGAGACCTGCACGGGCGGCGCCGCGGCGGGCGGGCCGGGGTCGCGGGCGGCGGGCAGGATGCGGCCGGGCTGGAGCGGCACGAAGGTCTCGCGGCCGCGCTCGCCCACCGTGTAGGCGAGGCCCGGCGTCACCGGCCCGCCGGCCGCGCGGCCGGTTGGATTGAGGTCGAGACCGAGGCTCCCGAACACGCCGCCCAGCAGGTCGCTGCCCAGGCCGCCCTTGGCGAACAGGCCGTCGATCGCGCGATCGATGCCGCGCGAGGCCAGCGTGGTGGCGAGGCGGTCGAGCACGCTGCCCAGGCGCTCGCCGTTCAGGATCGCGCCTTTCAGCCCGTCCGAGAGAGCCGCTCCGAAATCGCGGGAGGTGCGCTCGAAGGTGCGCTGCGCCTGCTCGGCCTTGGCCGCCTGCTCGGCCGCCTCGCCGTAGGCCGCCGCCACGCGCTCGATCTCGGCGGAGAGTGCGGGCGTCACCGCGAGGTCGGCGCTCTTGGCCGCCGTCAGGAGCCGGAAGGCGGCCTCGGCCTTCGCGGCCGCGCCCTCCGACTGGCCCATCGTCTCGGCCAGGACCTTGAGCAGGCCGGTGCGCTTGGCGAGGCGGGCCGCCTCCGCGGTGAAGTCGGATTCGTCGGTGGTGCCGCCAGCCGCCGGGGACGCGGCGCTGCGGGCGACCTCGTCGCGCACCCCCTGCCCGGCCCGCGCCATCGCGGCCTGCAGCCGTGCGGCGCCCGCCGTCGCGGTGCGTTCCGCCTGGCCCAGCGCCCGCTCGGCGAGCGGCGCCGCACGGGCGAGTTCCCGCTCGTAGGCCCCGACATTGGCCTCGAGCGACACCACCAGCCGGTCAAGCTCGGTCGCCATCGCGGTCTCCCGTCTCTGAGCGGATCCAGTCCCAGAGCCCGTCCGCCTCGGCCTGGGTCATCGGGGCAGGCGTCGTGGGGGTCTGCGCCTCGGCGCCGCGGGCGCGGTTGAACCCGTCGAGGTAGGCGGCGAACTGCCAGAGGCTCATCGCCCGCAGGTCCGCGACGGCTAGGCCCATCGCGGCGGCGGCCTCGTAGAACGGCGCGAAGGCCATGCGGCCGTCCGGGCGGCCCGGCGCCGGCTCGCCGCGCGCGAGATCCCCGACCCGCTCGTCCTCGGCGCCGTCGAGCCCGGCCGCGAGCGCGAGCGTCGCGGTGGCGATGACGGTGAGGCACGGCATCCGGTCGAGCCCGGCCGTGAGGGCATGCGCCTCTCCGACGCCCGCCCCGCCGCCGATCAGCGCCGCGCGCAGCACCTCGCGCACGTCGGCGAAGCGGTAGGCGCGGCCCGCGTGGAGGCGGTGCAGGAGGTCGCCGGGGCCGAGGCCCGTCGCCTCCTGAAGCGTTTCGAGATCGCCGAGCCCGAGGCGGAAGCGCCGCGCGGCGCCCGCGAAGTCGAGGTCGACATGGCCGTCCCGGCTCATCGCCCGCCTCACGCGGCCGGGGTGAACGGCACCGGGCCGCTCGACTGGAGGGCGACCGAGACGGTGCAGCGCTCGCCCCGCACGGCGCCGACCTCGAAGCTCGTCAGGTGGAACGAGCCCTCCCAGCGCCCGCCGCTCTGGGCGCCGCTGCCGGCGAGGTCGATGCGGGCGCGCACGGGCTGGTCGGCCTCGAAGGCCGCGCGCCAGCGCCCGATGCTCTGGCGGGCCATGACCCCCTTGCCGGTGATCGAGACCGATTTCGAGACTACGTCGCGCTCCACGTAGGGCGCCGCATCCTCGTCGGCGCAATCGGGGATGACGGCGCTGTTCACCTCCTTGGTGAACTGCACGGCGCGCTCCGTGAGGCCGCAGGGCGCCTCGAAGGTGCCGGCGGCGGTGGGGCTCTCCAGCTTCACGGAGACGCCCGAGAACGGCAGGGTGGCGGCGCTCGACATGCGATGGCTTCCTGGTTGGGATCGGGAGCTAGACGGATTCGGCCGCGACGGCGGCGAAGCGCAGGACGGCGTGCCAGGAGGCGGGGCCCTGCGGATCGGGCACGAACAGGCTGCGCTCGTGCGCGATCCACAGGAGCAGGCCGCGGGACAGCGCGAGGTCGGCCTCGTCGAGGCGCGCGGTCGCCACGGCGGCGAGGCGCTGGATCGCGCCCGCGCTCCGCTCGCCCCGCACGAAGGCGTGCAGCGTGATGCGGCAGGTGCAGCCGATCCACCCCTCCGCCTCGTAGGGCGCGGTCTCGACGGGATCGAGCCGCAGGAAGGGCCATTCCTCCGAGGCGCGCACATAGTCGCGCACGCGCTCCCCGACGAGGGCGCCGAGTGCGGGATCGCTGCGCAGATGTGCCAGCAGCGCGCTGGCGACGGGTTGCCCGAGATCGAGGCCGGCCATGTCAGGACTCCGGCGGAGGGGCCGCCCGCAGGCGGTCGAGGGCCGGCCCGACCACCGGCTCGGCCGGCGTCGCGGCCGTGCCGAGTTCCCGCGCGGCCAAGCCCGGTGCCGCGACGACGACCGAGGTAGTCGTGGGTCCGCGGCTCACCGCGACGGTCACCGTGGCGGGCAGGGACGAGGCGAGGGCTTCGGCTGCGGCCCCGGCCCGCCTGCGGGCGCGGCGGGTGCCCTCGCGGGCGAGGCGGGCGATCCGGCGCTCGATGCGCCGCTGGTCGCTCACAGCGGCCTCGCGTCGAGGATGGCGTGGCTCCCGGCCGGGTCCTGCTCGACCGCGGCGATGCGCCAGCGGCGCCCCGCCGCCGTGACCTCGTCCTCGGTCGTCGGGCCGGTGCCGAGGCCGGGCAGGAGCACGATCAGGGTGAGGCGGTGCTCCGGCAGGCCGGGCTCGCCGGTTCCCTGCCACAGCGCCTCGGTGCGGCAGCGAATCGGCACGTCCGCGAAGCCGCCTTGCGCCTGCGCGCGGTGCAGCATCCCGTCGCCGAACAGGGGGGAGGCGGCGCCGGCCAGGATCGCCGCGAGGCTGTCGGTCAGCGTCGCCATCACACCACCACGATGCCGGGGCCGTTGCGCATCATCAGCTCGTGGAAGCGCCGGCCGTAGGAGGTCTGCCCCAGGGTTCCGGGCAGCGTCGCGTCCGGGGGATGCCGCTCGATCTGCAGCGTGCCGCTGCGCAGCGCCCGCAGGTCGAGCGCGCCCGCCAGCACCCCCTCCGGGCCGCCGAGCCCGTCGAGGGTGAGGAGGTGGGCGGCGTAGAGCATCCGGGCCGGGTCGCGGTCGGCGGCGGCCCAGGCCGCGTCGACCCGGGCCTCGGCCTCGGCGAGCGCTGCCGCGACGGTGCCGTCGGGCACCGGCGCGAAGGCCGGGAAGCGCGCCTTGAGCGCGGCGGGTGTCGGGGCCATGCGGTCAGCCCTCCCGCCGCGCGGGCCGGCGCCGCGGCGCGGCGTCGGGCGGTCCGTCCTCGACCGCGACCTCGCCCGCCGCCTCCCAGGCGCGCAGGAGCGGGTCGTCGCGGTCGAGGAGGTCGAGGTCGGCGCTCTCGCCGGGGGCGATGCGCCGGGGTGCGGCCTCGCCGCGGACCCAGAACAGCCGGGCGCCCGGGGCGCGGTTCGTCACGCGGGCCATCGCTCAGATCCCGTCGAGGTAGCGGAAGGCGCCGGGACGGCGGATGTCGAGGCCGCCGAGCCGGAAGGCGCCCGGCACCTCGAAGCGCCAGGGTCCGGTCTGCCACGCCGGGAAGAACCGAAACGGCATCGGCAGCCAGAGCTTCAGCACCGAGGGGTCGCGGCGGTAGGCGACCATGCGGGCCGTCCCGCCGGTGCCGGCGCTCTCCAGCGCCCGCACGCCGATCACCGTCAGGTCCTGCCCGGTCTCCAGCGTGTAGACGTTGTGGCGCCGGACCCAGTCGAGGATGGTGATGGGGCTCAGGGAGTCGATGCGGCGCAGGCCGAGCCCGAGCATCTGCTCGTAGGGCAGGAGCAGGGTGTCGGCCATCTCGACATGGGCCGAGGCGGTGAACAGGCCGGTGAGCTGCCCGTTGACGTCGGCCAGCACCTGCTCGGCGCTCTTGGCCGCCCAGGCCCGGCTGCCGCCCTCCCCGGTCGCCGCGGCGGTCCCCACGGTGACGGCGGGGTGGTTGAGCAGGCCCGCGAAGCCCTTGGCCTGGTCCCCGAACAGCGCGACCTGATCGATGAACTCCTCGGAGGCGAGCCGCGCGGCGTCGGCCTTGTCGGTGCCGAGGTTCATGCCCATCAGCTGGGCCTTGCCGAGTTCCTCGAGGTCGTAGCCGTAGCCGATGCCCGCCATCGCGACGGCGGTCTCGTGCTGGCGGCGCAGCACCTCGGCCTTGGGCACGTCGTCGGCGGCGCCGTGCACCCAGGCCGCCTGGCCGACGCGGTCGGAGGAGAAGTAGGTGACGGTGGGCACCCAGTCGGGCGCGTCGGTGTCGACGGGCACGAGCCGCGGATAGCGGATCGCCGGGTACTGCGTGCGGTAGACGGTGGGCTCGATATGGGCCTGCTGGCTCACCAGGAAGGCGAGCGCGCGCGGCGCGTCGGTGACGAGCGTGCGGGTATTCATGGCGAGGGCTTCCCTAGTTGAGGCGCAGGCGCGCGAGCCCGCCCGCGGGGGCGGAGGAGTCGAAGAGGCCGCCCGGGATGGCGGTGGTGCCGGCGCCCGCGGTCGAGAAGCCGCCCGCGGCGGTCAGATGGGCAGGCGCGCCGGCCGTGACGGCCCCCGCGACCGCGACCCAGACGACGCCCCTGACGAGCACCGGGGCCGTGTCGCCCCTGGCGAAGAGGTCGCCGCCGTTCTCCGGGCGGACGCCGCGGTCGGCGAGGACGACACCGCGAAAGATCGATCCGGCGGCGGCGATGCCGTCGTCACGCGTGCCCTGGAAGGCGGGTTTGCCGAAGGCGATCCCGCCTTGCGTCTCGACGGTGCGGCTGAGGGTGAGGCTCGGCTCCTCGGCGGCGACCATGCCTTCGTAGGCGGGTGCGGCGCGGCCGGCATAGGTGGTCTGGATCGGCATCAGCGGGCTCCTCGGGGATTCGCCTTCCAGGCGGTGCGGAGGGTCTCGACCATCGCGGCGTGGGCCGCGTCGGGGGTGAGGGCGTCGGGAGTGACGGCGTCCTGCCGGCGGCGCAGGACGGCGCGCAGCGGGTCGGTGGGGGCGGTGAGCGCCCGGAAGGCGCCGTCGATCCCGGCCGCGTCGAGGCCGGCGGCGGCCTCGCCGAGGGCATGGGCGACCGCGGCGCGCCGGATCGCGCCGGCATCGAGACCGGCCGGGTCGAACGCGTCGCCGAGGATGCGGCGCGCGCCCGCCACCGCGTCGGCCCGGGCCGCGGCCAGGGCGTCGAGGGCGCCCGGCGCGCGCAGCGACGCGATCTCGCGCTCCCGCTCCGCCAGGGCCGCCTCGTGCTCGGCGCTGAGCCGCGCGGCCTGCGCCTCCGCGGCAAGCGCCCGGACGACCGCGTCCGCCAGTTCGCGGCGCAGAGCGGCGGTGTCGTCGATCCGGCATTGCGGTCCGGCCCGGCCCTCCGCCACGATGGCGACGTGGTCGACGACCACGGCGGTCTGCCGGGCGTCGTAGGGCGTGCCGTCCGGAGCGGTGCCGGGGGTCCAGTCGAGGGTGCAGGTGTAGCCGACCGAGATCTCCTGCTGCCCCGCCCGCACCGCCGCGATCGCCTCGGCGTCGGCGAGGAGCAGCGGGATGCGCACGAACTCGCCGTCCCGCAGCACCTCGTCGCCGACATGCCCGCGGGCGACGCGCCGCCACGTCTCGGGCGTCACCGCCTCGGGCGGGTGGTCGAGGGTGACGGGCTTGTGGCCGAAGCTCGCCAGGGATTCCGCCCGGAAGATCTCCTCCGGGTCGCGGTAGACCCGGACGGTCGCGCGGTCGGGCCGCGCCAGTTCGGCACCGGCATAGACCTGGACGTTGCCGGCGCGGGCCGCCCGGGCCTGCACCACCAGCGCCCCGCTGCGCAGGGGGCGCGCGTCCGCGATCCCGGCCGGGGGGCCGAGGCTGAGCCTGTCGACGATCTGCATGGGTCCCTCTTCTGGGTTCCGGGGTCTGCGACCCCGGCGGGTCGCGGGCGGCGCCCGCGTGGGTCTCAGGGTGAAACCCTGCGGGGCGACGCCCCGATCAGCGGCCCTTCCGGTAAGCGGCCTCGATGCCGGGGAAGAGGTCGGCGTTCACGAGCCAGCCCTCGACGCCGGCGGCCAGAACCTCGCGGGGGCACAGGGCCTCGCGCGCGAGGGTGGCGGCGGTCTCGGCCCTCAGGCGGCCGATCTCGGCCTTGTCGCGCTCGGAGGTCTGGAGCAGTGGGCGCCACGCGTACCAGACCTCCGGGGCCGGGCGGCCCAGCGCGTGGCGCACGAGCAGCGCGTCCAGGCGGGCGAGCGCGGGGGTGAGTTCCACCGCTTGGCGCGCGGCGATGTGGTCGTAGTAGTTGCGCAGGTCGGCATCGCCCGTGGCGTTGAGGCCGGCGGGCGACTGGCCCAGCAGCCGCGTGACCGGGATGTCGGCGGCGCCGGCCGCGGTCTGGAGGAAGAGGCGCGCCACCTCGGGCAGGCCCGAGAAGTCGAGCTGCTTCTGCTGGTAGCGCTCGCCCTCGGGGGAGCGCCCGTCGCCTTCGAGGAGCAGCATCCCGAACATCGACTTCATCCGCGCCGCGTAGCCGAAGCGCTCGGTGAGGCGGCGCGTGCCCTCGTCTGTGGAGAGGGCCTGGGAGAGGCCCGGCACCGAGATCACGTCCTGCTTGGCCTCGGGCAGCATCGCGGCGATGTGGGCGGCCGCCGCGGTGGCGTGGTCGACGGCTTCGAGGAGCGCCTGCAGCACGCTGTCGCCGAAGGCATCGCCCCCCGCCTCCTCGGGCACCGGGGCGCCGACGAGGCGCAGGATGCGCGACGGGTGCACCGGCTGGCCGCCCGCCAGCCCGTAGCTCGCCGGCTCCCCGAACCAGGGCGAGAGCGGGTCGCGCTCGATCTCGCCGGCCTGGATCGCGTGGCGCCCCAGCACGTGGAGGTAGCGCAGGCCCCCCTGCCCGAGGCTCTCGGGGCGCAGAGGGGCGGCCGGATCGGGGCTCGCATCGCCGATCAGGATGGCGGCGCCGCCGTGCAGGCGTGCGAGGCGCAGGGCCCGCAGCAGCACCTCGCGCAGGCCGAGCGCCGTCTCGGCGGCCTCGATCGCCGCCACCTCGGCGGGCGGCGCCTGCCAGTCCCGCCACTCGCGCAGCATGTCGAAGGGCACGACGTCCACGATCTTGCGGGCGAGCCAGTTGTCGCGATAGGCGGCATCGAGCTCCGCCCTGGCGCGCGGCACGTGGACGTGGAGGTTGCCGGCGCTCTTGTCGCGCGGGCCGCCGAGGCCGGTGACGAGGTTGGCGAGGCGGTCGGCGAGCCACATCAGAGAACTCCCAGCATGCCGTAGCGCGCCTCGCTCGGGGTGCCGAAGGCGCGCGAGAGGGCGTCGACCTGGTCGAGGAAGGCGCCGTTGGGGAAGGACGCGACCTCGTCGAGGAAGGCCTCGTTCCAGGGGCCTTCGAGGAGGTGCAGGTTGCCGGCCTCGGCCTGCGCCGAGACGGGCGCGGCGCGGGTGGCCTTGTCGCCGCTCTCGGGTGTCGCCCGGGCGTCGTAGCCGGCCAGCCGCCGGATCAGGTCCTGGGCCTGGGCCTTCCCGGCCTGCCCGGGATCCTGCGGCAGGGCGATGCGGCACTCGGGGCCGTCCTCGGCGGCGGTGGCGAGGATCATCCGCACCACGCCGCCCGGCGAGAGCCGGTCGCGCCGCACATCGGCCACGTAGAGGTGCCCGTCCGGCGCGCGCCCGAGCTTGAGCCCCGCCGTGAAGGCGGGCGGGCGCCCGGCCCGCTCGACGCTGGCCGCGAGGTCCCAGGCGCGGACGAAGCGGCAGCCGGCGGGCAGCGCGCGCACGAGGCCGAACCAGTGGCGCTTGAACAGCCCGCCCTCGCGCGGGGCCGGGCGCTGCTGGAACTGGCCCGCCGCCGCATAGGCGCCCATCACGGCCGTGTCGCGCTCCACCACCGCGCGGGGGAAGCGGGCCGGGAACAGCAGTTCCCCCTCCTGGCGCCGGGGGTCGACGAAGCCGATGCCGGTGACGCAGCGCCGCTCCCGCTCGAACTCCATCGGCAGCATCAGGTGCTCGTAGCCGAGGTCGCGCGCCAGGATCAGGCCGGAAAGGTCGCGGGCGTGGAGGCGCTGCATGATCACCACGATGGCCGAGCGGGCGGGATCGTTGAGGCGGGTCGGCACGGCTTCGAGGAACCAGCGGTTGACCGCCTCGCGCACCCGCTCGGAATTGGCGCCGTCCACCGAGATCGGGTCGTCGAGGATGACCCGGTCGCCGCGCGCGCCGGTGATCGAGCCGGCGGCGAGCGCCTCGCGCAGGCCGGTCGCCGTGGTCTCGAAGCGCTGCTTGCGGTTCTGGTCGCGGGCGAGGCGGACGCGCTCGCCCCAGAGGGCGCGGTACCAGTCGGAGGTGACGAGGCGGCGGGTGCGCAGGTTGTCGCGGATGGCGAGCGCGCGGGTGTGGGAGACCGCGAGCGTGCGCAGGTCGGGCCGGTTGCGCGGCCCCCATTCCCAGGCCGGCCAGAAGACGCCGGCCAGCAGGCTCTTCATGCTGCCCGGGGGCACGTTGATGAGGAGCCGGGTGATGCGGCCTGCGGTGATCGCCTCCAGGTGCTCAGCCACCGCGTCGATGTGCCAGCCGTGGATGTAGGGGGCGCCCGGCTCCACCGTGGGCCAGGCCCGCCGCACGAAGCCCGCGAGGCTCTGCTCGCTGTCGACCCGGTCAAGCGCCCGCAGCAGGATCGCGGGCGCGGACAGCCAGGACCTCGGCGATCCGGCGCAGCTGCTCGCGCTGCTCGGGGTCGAGACGCCGGAGGGCGGCGTCGAGGTCGAGCGGCGGGATCTCGCCGGCCGCCTTCGCATCGAGATCTCTGCCATCCAGATCCCAGGCCTGCCGTTCGAGAGCGATCCAGAGCCGCGCCGCGGTGGCGAGGTCGCGCAGGGCCGCGCTGCGCTTCGGGAGCGAGGCCAGCCGTTCCAGGGCGCTTCGGCGCTCCGGGTCCTCGTTCGAGGCTTCGGTGAGCAGCGCCGCGAAGGCCCCGGCCTGGCCGGAGGCGGCGAGCGCTTCGCCGAGGAGTTGCAGGGTCAGGGCCTGACCCTGCTCGATCACCGTCCGGTGCCCGTCGAGCACCCGGTCGCCCGCGGGGTTCGGCTGCGGCGGTGCCGGGACGAGCCGGCTCGCCTCGGCCTTCGCCCGCTCCCAGCGTTCCGCCCTGGCGCGCCTGCGCACCGTGTCCGGGTGAACCCCGAAGGCCCGGGCGATCGCCGCCGCCGAGCGGCCTTCCCGCCACGCGGCCCCGATCGCCGCCCAGTCGATGTCTGATCGCGCCATGTCCTGCCTGAGACTCCGCCCCGGCCGGACGAGGGCACGAGCCCCCTGTCGCCTCGGTGATGCCGTGGGCCGGGTCCAGGGACACATCCCCCGAAAGGGGCAGTCGAGCGGCCACGTCCGTGAGTGGCAGGCCGCAAACCTGGATAACCTGCCCCTCTGATACGCGATCCCGTTTTGTTCGTCAAATGTTCTTTTTCGGATCCTGCTTGGTGGCGGGCTCGATCTGCTCCTCGCCGAGATCGACCGGGGTCGCGCGGCCGAACATCTCGACCGCGACGCGGTAGCGGCGGCGCGCCGGATCGACGGCCTCAATGATGCCGGCGGCCTGGGCGAGCGGCCCCTTGGTCACCCGCACGGCGTCCCCGAGGGCGAACAGGACGGCCGAGACCGCCTCCCCGTCCGCGGTGTGGCCGGTGAGCGCGTCCGCGAAGACCTGGAGCAGCGCGGCCGGGATCACCACGGCGCGCCCGTCGCGAAACAGCACCCGGTCGACGCCCGGATGGGCCTCCGCGAGCCGCAACTCGGCATCGTCGCGCAGGCCCACGAAGACGAGGCGGCGCAGCAGCGGCTCACGGACGAACCGGCGGCGCCCGGTCTCCTCCACCCGCTCCACCTCCTCGCGGGCCTCGAAGGTGGCGAGACCGGCCTCCTCCAGCTCGCGGGCGACGCGCGCCGACCAGCGCGGGCGGGTGCGCACCACGAGCCAGACCCGGTCGGGCGCCACCACGATGCGCGCCGGCCGCGGCCGCCGTCGGCGGCGGCGGATCGCCCCGGCCAGCGCGGCGGACGGCCGGTCGTGGGCGAGCGCCTCGCGACGGCGGCGGGTGATGCGCCGCAGCTTCCGCTTGCGGTCGGTCATGGCGCATCACCCCGCGTTGTTGCCGTGCGGGAGAACCGCGGCCCCTCCGGCCGATTGTTGCTCAGGGTGCCGGGCCGCGATCCTCCGGCGACCTGGGGGGCGCGTCGCCGTCCCGGGGCGGCGGGTCGCCCGCCTCGCGCGCGATGTCGCGGATCGCCTGGGTGATGCGCCTGCGCACGATCAGGAACAGCAGGATCCCTGCCGCCAGGGTCCAGAGAACGATCAGGGCGGTCTTCATGGGGCCTGTCTACCCGGGAAGCGGCTGGCCGCGCCATGCCGGTGGGCGGGGGCAACGCACGCGGCCGAAAGGGGGTGGGGCCGCGCGCGCAGGCGCGCGGCGCATGGGGGCGCCGGAACATGAGGCAGCTCCTGCCGTTGGGGAAGATGGCGGCCGCCAGACGGCGGCTTGCGATCGTGATTGCTACCCGATGTAATGATTACGATCAACACGCTAGGTGGTGATTTCGTCGTTCAAGGTTGTGGATGGCAGGGTTGTGGATGGCCGCCGATCGATCGCGCGAGAGCCTGATCCGCCTGGAGCAGGGCGAGCGGCTGCGGCTGGCGCGGCTCGCGGCCGGCTATCGGTCCGCCCGCGACGCGGCTCTGCGCAACGGCTGGCCGGAGAGCACCTACCGGGCGCACGAGGCCGGGACGCGCACGATCGGCCGCGACGACGCCGAGCGTTACGCCGAGCGCTTCCGTCGGGACGGGGTGCTGGTCAGCGCCAAGGGGCTGCTGTTCGGGGATGACCAGGCGGCAGAGCCGCCGGGGGACGGCAGTCACGTGGTGGCGGTGCAGGGGGTGATCAGCGCGGGCGGGCTGATCGAGACCGGCGACGAGCAACCCGAGCCGCACGGCATCCTGTTCGAGATCGCGGTGCCGTTCCCGGTTCCGCACGGCACGATCGCGTTCCGGGTTGCCGGGACGTCGATGTATCCGAAGTACGAGCCGGATGACGTCGTGCTCTGCGCACGGGCCGGGGAGAATCCCGAGCGCCTGATCGACCGCTACGCCGCGGTCGCCACGTGGGACGGCCACCGCTACCTCAAGAAGATCCTGCGGGGCTCGCGGCGCGGGGTCTACCACCTGGAGAGCCACAACGCGCCGCTGATGCCGGACCGGCACCTTGTTTGGGCCTCGGGCATCATCAGCACGGTCCACGCCCAGGCCTGGGCGCGGTTCCTGGGCTGAGTCCGCGGGACGGTCCCGGGCCTCGCTCAGTCGGCCTGGGCGACCCGGGTCGAGCGGCGCTGGGCGGTCCAGCGGCCGGAGCACAGCGAGGACACGCTCCACGTGCCGGAGCCCGAATTGGCCTGGAGGCGCCCGGAGGCGGCGCCGCTCGCGCCGCTGCGCCGCACGCTGAGGCCGACATTGCCGTCCCCGGAGATGCGGCCGCTGACCGACGCGCCCTCCGCGGTCGAGGCGAGGCGGATGTCGCCGTCGCGCACCGCGAGGGAGAAGCTGTAGCGGCTGTCGCACAGGCCCGATTCGGTCACCAGCTGGACGTTCCAGGTGCCGTTGTAGTCGCTGCCGCCGCCGCGCGATTCCGCCGAGACCGCCTGCAGCGACGCGACCAGCCCCGCACCGACACCGAGCATGACGACGACCGACTTGAGCATGAGACCCCCTCTTCGAGTAATGGCCGGGCAACAGCCCGGCCTCGGCGCGACCCGGGCAGCAGCCCCGGCGCGCTCGCCGCTGCGATGGCGTGAATGAGGGGTGATTAACTCAGAAGAACTGGCAGAAATAGGGCGAAGGCGGCAGGTTCCGCCCGCATGACGCTGCCGCTCGCGGACCTTTCGTCGCGCCTTCGTCACGGTCGAGCTTGGCCAGTTGGCGCCGGGCGCCGGATGAACTGTCGTTCATCTATGCGGCCTGCATGCGGCGGCGCAGGGCTCGGTCGGGCAAGGGGCCGGTGCCGGCGCGCAGGTTCATGGCCATGTGGTGCGGCTGCCCGGTGCCGGGGATCGCGCAGGTCACGGCCGGGTGGGCGATCACGAACTTGAGCAGGATCTCGGCCCAGCTCCCGCAGCCGATCTCGGCCGCATAGCCCGGGAGCGGCCGGTCGCGCAGGCGCCGCAGCAGCCCCCCGCCGCCGAAGGGCCGGTTCACCAGCACCGCCACGCCCCGGTCGGCGGCCAGGGGCAGCAGGCGCTCCTCCGCGGCCCGGTCGTCGAGCGCGTAGTTGATCTGCAGGAAGTCGAGCGGCTCGGCCCGCAGCACCGCCTCGACCTCGTCGTAGGCGCTCTCGGTGTAGTGCGAGATGCCGAGGTAGCGGATCCGCCCCTCCTGCTTCCAGGCGCGCAGCACCGGGAGATGCGTGCGCCAGTCGAGGAGATTGTGGATCTGCATCAGGTCGAGCCGGTCCGTGCGCAGCCGCTCCAGCGACTGGCGCATCTGCGCGAGCCCGGCCTCGCGCCCGCGGGTCCAGACCTTGGTGGCGAGGAAGACGCGCTCGCGGGCGCCGGCGGCGGCCACGAGATCGCCCGTCACGGCCTCGGCGCGGCCGTACATCGGCGAGGAATCGATCACCCGGCCGCCGCCGTCGAGGAGCGCCGCGAGCACCTGTCCCAGCCGCTGGCGCTCCCCGTCGGCCTCACCGACATCGAAGCCGATCCAGGTGCCGAGCCCGATCACCGGCAGGCTCTCGCCGCTCGACGGGATCGCCCGCCGGTGCAGGGCGGTCTGCGCGGCGGCCGGCAGCGCGGCGGCGAGCGTCGCCCCGAGCGCGCCCCGCATCATGCCCTGCCGGGTCAGGCCCGGCTTGTGCGTGATCATGCGGATTCTCCCGTCGCGCCCGCCGGGGCGCCTCTCCGCTCCCGGAACGCGCGCGGGGCCTCTCCGGTGCCCTTGGCGAAGAAGCGCGAGAAATAGGCCGGGTCGGTGAAGCCGAGATCGTAGGCGACCTCGGCCACCGCGAGGTCGGAGTAGAGCAGCAGGCGCTTGGCCTCGATGAGGCGCCGGTCGCGGATCAGCCTGCCGGGGCTCAGGCCCGTCACGCCCCGGCAGGCGGCGCGCAGGCGGGCGGGCGTCACGCCGAGGTCGCGGGCGTAGTCGTCGAGGGCGCGCTCGCGGCGGTGATGCGCCTCCACCGCCTCCCGGAAGCGCGCCACCAGCACCGCCTGCGGCCCCGGCTGCGCCGCCGCACCCTGCACCACCTCCCGCTGCCGCAGGGCGGCGACGAGCAGGATCAGCAAATGCCCCTCGATCGCCGCCCGCCGGCCCGGCACCGCCCAGGCCAGTTCGCGGGCGAGTTCGGCGATGCTCTCGCCGAACGGCTCCCCCTCCCCGGCGGGCAGGGCCGCGGGGGCCGCGAACAGCCCCGCGAGGTCGGGCTCGCGGCGGGCGAGGTCGCGCCAGTAGCGGTCCGAGAGGGTGAGCACGGTCCCCTGCGTCTCGTCGCCGAAGCGGAAGCCGTGCGCCGTGCCGGCCGGTACGAGAACGAGGCAGGGCGCCGCAAGCACCAGCGTCTCGGCTTCCGCCTGCATCACGCCGCCGCCCGCCGAGAGGTGAAACACCTGATGCAGGGCGGCGTGGACGTGGGGGCGGATGCTCCAGCGGTTGGGACGGCTGCGATCGTCCAAGGCCTCCACATGCAGGAAGCGGTCGTCGACGTCGCGCGGCGCCTCCCCGTAGAGGAAGAAGTGCGGCACGACAGGGAGTTGCGCGGGCTCGGCGGATCTCACGGGCCTCTCTCGCGGCCATCGGGCAGGAGCAAAAAAGTCCAACACTTTCGCCGTGCCGTCCATCGCCGGCCGGCCCGCGCGGGGGCAGAGTCGCACCATCGCCACCGTGGGGCCTCGACGCCGCGCGGGCGGCCGGAGCGAAACACCCGGAGGATCTCCATGCGCACGCAAGTCGCGATCATCGGGGCCGGACCGGCCGGCCTGGTGCTTGCCCATCTCCTCGCCCGGGCCGGGATCGACGCGGTGGTGCTGGAGCGGCGCACCCGCGACTACGTCGAGGGCCGGGTGCGGGCGGGCGTGCTGGAGCAGGGCACCGTCGCGCTCCTCGCCGAACTCGGGCTCGACGCGCGCCTGCGTGCGGAGGGGCTGGTCCATACCGGCACCAACATCGCCTATGACGGGCGTCTCTTCCGCATCGACATGGCCGCGCTCACCGGCGGCTCCACCGTCACGGTCTACGGCCAGCAGGAGGTGATGCGCGACCTCTTCGACGCCGCCGAGGCGCGGGGCGTGCGCATCCTGTTCGAGGCCGAGGACGTGGCGATCTGCGGAATCGAGACCGACAGCCCGAGCGTCCGGTTCCGCCGCGGCGGCAGCGGCCACACGCTGGCCTGCGACTGGATTGCGGGCTGCGACGGCTTCCACGGGGCGAGCCGTGCGGCGATGCCGGCCGACGTGCTCAAGGTGTTCGAGCGGGTCTACCCGTTCGGCTGGCTCGGCATCCTGGCGGAGGTGGCGCCGGTCAACCACGAACTCATCTACGCCAACCACGAGAACGGCTTCGCGCTCGCCAGCATGCGCTCGCCGACGCGCAGCCGCTACTACGTGCAGGTCGGGCTCGACGAGCGCATCGAGGATTGGTCCGACGCGCGGTTCTGGGACGAACTGGCCGTGCGCCTCGGGCCGGAAGCGGCGGCCGGTCTGGAGCGCGGTCCCTCCTTCGAGAAGAGCATCGCCCCCTTGCGCAGCTTCGTCGCCGAGCCGATGCGCCACGGCCGCCTGTTTCTGGCGGGCGATGCCGCCCACATCGTGCCGCCGACCGGCGCCAAGGGCATGAACCTCGCGGTCTCGGACGTCGCCATGCTGGCCGAGGCGCTGGTGCGCCACTACCGCGACGGCGATCCGTCCGGGCTCGACGGCTATTCCGAACGGGCGCTGGCCCGGATCTGGAAGGCGGAGCGGTTCAGCTGGTGGTTCACCGGCCTCACCCACCGCTTCCCCGACATGGACCCGTTCGCGCGCCGCATGCAGGTGGCCGAACTCGCCTATATCCGCGGCTCGCGCGCGGCGCAGACGGTGCTGGCCGAGAACTACGTGGGGCTGCCGCTGGCGTAGCGGCGGGTGGTCCGACGATCAGGCCGCGCGAACCCGCCGCGGCTTGAGGTGAGGGCGATCCGCAGCTGATCACCGGGTCATCGATCCGGCTCCCCGCTGCGGATCAGCTCCCCGGCAACGTCCCCGAGCCGGGGCGCCGGCTCGCGCACGAAGGGCAGCGGGCGGCAGACGGCCAGGGCCGCGAGGCCGAAGCGGGCGGTCATGAGGCCGTTGAGCACGCCCTCGCCGAGCTTCGCCGAGACGCGGGCGGCGAGACCGAGCCCCAGCACCTGCTGCACGAGGCTGTCGCCCACCGCGACGCCCCCCGTGACCGCGAGATGCGCGAGCGCCGCGCGCGCGAGGCGCAGGAACCCGAACAGGCCGGGCCGGCCGCCATAGATCGTGGCGATGCGGCGCAGGAGCCGGACCGCCGCGAAGATCACGAAGCCGACATCGACGATCGCCCGCGGGCTCAGCGCCGTCACGGCCGAGACCTGCTTGGCGGCCTCCGCCACCGCGCCCTTCGCCTGCCGGTCGAGCGGACCGAGCAACTCGTGCTCGGCGATGCCGAGGCGGTCCTCCACGTCGAGGATCGCGTCCGCCACCGCGTCGAGCCGCCCGCGGCCGGCCGCGAGACCCGGACGGTCGGCGTAGAGCGCCGTCACGTCCCGCACCACGGCCTTGGCGGCGGTGTGGTCGCGGGCGGCCAGGGCCTCCAGGGCGGCCTCGCGGATCGCCTCGATGCGCCGCTCGCGCAGCACGCCCGCGACCTCGCGCCAGACGAGGGCGAGGAGCGCCACGGCCGCGACGGCGAGGAGCGCGAGCGCCACCACGCCGAGCCAGGGGGCGGCGCTGAACAGGTCCGCGATCAGCCGTTCGACCGCAAGCCCGATCCCGAGCGTCGCCAGGGCGCCGAGGGCCGAGAGCAGCAGGCTTCCCCAGGGCGGGCCGGAGCGCGGCGCCACCGGCACCGGCACGCCGTCGGCGGCGTCCACGATCTCGAACGGCTCCTCCACCACCCGCACGCCCTCGGCGAGCGGCGTCTCGGTGCCGGCGGGGCGCGGCGGGTCCGCGGGCAGGCGGAAGGCCCTGGGCTTCGGGGGCTGGCTCATCGCACGATCCTCAGGCCAGGCGGTCGCCGACCAGGAATTCCAGGGCACGGTCGAGGCGGATCTGCGGCAGCCGGCCCGGCCGCCCGAGCGCGTCGAGGGGCACGCGCGGCGGCCGGAAGCGCGGGAAGCGCAGCGATCCCGGCGGCACCGCGCCCTCCA
The DNA here is from genome assembly GCF_022179325.1 of Methylobacterium isbiliense. GTDB lineage: Bacteria > Pseudomonadota > Alphaproteobacteria > Rhizobiales > Beijerinckiaceae > Methylobacterium > Methylobacterium isbiliense. Next base: position 1,379 of record NZ_BPQQ01000036.1, on the reverse strand, counting down.
GCACCGCCTCCGGGCGCTCCGGCAGCTCGCCCGGGAAGATCGCCGCCTCCGTCTCCCCGTCGAAGATCTCGCCGTCGATCGCCTCGCCGGCCTCGGGCGTGCCGGCCACCGTGCGCAGGGCCTGCCCGCCCTCCTCCACCATCACCTCGCGGGTGGCCCGCACCGAGGCGAGCGCCACGGTGCCGACCCGGGCGCCCGCCGCCTCGGTGCGCCGCATCGCGCGGGCGACGAGGAGGCGCAGCAGCGCGTCGAGCCGGTCGTGGCTGGCGTGGTGGAGGTGGTCGGCCTTGGTGGCGGCGAACATGATCCGGTCGGTGCGCGGCGCGAACAGGCGCGACAACAGGGTGTTGCGCCCGATGTTCAGGCTCATCAGCACCCGGTCGAGGGCATCCTCCAGCTCGGCGAGCGCGGCCGCGCCGGCATCGACCGCCGCCAGCACGTCGACCAGCACGATCTGGCGGTCGATGCGCTGGAAGTGATCCCGGAAGAACGGCGTCACCACGCGGCTCTTGTAGGCTTCGAAGCGGCGCTCCATCAGGCCGCCGAGGCTGTCCGGCGCGATGGGACTGGTCAGCGCCAGCGGCGCGAAGGTGAGCGCGGGCGAGCCCGCGAGGTCGCCGGGCATCAGGAAGCGGCCCGGCGGCGTGGTGGCCACCGCCTCCGGCCCGGCCCGCACGGCGGCGAGGTAGGTCTTGAAGGCGTCGCTCGCCCGCTCGGCCACCACCTCGTCGAGGGGCTGGTTCGGGTCGAGGCGGCGCAGGACGTCGAGCCAGGGCGCCGCGACCGCGGCGCGGCCGGGGCGCTGCGCGGCCGCGATGGTCTCGCGCGACCAGCCCTCGTAGGTCTGCTCGATCAGCGCGAGGTCGAGCAGCCATTCGCCCGGATAGTCCACGATGTCGACCATCAGGTTCGCCGGGCCGGGACGCCAGCCGGACTTGCGCTCGTAATCGACCGCGAGCCGCAGCTGACTGATGCGGTCGGTGGAGCGGGGCCAGCGCCGCTCCTGCGTGAGGGCGGCGAAATGCTCCTCGTAGGGGAAGCGCGGCACGTCGTCGTCGGGCTGCGGCACGAGGCGGGCGCGGCGCAGGCGGCCCTCCTGCGAGGCCCGGAGCGCCGGCAGCGGGTGGAGGCCGGTGAGGTGGTGGACGAGCGCGGCCGTGAACACGGTCTTGCCCGAGCGGGCAAGGCCGGTGACGCCGAGGCGCACGGTCGGCTGGACGAGGAGGTCGCTCGACGCCTCGGCGAGCGCCCGGGCGGCGGAGCCGGCGCGCTCGACGAAGCTGGGGAGGGCAAGCACGAGGAAGTCAGGCTCTCTCTGGAGGTCGGGTGTGGAGGTGGCGCCCGCCCACGCTTTGCGCAAGGGCGCGGTCAGGGCGCGG
>NZ_BPQQ01000035.1 GCF_022179325.1 Methylobacterium isbiliense | reverse complement strand
CCACCCGGGTCTCTTCCGGGTGGTGACGGTCAAGGGGTCGAAGGTCGAGGAGTTCGATTTCGAATCCGCTAGCCGCCGCCAGCTGCGCGGCAACATCTACCTCGCCAAGGTCACGCGGGTCGAACCGTCGCTGCAGGCCGCCTTCGTCGAGTACGGGGGCAACCGGCACGGCTTCCTCGCCTTCAGCGAGATCCACCCCGACTACTACCAGATCCCGATCGCCGACCGGCTCGCCCTCCTGGAGGAGGATGCCCGGGCCGAGCGCGAGCATGCCGAGCGCCCCGAGCGCAACGGCGACGAGGGCCAGAACCGCCGCCGCCGCCGCCGCGGGCGGCGTGCCGAGGCGGCCGCGGCCAAGCCCGATCCGGTGGTGAGCGCTCCCGCCGAAGGACTGGAGCCCGACGAGGGCGAGAACCCCGCCGCCGAGACCGCCAGCGAGTCCGCCGGCGCGGTCGTGTCCTGGCCGGAGCAGGCCGAGGCCGACGCGGCGCGGAGCGAGGCCGCGTCCGGCGACGAGGCGGTCGCGCAGGATTCCGCCCCCGCCGCCGAGCCGGCCGGAGAGGCTGCGGTCGCGGCGTCCGGGACGGACGAGGCGGCATCCGGCACGGCCGAGGCTGCGCCCGAAAGCGCGGCGGCCGCACCCCAAGGCGCGGCGGTTGCCCCCGAGGACGCGGCGCTCGCGCCCGTCGCGGCCGAGTCCGGGCCCGCCCCGGCGCCGCAGGCCGACGCCGCCCTGGCCGCGGCGCCCGCGGCCAACACGGATGCGGCTGAGTCGGATGCGGCCGAGGAGGCCGACGAGTCGGACGAGGACGAGTCCGATGAGGAGGACGAGGCCCGGTCCGAGATCGGGTCCGACGACGAGGCCGACGAGTCGGACGAGGAGTCCGACGAGGATGATGACGAGGACGAGTCCGATGAGGACGAGTCGGAGGACGAGGAGCCGGTCGTCGAGCAGGTCGGCGGCCGCGGCGACGCCCTCGCGGAGATCCCGGAGCGGCCCCGCGCGCCCCGCCGCCACTACAAGATCCAGGAGGTGATCAAGCGCCGCCAGGTCATCCTGGTGCAGGTGGTCAAGGAGGAGCGCGGCACCAAGGGCGCGGCGCTCACCACCTACCTGTCGCTCGCCGGCCGCTACTCGGTGCTGATGCCCAATACCGGCCGGGGCGGCGGCATCTCGCGCAAGATCACCAGCGCGGCCGACCGCAAGCGCCTCAAGGAGATCGCCACCGACCTCGAAGTGCCCGAGGGGATGGGCGTCATCCTGCGCACGGCCGGCGCCTCGCGCACCAAGCCGGAGATCAAGCGCGATTTCGAGTACCTGATGCGGCTGTGGGAGAGCGTGCGCGAGCTGACGCTCACCTCCTCGGCCCCCGCCCTGGTCTACGAGGAGGGCTCGCTGATCAAGCGCGCCATCCGCGACCTCTACAACAAGGACATCGACGAGGTTCTGGTCGCGGGCGAGGACGCCTACCGCGAGGCCAAGGACTTCATGCGGATGCTGATGCCGAGCCAGACCAAGGTCGTGAAGCCCTATCGCGACCCGGCTCCGCTCTTCGCCCGCTTCGGCGTGGAGCAGCAGCTCGACGCGATGTTCTCCAACCACGTCTCCCTGCGCTCGGGCGGCTACCTCGTCATCAACCCGACCGAGGCGCTCGTCTCCATCGACGTGAACTCGGGGCGGGCCACCCGCGAGCACGACATCGAGGATACCGCGCTCAAGACGAACCTGGAGGCCGCCGAGGAGGTGGCGCGCCAGCTGCGCCTGCGCGACCTCGCCGGCCTGATCGTCATCGACTTCATCGACATGGAGGAGAAGCGCAACAACCGGGCGGTCGAGCGCAAGCTGAACGAGTGCCTCAAGGACGACCGGGCCCGCATCCAGGTCGGCCGCATCTCGCCCTTCGGCCTGCTCGAGATGTCGCGCCAGCGCATCCGCACCGGGGTGCTCGAATCCTCCTCCGTCCCGTGCGCCCATTGCGGCGGCTCGGGCTTCGTGCGGGCGACCGCCTCGGTGGCGCTGCTGATCCTGCGGGCGATCGAGGAGGCGCTGATCAAGTCGGCGAGCCACAACCTGATCCTGCGCACCCGCACCGAAGTGGCGCTCTACATCCTCAACCAGAAGCGCGTGCACCTGCGCGACCTGGAAACCCGGTTCGGCGTCGCCATCACCATCTCGGCCGACGAGCGGCTCGCCGCCACCTCGGTGTTCCACCTCGACCGGGGCGATCCCGCCCAGCACGTCGAGCCGCGCGCCGTCACCAGCATCCGGGCGGAGGCGGTGCAGCCCCCGCCGCTGGAGGACGAGGAGGACGAGGACGAGGAGGCGATCGAGGAGGCCGAGGCCGGCGAGGAGACCGCGGAGGCCGGCGCCGCCGAGGCGGAATCCGACGACGAGGGCGGCGGCCGCCGCCGCCGCCGCCGCCGCCGCCGCCGGGGCGGCCGCGCCGAGGGGCCGCAGAGCCCCGCCGAGAGCGACGAGGTCGCCGCCGAGGGCGCGGAGAGCGGTGAACCGGCCGACTCCGCCGAATCCGCCGGCCCGGTCTCGATCCCGATCACCGAGGACGGCGAAGCCCAGGGCGACGAGGCCGGCGGCCGGCGGCGGCGGCGCGGCCGCCGTGGCGGTCGCGGCCGGGAGCGCCAGGAGGAGTTCACCGGCAGCATCGGCGACGAGGTCGTGGTCGGCGAGGCCGAGACCGCCGGGGCCGGGCCTGCGGGCGGCACCCTCGCGCCGGACGCGCTGGCTGAGGAGATCGTGGCGGTCGGCGAGATCGCAGGACCGGCCCCCGAGGCCGTCGCGCCGGCGGCTCCGCCCGCCGGGGTCGCGGACCTCTCGGCCCTCGACCGTGCGGCCGAGACCGCCGCGGCGATCGAGGAGCCGGCGCCCCCGCCGGCCGGGCCGGCGGCTCGGGATGCCGCCGCCGAGACGCCCGTTTCGCCGCAGCCGGAGCCCGAGCCGGTCGCGGTGGTGCTCACGCCCCCGGACCCGGACCGTCCCAAGCGGGCGGGCTGGTGGTCGCGCACCAAGGCGGCGATCAGCGGACACTGATCCGGTGCGCGGGCGGTCGGGGCGGACATCCGGTCCGGCCGGCCCGGGTGACGCCGAGATCGACCTTGCCGGGCGACAGCGACGCCCGATCCGCGGCCGGCCCTCGTGGCCGGCCGTGCTGCATTCCGGATCCGGCCGTCCCGGCACCTAACCCTGGCGTCACCCGCGCGTCCGAGACGAGATTCGGCGATTCGCGCCCGCATCGCGGAATCCATCGCCATCCGCCGCGTACTCGTTTCCCTCCAGGCCGGTGATTACTCTGGCGGCGGCCCCGAATGGCCCGCATCTCTCGGTGAGATCGGACCGTTCGGGTTAGGCCACTGCGACCGCGGCGCGAGTAACGGAAACTCAACTATCAATGGCCAACTTGGGTTGCATATCCTCGTGAGTGTGCCGGCCATGTTTCGATCCCTTCGTGCCCCGCGTCCGCAAGCCGTCGCGGTCGCGGAACCCCGTGAGCTGGTGGAAGAGCGGATCGCGGATCTCCTCGACCGCGCCGGAACGCCCGGCGCCGCACCGGCCCTCGACGGGCGGCTCGGCGCCGCGCTCGCCCGCCTCGTGGCCCAGGGGCAGAAGGCGGCGGCGGCCGATCTCGGCGTCGCCGCGCGCGTGGCCGCGGAGGCCTCCGAGGCCGGCACCATCCTGGTCTGGATGACGCACGACGCCTCGGAGGTCGCCGGGCAGACCCGCACCATGGCGGCGGCCGTGGAGGAGGTCGCGGCCTCGACCCGCGAATTGTGGAGCCGCTCGCAGGCGAGCGCCGACCTCGCGGACCGCGCCCGCACCGGCATCGCCGGCTGCGCCAGCGACATGCAGGAGGCCACGCGCACCATGGAGGTGATCGAGGCCGGGGCGGTGCAGATGGAGGAGCGGCTGCGCGGGTTCGAGAGCGCCGCCCAGCAGATCCAGGAGATCGCGGGCGCCATCGAGGCGATCTCCAGCCAGACGAACCTTCTGGCGCTGAACGCGACGATCGAGGCAGCGCGGGCCGGCGAGGCGGGCCGCGGCTTCGCGGTGGTCGCCGCCGAGGTCAAGCAGCTCTCCGGCCAGACCGCCCGGGCCACCGACCAGATCCGCACCCGCCTCGGCGCCCTGCTGCAGGAACTCGCGGCGATCCAGGGCGCGGTGGCGGAGAGCCGGCAGGCGGTGGCGACCGGGACCGGCGCGGTCGCCCGCGTCGGTGCGCGCATCCGCGACGAGGGGCAGGCGGTGGCGGGCTCGGCCGAGGGCATCCGCGCCCTCGTCGACGTGCTGGGCCAGCAGCAGGCGGCCACCCAGGAGATCTCCGCCGGGGTGCAGCAGGTCGCCGACAAGACCCAGAAGACCCGCAACGAGATCGACGGCCTGATGGCGCAGCTCGCCCGCGCCGAGGACGCGGCCCGCGAGGCCTTCGACGGCGGGAATGGCCGGGCGATCGGGGGCTACGGCCTCGTGCGCCTGCCGGCCGATCTCGCCGCCTGGAAGCGCCGCCTGGCCCAGGTGCTGACGGGCCTGCGCCCGGCCAAGCCCGAGGAGGTCGTCTTCGACGCCTTCGACCTTCCGGCCCAGTGCGCGGCGCTGAGGGCCGATCCGGCCTATGCGGGCGCCGCTCTCGACGCCGTGCTGGCGGCCTACGGCGAGGCGGTCCGGCAGGCGGCGCTGGTGGTGGAGGGCGTCGCCGCCCACGACTGGAATCGCGCCACGCCCGCCTTCCAGGCCTTCGACGCGGCGCTCAAGACGATGTGCGAGCGGCTGCCCCGGGTCTGACCCGCCATCCGGGCGAGCAAAGCGGAAGGCGTCCCGGCCGACCCGCGCGGCGCCGTCGCCGGCCCGCCCGGGATCTCACCCGAGCCAGCCGCGCAGGCGGCGCACCGCCTCGGCCGCCGCCGCCTCGCCGCCCGCGAAGGACAGGCGCAGGTGGTGGGCGCCGTCGACCGGATCGAAGTCGAGGCCGGGCGTGGCCGCGACGCCGGCCTCCGCCAGCATCCGGCGGCAGAATTCAGCCGAGTCGTTCGTCAGCCGCGCCACGTCCGCGTAGAGGTAGAAGGCCCCGTCGGCCGGATGGACGTCGCCGAGCCCCAGCCCCGGGAGTTCGTTCAGCAGCAGCGCCCGGGCGCGGGCATAGTCGGCCTTGACCGCCTCCAGCTCCTCCACGGCGTCGAAGGCGGCGAGCGCCGCCACCTGCGACAGGTAGGGCGCCGAGATGTAGAGGTTCTGCGCCAGCCGCTCGATCGGCCGCACCAGCCGCTCCGGCACCACCATCCAGCCGATCCGCCAGCCGGTCATGCAGTAGTACTTCGAGAAGGAGTTGATGATCACCGCGTCGGGATCGCTCGCGAGCGCGGTCGCGGCCGGCACGCCGTAGGTGAGGCCGTGGTAGATCTCATCCGACACGAAGGCGAGGTTCAGCGCCCGGCAGGTGCGGCCGAGTTCGGCCAAGCCAACGGGATCGAGCATCGTGCCGGACGGGTTGGCCGGGCTCATGACGAGGAGCCCCGCGAGCGGGCGCCCGGCCTGGGCGGCCCGCACCAGGGCGGGGGTCGGGACGAAGCCGTCCTCGGCCGAGAGCCGCAGCGGCACGGGTTCGAGGTCGAGGGCCTGGAGGATGCTGCGGTAGGCCGGGTAGCCCGGCTCCGCGATGGCGACCCGCGCGCCCGCGTCGAACAGGGCCAGGAAGGCCAGCACGAACCCCGCCGAGGAGCCGGTCGTCACCACGACCCGCTCGGGGGCCACCGCCACCCCGTAGGCCTCGGCGCAGTGGCGGGCGATCCGCTCGCGCAAGGGGGCGATGCCGAGCGCCTCCGTGTAGGGGATGCGCCCGCCCGCCAGCGCCGCCTGCGCGGCCGCGAGCACCGCCCGCGGGGCCGGCGCCGAGGGCTGGCCCACCTCCATGTGCACCACCGCCTCGCCCCGCCGCTCCTTCACGGCGGCGGCCGCCAGCACGTCCATGGCGAGGAAGGGCGCGACGCGCGCGGCGCGGCGGGAGATCGAGAAGGCGGAGGGATCGGGCCGCATGGGTCGGGGACCTTCGGGGAGCATCGCCGGGAGCCCGGCAGATAGGACGGACCGGGCGCCCGCCGCAATGCAGCCCCTGTCGGCGGGCCCTGTCGGCGGCCTCCCCCGGCGGCCCGCCCGGTCCGACGCGAGCGTGATTTGACCCTGTGCCGAAAATCCGCCTAACCACCGCGTCACGACACGCCGGCCGCGCCGCCGTGCCGGCCGACCCGCCACGAGGACGCCGATGCTCCCCCTCTCCCGTCTCCTGCCCGCGCTTGCCCTGACGGGCGTCGTGGCGCTCGCCGCTCCGACCCGGGCCCAAGCCCCCGCGCAGGCCCCCGCCCCCATGACGGAGGCGCAGCGCCAAGCCATCGAGGGCGTGGTCCGCGACTACCTGCTCAAGAATCCCGAGGTGCTGCAGGAGGCGATGGCCGAGCTGGAGAAGCGCCAGCAGGACTCACAGCGCCAGGCCCAGGCGAGCGCCCTCAAGGAGACCCGCGACACCCTGCACAACTCGCCGCACGGCCTGGTCGCCGGCAACCCGAACGGCGACGTCACGCTGGTCGAGTTCTTCGATTACAATTGCGGCTACTGCAAGCGGGCGCTGACCGACCTGCAGACCCTGGTCAAGGGCGATCCCAAGCTGCGCATCGTGCTCAAGGACTTCCCGGTCCTCGGGCCGGATTCGGTCGAGGCGAGCAAGGTCGCGCTGGCGGCCAAGCAGCAGCTCAAGGGCGACCGGCTGTTCGAGTACCACGTCAAGCTCATCGAGAGCCGGGGCAAGGTGAACGGCGAGCGGGCCATCGCGGTGGCGCGCGAGATGGGCCTCGACATCGCGCGCCTGCAGAAGGACATGCAGTCCCCCGACGTCCAGGCCGCGCTGCAGGAGAACGTCAGCCTCGGGGACAAGCTCGGCCTCTCGGGCACGCCCGCCTTCATCATCGGCGACGAGATCATCCCGGGCGCAGTCGGGGCGGAGCCGATCCGCAAGACCATCGCGGGCGTGCGCCAGTGCGGGCACGCCACCTGCTGAGGCCCCCGCCCCTATCCGCCGCCCGGCCCTTCCGCTAAGAGCCCGCACGTTCCCGCGCCAGCCCGGCGCCAGCCCTGTGCCATGATCGCGATCCACGTCCTCAACGGCCCGAACCTCAACCTGCTCGGCCGGCGCGAGCCCGGGATCTACGGCACCGCCACGCTCGCCGAGATCGAGCGCAGGCTCGGTGAGCGAGCCGCCGCGTCCGGTGTCGCGCTCACCGCGCGCCAGTCGAACCACGAGGGCGACCTCGTCGGCTGGGTGCAGGAGGCCGGGCTCGCGGGCGCCGGCATCCTCCTCAACGCGGGCGCCTACACCCACACCTCGGTCGCCCTGCGCGACGCGATCGCGGGCTCGGGCGCCACGGCGATCGAGATCCACCTCTCGAACGTCCATGCCCGCGAGGATTTCCGGCACCATTCCTTCATCGCCCCGGTCTGCGCGGGCGTGATCTGCGGCTTCGGGCCGGTGAGCTACCTCCTCGGCTTCGACGCCCTCCTCCATCTCCTCGGGGGACGCTCCCCCGCCACCCCTCCTTCCTGATTGCCGACCGCATGTCCAAGCACGATCCGTTCGATCCCGACCTGGTGCGCCAGCTCGCGACCCTGATCGCCGAGACCGACCTGACCGAGATCGAAGTCGAGAAGGGCGATCTGCGCATCCGCGTGGCCCGCACGCTCACGGCGGCGACGGTCCATGTCCCGGTGGCGGCGCCCGCACCCGCGGCCCCGCCCCTGCCCGCCGCCGCCGTGCCGGTGGCCGCGGCCGAGTCCGACGCCAAGGCGCTGGCGGCCCATCCGGGCGCGGTGCTCTCGCCGATGGTCGGCACCGCCTACCGGCGGCCCTCCCCGGACGCCAAGCCCTTCGTGGAGGTCGGTTCGCGCGTCGAGAGCGGCGCGCGCCTCCTGCTGGTCGAGGCGATGAAGACCTTCAACGACATCGTGGCGCCGCGCGCCGGCACCGTCACGGCGATCTTCATCGAGGACGGCCAGCCGGTGGAGTTCGGCGAGCCCCTCCTGCTGATCGAGTGACGGCGCCCTCATGTTCGACAAGATCCTGATCGCGAACCGGGGCGAGATCGCGCTGCGCATCCTGCGCGCCGCCAAGGAACTCGGCATCGCCACGGTGGCGGTCCACTCCACGGCGGATGCGGACGCCATGCACGTGCGGCTCGCCGACGAGAGCGTCTGCATCGGCCCGCCGCCCGCCCGCGACAGCTACCTCAACATCCCGCAGATCATCGCCGCCTGCGAGATCACCGGCGCGGATGCGGTGCATCCGGGCTACGGCTTCCTGTCGGAGAACGCGCGCTTCGCCGAGGTGCTGGGCCACCACGGCATCGCCTTCATCGGTCCCAAGGCCGAGCACATCCGGGTGATGGGCGACAAGATCGAGGCCAAGCGCACCGCCAAGCGCCTCGGCATCCCCTGCGTGCCCGGCTCGGAGGGCGGGGTCGCCGACCCGGACGAGGCGCGTCGCGTCGCGGCCGAGATCGGCTATCCGGTGCTGATCAAGGCGGCCTCGGGCGGCGGCGGGCGCGGCATGAAGGTCGCCCGCAGCGAGGAGGATCTCGAATCTGCCCTCGCCACCGCCCGGATCGAGGCCAAGGCCGCCTTCGGGGACGATGCGGTCTACATCGAGAAGTACCTCGAAAAGCCCCGCCACATCGAGGTGCAGGTGCTCGGCGACGGGCGCGGCGGGGCGATCCATCTCGCCGAGCGCGACTGCTCGCTCCAGCGCCGCCACCAGAAGGTCTGGGAGGAAGGCCCCTCGCCCGCCCTCAACCCGGAGATGCGCGAGCAGATCGGCGGGGTCTGCGCCCGGGCCATGCAGGATCTCGGCTACACGGGCGCCGGCACCATCGAGTTCCTGTACGAGGACGGGGCATTCTACTTCATCGAGATGAACACCCGCATCCAGGTGGAGCATCCCGTCACCGAGATGATCACCGGGATCGACCTCGTCAACGAGCAGATCCGGGTCGCGGCGGGCGCGCCCCTGTCGCTGCGCCAGGAGGACGTGCGGGTCGAGGGCCACGCCATCGAGTGCCGCATCAACGCCGAGCACCCGGCGACCTTCCGGCCCTCCCCCGGCACGATCACCTACTTCCATCCTCCCGGAGGACTGGGCGTGCGGGTCGATTCCGCCGCCTTCCAGGGCTACCGCATCCCGCCGCACTACGACTCGCTGCTGGGCAAGCTCATCGTGCACGGCCGCACCCGCAACGAGTGCCTGATGCGCCTGCGCCGGGCCCTGGACGAGTTCGTGGTCGACGGGGTCGACACCACGCTGCCGCTGTTCCGCACGCTGGTGCGCAACCCCGATGTGCAGAACGGGCTCTACGACATCCACTGGCTCGAAGAGTTCCTGAAGACCGGCGGCCTCGACGTCGCCTGACCCAGAGGGCGGCCGCCGTCAGGCGGTCGTCCGTCCCTGCGTCACCGTGGCCCTGACGATGAGGAACCCGGCGCCGCCCGGACCGTTCTTCTGCCCAGACCGACGTCGCGTCTCCGACAGCACCGGACGAGCCGGATGCGGCGGGCGGGACGTCCTTTGCGAAGAACGGGAGAGATTCGATGCGTGCGACGAGCATGGCCCTGGCGGCCGCGATGGCCTTCGCGACCCCGGCCCTGGCGCAGGCGGTGGTGGAGACGGTTCCGGCGGCGCCCGGCGCCCCGGTGGTGATCGTGCCCGAGACCACCGGCACGGTGGTGGTCCCTGTCGTGCCGAGCCGGCCGCTGCCGCCGACCGAGGCCGCCTCCGACTACGATTCCGCCAAGGGCAGCAACGCCGCCAACCCGAGCCGGATGGCGCCGAATCTCGGCGGCACCTCGGGCGGCCCGGCCCGCTGACCGACAGGGCGGCCGTGCGGGTCGGGGGCGGCCCGCACGGCCCTCTCGACCGGGCCGCGACGGTTCCTTGACAGGCCGCCCGCGACCTCCCTATATCGCGCCACCGCGGCGCCGGACCTCCCTGTCCCGGCCCGAGGCGGCGGAGTAGCTCAGCTGGTTAGAGCAGAGGAATCATAATCCTTGTGTCGGGGGTTCGAGTCCCTCCTCCGCTACCACCCGTTCAGCCCGTCTTGTCAACGACTTGGCGGGCTTTTTAGTGCCTGACCCTTGGCGGAAACGTGTTGCAACTGGCTGCAACACGCCCGTTGATTTTACAATGGGTTACGGTCGGGCGACGACTACTCCATGCAACACAGTTGCAACACCCAATCGACCCGGGCGACGGACAGGATCATTGGCCCATGCCCCATGCTCCTGTCGCTGCAGAGCGTGGCTTGGTGGGGCCTGCGCCGGCTTCTTGCGCGAACGAGGCAAGCAGGTGCTCGAACCGCGGCTTGGAGATGCCGCTGCCGACGTGCCAGTGGCTCTCGCTGCGGGCGAGGCGGTCCTCGCATCAGGGAAATTTGGATCTTCCTCCAGTCGCGGCTGAGTGTCGACGGTCAGATCACGTGACCTGCTGGCGCTCACTTCCAGAGGGACTGGTCTTGCGCCTGACCCAGCAGCGCCGCACTGCCGCACGCCCGACCCGTTTTGTGGGGCCATCTCTCGCAGCGGAGGATAGGCTGGGGCGAGTTCAGCCCGCTGCGACGGCCGCACCCTGCTGCAGCCGCTCAGATACCGTCCGCGCCAGCGCCGCCGCCTGGAAGCGGATATCCGGCACGGCGGTGCATTCCCACAGGGTGCCGCGCAGGAGCGGACCGAGCGTCCAGAGTGGGCGGTGGCTGCCGCCGTGCTGGTCGACCAGCGTGAAGTCATCGGTCACCGCGAGCCCGAGCCCGAACGTGTCCGGCTGGATCAGCCCGTGTGCCATCAGGCGGCGCAGCAGCAGGTCGTCGGTATCGGCGACCCGGCCGACGCCGGAGGCGTCGATGATACGCTGGGCCTCGATGCGGGAGGTGCCGGCGGGCCCGCGCTCGCGCAGGGTGACCTCGGCGTAGCCGGGGCGATCGGCGACGGCCTCGACCCGGGCGCGCAGCACCGTGAGGCGCCCTAAGCCGCGCTCTCGCGCGCAGATCTCGGCGGCGGGCTGCGCCATGCGGTGACGATGGACGTCCCAGAAGGACCGAACGTGGCGCAGGAAGCGCCGCTGTTCGGCCGGGGGAAGGCCGCGCCAGAGGTCGATGCTCACGCCGCGCAGGGCGTCGATGACGCTGCGCCAGTCGGCACCCGCGGCGCTCGCCCGTGCGGCTTCCGCGCGGAGGAAGCGTAGCATCGCCGGCACTGAGCGGCGTGCCTCGGCGGGGAAGTCCGGCACCGGCCACGGCACGGCCGGGGCGTGGACGCGGGGCAGCAGGCCGTGGCGGGAGACGGCCAGGATCGGCCCCGCGAACTCCCGATGGCGCAGGGCCGCCACCGTGTCGATCATCGTCAGCCCAGTGCCGACGATCAGGATCGGCCGGTCGGCGGGCAGGTCGGCCAGCGGCGTCGGATCCCAGGGCGAGATCGCGTAGCGGCTGCGCGGCCCGCGCGGGCTGCGCAGATTGCCGCAGGCCAGGACGGCGCCCGCGACCATGCGGGTGCGCCCACCCGCAAGGGTGAGGCGGAAGCCGTCGTCGTAGGGCGTGAGATCCACCGCCTCGTCGTTCTCCAGGATCAGGCGCGGGGCACCGTCGGTCTTCGACAGCGTGGCGACGAGGAGTTCGGTGAGGTAGCGGCCGTAGAGCCCGCGCGCCGCGAACACGCCGGCGGGCGTGATGCGGATGCTGGCCAGATCGTCCAGCCCGCAGCGCTCCAGCCACTGCTCGAAGTGCCGGGGCTGATCCGGGAACGCGCTCATGTTGGCGGCGCGCACGTTGAGCAGGTGGTCGGTGTTGCTGGTGGCGTAGGCCAGCCCGCGGGCGAAGGCCTCGGCCTTCTCGCACAGGAGCACCGGACGCTCGGGCATGAGGCGGCTCAGGTGGATGGCCGCCATGGTTCCACTGAACCCCGCGCCGATCACGGCGACGGGTCGCAAGGTCGTCGGCATCCCGCTCGTCTCCAACCCGGCCCGTGTCGCGAGTCTCGCGCGAGGCTGCGCGTCACGACAAGTGCCGAGGGAGGCGATCCGATCCCGCCACGCGCGGCCAAGAGGCCACGGAGGAGGTCAGCGGTGCGCGGACCGAGGAGGCCTTTCAGCTGGGCGACGGCATGAGGACGCGCAGGGAGCCGAGATCGCGAATCGCCGCACGCACTTGGCTGAACGCATCGTGCAGGGTGGTGCCCTGCACGCACAAACCCGGCGCGTCGGTGCCGGTGATGGTCCAGACCCCGTCGTGCCGCCGCTCCACCCTCGGCCGCAGGGGCACAGCGTCAGGCGCTCCGGCGCCGGGCCACAGCATAGCCGCTCTCCGGCCGCGGCAGGCCGTAATGATCGCGCAGGGTCGTGCCGGCATACGCCGTGCGGAACAGGCCGCGCCTGCGTAGGATCGGCACCACCTCGGCGACGAACACGTCGAAGCCGCCTGTGAGCCAGGGCGGCATCACGTTGAAGCCGTCGGCCGCGCCGGATTCAAACCAAGTCTGGATTGCGTCCGCGATGCGGACGGGCGTGCCGGCCAGCACCCAGTGGCCGCGCGCCCCGGCGAGGCGCCGGATCAGCCCGCGCAAGGTCGGCCTCTCGCGCTCGACGATGTCGGCCACGAGCTGGAAGCGGCTGGCGGCCCCGTGGGGGCCGCTCGGGTCGATCAGGTGGCGGGGAAACGGCCCGTCGAGATCGTAGCCGCTGAAGTCGATGCCGAGGATGCGCCTGAGCTGCTCCAGCGAGACGGCCGGCTGGATCAGGTCGTTGATCTCCTCCTCCAGCCGGTCGGCCTCGGCCTGCGTCGAGCCGATGAACGGGCTGAGGCCGGGCAGGATGCGGATGTGCTCGGGCCGGCGGCCGAGGGCGGCCCCGCGCGCCTTGATGTCGGCGTAGAAAGCCTGGGCGCTCGGCAGGGTCTGGTGGGCGGTGAAGATCGCTTCCGCGTGCCGGGCCGCGAAGGAGCGGCCGTCCTCCGAGGAACCGGCCTGGACGTAGACCGGCCTCCCCTGCGGCGAGCGCGGGACGGGGAGCGGGCCGCGCACGCGGTAGTGCCGGCCGACGTGGTCGATGCGGTGGATCCGGTCGGTGTCGGTGAAGAGGCCGCTCTCGCGGTCGGCGACGAGGGCGTCGTCCTCCCAGCTGTCCCAAAGCTTGGTCACGACATCCAGGAACTCGCGCGCCTGCTCGTAGCGGTCGGCGTGCGGCGGGTGCTCGGGCAGGCCGAAGTTCTGCGCTGCGGCGGCATCGCTGGTGGTGACGATGTTCCAGCCCGCCCGGCCGTTGCTGATGTGGTCGAGGGAGGCGAAGAGCCGCGCGAGGTTGTAGGGATCGGTGTAGGTGGTGGAGGCCGTGCCGATCAGGCCGATCCGGCTCGTCACGGCGGCGATGGCGGTCAGCCACGTCACCGGCTCGAAGCGCACCCGCGACGCGTAGCGGATGTTCTCGGGCAGCGACGGCCCGTCGGCGAAGAAGATCGCGTCAAGCGCCGCGGCCTCGGCTCGCCGGGCCAACTCCTGGTAGTAGGTGATGTCGAGGACCCGGTGCGGCTCGGACGCCGCGTAGCGCCACGCCGCCTCGTGGTGACCGCCGGGATAGATAAACAGGTTCAGCGCCAGCTGGCGCCCGGGCTGTGACATCCGCAACCTCGCTCTTGCTCGACCGGCGACGCGCTTGCCGGTCGTCCGCAGACGCGGGATGGCTCGCGCCCCGGGACCTTGCCAGCATCGCGAGGCGGCCAGCCTGGTCAAGGGCAGCGTTTTCTAAAAAGAACAAGAATCCGGGACCATCGGTTCGTCACAGAACTATTTTCAGAAAAATTCCTTCACCTTAGGACGATTTTATCGTCCTGTAACGGCATTGTTCTCTCGATCGGCCGTCCGTGAGAGGAATAATCTCACGATGCATGTTCTTTAAAAAGAACGTTCTCGTTGACGCAGCGCTGGCGACAGCGGATGGTTCCGACCTTCGGCGGCCCGCATCCGGTCCGCCTCGTCAAATCAGCCAGGGGTGTACGATGATGAAGCGACGCAACCTGTTCTCGCGCAGACAGGCGGCGGCCCTGTTCGGCGGTCTCGCCATGGCGGCGGCGCTCGCCGGGCCGGCCGTGGCCGCGGAGGGCCGGCTGCGCATCGCCAAGCAGTTCGGCGTCGTCTACCTGCTCTTGAACGTGGCCGAGGATCAGAAGCTGATCGAGAAGCACGGCAAGGAAGCCGGTCTCGACATCGCGGTGGAGTACGTGCAGCTCTCGGGCGGCGCGGCCGTCAACGACGCGCTGCTCTCCGGCAGCATCGACATCGCGAGCGCGGGCGTCGGTCCGCTGTTCACGCTCTGGGACCGCACCCGAGGCCGGCAGGCCGTCAAGGGCGTCGCCTCGCTCGGCAACTTCCCCTACTACCTCGTCACCAACAATCCGGCCGTGAAGACGATCGCCGACTTCACCGACAAGGACCGGATCGCGCTGCCCGCCGTTGGCGTCTCGGTGCAGGCGCGCATCCTGCAATGGGCCTCCGCCAAGCTCTGGGGCGACAAGGACTTCGCCAAGCTCGACCGGATCAGCGTCGCGGTCCCGCATCCCGAGGCGGCGGCGGCCATCATCAAGGGCGGCACGGAGATCACCGGGCATTTCGGCAACCCGCCCTTCCAGGATCAGGAGCTGGCCGAGAATCCGAAAGCCCGCATCGTCCTCAACTCCTACGACGTCCAGGGCGGTCCTGCCTCCTCCACCGTGCTCTACGCCACCGAAGCGTTCTACAAGGACAGCCCCAAGACCTACCGGGCCTTCCTCGACGCGCTCGACGAGGCGGCGCGGTTCATCACGGCCGATCCTGCGAGGGCGGCCGACATCTACCTCAAGGCGACCGGCAGCCGGATCGACCGCGCCCTTCTCGTCAAGGTGATCACCAACCCCGAGGTATCGTTCAAGATCGAGCCGCAGAACACGCTCGGGCTCGGCCAGTTCATGCACCGCGTCGGCGCGATCAAGGCTGAGCCCAAGACGCTCTCCGACTACTTCTTCGCCGACCCGCGCATCGCCGCGGGCAGCTGAGGCGGGAGCATGACGCTGGTCGCCGAACGCACCGGCCCCGCCGCGGCGCGGCCGGAAGACCCTGCGGCGCGAGAGCCGGCGCGGGGCCGCCGGATACCTGGCGCGGGACCGCGGCCGCCGCTCCTGCGGATCGCGGGCGTCACCCTGGAGTACCGCACGCCGGAGCGCGTCGTCCGCGCCACGCACCGCGTGGACCTCGACGTCTTCGCCGCGGACCGCTTCGTCCTGCTCGGCCCCTCGGGCTGCGGCAAGTCCACCCTGCTCAAGGCCGTGGCCGGCTTCCTGGCGCCGGTCGAAGGCGAGATCACGCTCGACGGCGTGCCGGTGCGCGAGCCCGGGCCGGACCGCATCGTTGTCTTCCAGGAATTCGATCAGTTGCCGCCCTGGAAGACAGTGGCGCAGAACGTCGCCTTCCCGCTGCGGGCCTCGGGCACGCTCGGCCGGCGGGAGGCGGAGGCCCGCGCGCGCCACTACATCGACAAGGTCGGCCTGTCGCGCTTCGCCGACAGCTACCCGCACCAGCTCTCCGGCGGCATGAAGCAGCGGGTCGCCATCGCCCGGGCGCTCGCCATGCAGCCGACCATGCTGCTGATGGACGAGCCCTTCGCGGCCCTCGACGCGCTGACGCGCCGCAAGATGCAGGAGGAGCTGCTGGCGCTCTGGGACGAGGTCCGCTTCACCCTGCTGTTCGTCACCCACTCCATCGAGGAGGCGCTGGTGGTCGGCAACCGGGTGGCGCTGCTGTCGCCGCATCCCGGCCGGGTGCGCGGCGAGTTCAACAGCCACGACTTCGATCTGGCGAGCGTCGGCGGCGACGCCTTCCAGGCTGCCGTGCAGCGCCTGCACCGGCGGCTGTTCGAGACCGAGTCTGCCGCGCCGGGACCCGCATCATGAACCAGCACGTCCTGCCCCCGATCCGGCCGGAATACGACCGGGTGCTGCCGCCCTTCGTCGAGGCCCCGGTGGTGCGCGCCCTGCCGCTCCCGGCCCGGCTCTGGCAGCAGGGATGGCTGCGCAAGGCGCTGATCATCGCCGCCCTCGCCCTCGCCTGGGAGGCGCTCGCGCGCTGGCAGAACAACGACCTGCTGCTGCCGGGCGTCCTCGCCACCCTGTCGGCCCTGGCCGAGGGACTGGCGAGCGGTGACCTCCTCGACCGGGTGCGGATCTCGCTCACCGTGCTGGCGCAGGGCTATCTCGCCGGCATCGTGCTGGCGTTCGGGCTCACCACGCTCGCCGTCTCGACGCAGCTCGGCCGCGATCTGCTCTCGACGCTGACCGCGATGTTCAATCCCCTGCCGGCCATCGCCCTCCTGCCGCTGGCCCTGCTCTGGTTCGGCCTGGGGACCGGCAGCCTGATTTTCGTCCTGATCCACGCGGTGCTCTGGCCGCTGGCGCTCAACACCTTCGCGGGCTTCCAGGGCGTGCCCGAGACCCTGCGCATGGCGGGGCGCAATTACGGTCTGAAGGGCCCGGCCTACGTGCTGCAGATCTTGATCCCGGCGGCGTTGCCGGCCATCGTGTCGGGGCTCAAGATCGGCTGGGCCTTCGCGTGGCGCACCCTGATCGCCGCCGAACTGGTCTTCGGGGCCGCCTCGGGGCGCGGCGGGCTGGGCTGGTACATCTTCCAGAACCGCAACGAACTCTACACGGACCGCGTCTTCGCCGGCCTGGTCCTGGTCATCGCCATCGGCCTCGTGGTCGAGAACGTGGCCTTCGCGGCGCTCGAAGGCGCGACCGTCCGGCGCTGGGGCATGGCCCGCTGATCGCGCGTCGGTCGGGATGCCGGCCCCGGCCGCACCGGACTTCTGATCCTCCCGTGAGCGCCCCGAACGGGGCGCTCCCCCTCTCATAACGGAGCCCGCGATGCGCCTGCGCGACGACCCGTCCGCCCCGTTCCACCCCTCCGAGCCGAGCCCCGGGCTCCTCGCGGTCGCGCTCTGCGTCACCCTGATCCTGGCGGCGCTGGTCTTCCTGCTGCGCTGAGGGGAGCCGTCATGGACCCCGTCATCGCGGTCGCCGGCGCCGGCTTCAGCGGCAGCATGGCGGCGCTCCACCTGCTGGCCGCCCTGCCGCGGCCTTGGTCCGTGCTGCTGTGCGAGCGCGGCGACGCCTTCGGGCGCGGCCTCGCCTACGGCACGCAGGCGGCGGACCACCTGCTCAACCTGCGCGCCGCCACCATGAGCGCCTTCCCGGACCGGCCGCACCATTTTTCGGATTGGCTCGCCCGGCTGGCCGGCGACCCGGCCGAGGCTGCGGCCGCGGCGGGGATCCGGCACGAGCCGGCCGGGACCTTCGCGCCGCGCGGACTCTACGGCCGGTATCTCGCCGCGCTGCTGACCGAGGCGCTGACCGCGGCAGGCGCGCCCCGCCTGCGCCTCGTCCACGACGCCATCGTCGACCTCGAACCCCGCCCCGGCGGCGTCACCCTGCGCACCGAGGGCGGGCAGGCCTTCGCGGCGGCCGGCGCGGTGCTCGCCATGGGCCACGTCGCCGGACCCGGCGGGCCGCCGAGCGCCCATCGGCTCGACCCGTGGGCGCCCGAGGCGTTCGGACGGCTGCACCCGAACCTGCCGGTGCTGATCGTCGGCTCCGGGCTCACGATGATCGACGCGGTCGCCTCCCTGCGCGGCCAGGGATTTTCCGGAAGGATCCTCGCCCTCTCCCGCCGTGGCCTGCTGCCGAGCGTCCACGCCCCAACCCGGCCCTGGCCGGTGCCCGACCTCACGCCGGACGACCTCGCCTCGCTCGCGCGGCTGACGCGGCGGATCCGCCGGGAGATCGCGGCGGCGCGGGCGGCGGGCCAGGATTGGCGCGACGTGATCGACGCACTCCGACCGATCGTGGACTATCTCTGGCGCGCCCTGCCGGTGGCGGAGCGCGCCCGCTTCCTGCGCCACCTGCGGCCGTTCTGGGACGTGCACCGGCACCGCGCCGCGCCACCCTCGGCCGCCGCGATCGCCGACGCGATCGCGGCGGGGCAACTGGAGGTGCGGGCCGGGCGCATCCTGGCCATCGCCGACGAACCCGGGCAGGCGGTGGTGACGATCCGCCCGCGCGGCGCGGGGGCAGATGTGACGCTGACCGTTCAGGCAATCCTCGACGCGACCGGCATCGGGCCGATCCGCGAGAGCGTCGACCCGCTGCTGTGCCGGCTCGCCGCGCGCGGTCTCGTGCGGCCGGGGCCGTTCGGACTCGGGCTCGATGCCGGGCCGGATTACCGGCTGCGGGGCGCGAAGGCGGGCGGACGGCTCTGGACGCTGGGGCCGCTGCTGCGCGGGACGCTGTGGGAATGCATCGCCGTGCCCGACATCCGCAATCAAGCCGTCGAGGTCGCGGCCCTCGTCGCCGCCGAGGTCGAAGCGGACCGCGGCGCCTGCCGGGCCGCCGTCGCCTGAGGCGCCGCTCTACCGGCCCGGCGCACGTCGTCGGACAGGGCGGTGGCGTAGGGCGCCGGACGCTGCCGGCGGTGCGAACGGGCTTGGCGCTCGCGAGCGTGCCCTTGGCCGCCCCCGAGCCGGTCGGCCGAGCCGCCCTCCCCCGCCGCGCGGTGGCAGGGTTCCGGTCCGGAATGTCAGCGGGTCGGCGGCTCCCAGATGCCGAGGGCGGCCGTGTCCACGGCCCGGGGCAGCAGCCCCTCGGCCAGAAAGGCATCGGCGATCTTCTGCTGCTCGGTGAGACCGTCTCGGGTCACCGGCTGCACCCGGTAGCTGCGCCGCTCGTTGGCTTGGCGCACCACCGCGGGGTCGAGGCGCCACAGGGCGGCGAGCTTGGCGGCGGCCTCGTCCGGGTTGGCCTTGGTCCAGGTTCCGGCCTCGCGCAGGCGGGCGAACAGGATGGCCAGCACGTCGGGGTTCCCGGCCGCGAAGCTCTCGGAGGCGAGGTAGTAGCGCTTGTAGAGCGAGACCCCGGCCCCGTCGCGCAGGATGCGGGCGCCGGCCTGCGCCTGCGCCGCCGACAGGAAGGGATCCCAGGCGACCCAGGCCTCGACGCCGCCGCTCGTCAGCGCGGCCCGGCCGTCGGCGGGCGTGAGATAGGCGGGGCTGATGCTCTTGAACGGCAGCCCCTCCCCCGCGAGCGCGGCCAGCAGCAGGTAGTGGCTGCCCGCGCCCTTGGTGACCGCGACCCGCTTGCCCTTGAGGTCCGCGACGGTGCGGGCCGGCGAGTCGGCGGGCACGAGGATCGCCTGGGCGGCGGGCGAGGCCGCCTCCTCGGCCACGTAGACGATCCGGGCCTGTGCGGCCTGGGCGAAGACCGGAACCGTGTCGGCGACGTCGGCCGAGACGTCGACCTGCCCGACGTTCAGCGCCTCCATGATCGGCAGGCCGCTGGTGAATTCGTGCCAGGAGACCGAGACGCCGAGCGGCCGCAGCGCCGCCTCGAGGGATCCGTCCTCGCGCAGGAGCGCGGTCAGGGTCGAGGAGCGCTGGTAGCCGATGCGCAGGGTGCGCGCCTCGGCCGCGGCGGCGACGAGGATCAGCAGGGCGGCCGCGAGGGCGCGGAGAAGACCGGGCATGAGGACGACATCCTGTCGGGCGCGGCCGGCCCGCAGGGGCGCGTTCACCGCCCGGGACCGCCGCGGTGGGGCGAGGCCGATCTCCAGCGCATCGTGGCGAAGATCGTGGCGCATCATGCCGGCGCCGCATCTGTCCGGTCAATGAACAGGACTTGCGAATGCGATCCGGTTTGAAGAATTTCCATCTTCATCGACGTAGATATGCAGTATTTTCTGTTATGCCAGGCCGTGCCTGGAGCCTTGCGGTGCCCCGGGGCGACACGCATGCGACGGCCGCCGCCCCCGTCGCCCGCTTCTCCCGCGAGGCGTCCCGCGAGAACAACCTCCGTCCTGGCGAGGCAAAAAGAGCAATGGATTCTGTTGATCCGAGCAGTTTTCCCGTGTGATGAATCGACCGCCTTCGCCCGAAGACGCGCGCGTATTCTCTGCAATACAATGGATCTGCACGCGCCCGGGCGATGTCGCGATTGGCCTCTCACTGATGGAGCGCCCCATGCGGCGGTTGATACTGGGTATTCTCGTGGCGCTCGCGGGTTTCGGGGCGTCCGTGCGGGCCGACGAGAAGCCCGTACGGATCGGCGTGACGGCCGGCCCGGTGGCGCAGGTGGTGCAGTTCGCCGCCGGCCTCGCCAAGGAGCGCGGGCAACGCGTGGAGGTGGTGGAGTTCACCGACTGGGTCACCCCCAACGAGGCGGTGAACACCGGCGACCTCGACGCCAACCTGTTTCAGCACGGCGCCTTCCTGGCGATTCAGAACGCCCGCCGCGGCACCGCGCTGGTGCAGGTCGATCCGGTCGGGCTGATCGCCCCGGTCGGCCTGTTCTCCAAGAAGGTCCGCTCGCTCGATGCGGTGCCGGTGGGCGCCTCGGCGGCGATCCCCAACGAGCCGCTCAACGGCGCGCGCGGCCTGCGCCTCCTCGAGAAGGCCGGGCTGATCACGCTCGCGCCCGGCAAGGGGCTCTCGGTCTCGCGGTTCGACATCGTCGCCAACCCGAAGAAGCTCGACATCGTCGAACTCGATCCCGCGCAGCTCTACCGCTCGCTCGACGACGTGACGCTCGCGATGGTGAACCTCACCTACCTGCTCGCCGCGGGCGGCGACCCGAACACGGCCCTCCTCGTCGACCGCGCGGCGGACGACCACTTCGTGCTGCGCTTCGTCGCCCGCCAGGACCGCAAGGACGACCCGCGCCTGCGCCGGTTCGTCGAGACCTTCAAGGCGCCCGAGGTGAAGGCCTTCATCGAGACCAAGCTCCCCGGCTTCGTGCCGGCGTGGCCGGGCGTGTGAGCGCCCGTGCCCATCGCCGCCCGGACCGCCTCGACCGGGCGGCCCGGGCGCTTCGCTCACCTCAGCCCTGCCCGACGCGGTACTGCTTGGGCGGGGTCGCGCCGTTGACCGCGAAATCCCCGACGATGCGGTCGCGGTAGATGCGGGGGTTGTGCGAGGCGATGGTGCGGGCGTTGCGCCAGTAGCGGTCGAGGCCGAGCGTGCGGGCCGTGGCCGAGGCGCCGAGCGCGTCGAACAGCAGCGTCGTGGCGTCGAGGACGAGGCTCGTCACCACCGTCACCGATTGGTTGACCTCCACGTCCGCGACCCTGCCGGCCGCCTCGGCGGTCTCCGCATCGCCCGCTTGGTCGGCCGCGTAGACCCGCTGCAGCGCCTCCGCGTTCTTGAGCGCGACCGCGCCCGCCGCGTAGGCGGCGCCCCGCACGCGGCCGACCACCTGGAGCACCTGCGGGTCCTCCGCCACCGTCGCGGCGTTGCCGTGGCTGTAGACGCGGCGGCGCTCGCCGACGAGGCGGGCGACGTCCTCGGCCGCGGCCCGCGCGATGCCGGCCAGCGTCGCCAGATGCACGAGCTGGAAGAACGCCATCGCGTAGCGGAAGCGGCCGGGATCCGGGTTCACGAGGTCGGCCGAGAGCGCGACGTCCGTGAAGCGCACGGTGCCGCTCGCGGTGAGCGCCTGCCCGAACCCGTCCCAGTCGTCCACCACCTCCACGCCCGGCGCGCGGCGGGGCACCGCGGCGCCGACCGGCGCCCCGGCCTCGTCCTCGGCCGCGAGGTGGATCCAGTCCGCGAACAGCGAGCCCGTGGTGTAGTACTTGGTGCCGTCGAGCCGCCAGCCGGCGCCGTCCCGCCGCAGCACCGTGTCAAAGGACCCGACCTTGGCCGAGCCGGACTCGGAGACGCCGCTCCCCACGGTCTCGCCACGCGCGATCCGGGCGAGCCAGGCCTCCCGCCACGCCGGGAAGCGGGAGTTCAGCGCGTCCTCGGTGAAGCCGAAATGCGCGCGCAGCGCGTTCGTGACGTTCGAATCCGCCGCCGAGAGTTCGATCAGGAGGTTGAACAATTCCGGCAGCGTCGCGTCGTGGCCGTTCTGCGCGCGGGGCAGGCGCAGGGTGGTGAAGCCGGCCTCCCGCAGCCACGCGATCTCCTCGTGCGGCAGCCGGCGGTCCCGGTCGCGCGCGGGGGCCGTCTCGCGGATGCGCCGGAAGACCGGGCGGAAGCGCTCGGCGAAATCCTCGTAGCGGGCGCTCGGCCCGCCGCCCCATCCTGCCTGCGTCTGAGACATCGGTCCTGCTCCCGTCTGTCGCGCGGACAAGGCCGCGCTGGCGAATAGTCATCTTATCTGATAGACAAAATGAACAGGCTGACAAGCGTGTCCGGCCGTGATCCGTTCGTTTCTCATAACGAACGAGTCGAGTGCGCCGGAAGCGTCGCGAAGCCGCCATGACGCTTCGTGAGAAAGAAATGCCGTGTTATCTCCGCGATGAAGCGGCCTGCGCCTCCGATGGTCTGTTCTTTAAAAAGAACATTCTCGTTGACACCGGGCCGGTCGCCGGGCGAGCGTTCCGGGCCTTTCGCGGCCCGTAGGGGCCGCTCAAACACCCCGGAGAGACCCTGCCATGGCATCCGAATCCCTCGATCCGGCCGGGCTGCGGCCCGAGACCCTGGCCCTGCACGCCGGCTGGCGGGCGGACCCGTCCACCGGCGCCGTCGCGGTGCCGATCTTCCAGACGACCTCCTACCAGTTCCGCGACGCCGACCACGCCGCGAACCTCTTCGCGCTCAAGGAGATCGGCAACATCTACACGCGGGTGACGAACCCCACGACCGACGTGCTGGAGCAGCGCGCGGCGGCGCTGGAAGGGGGCGCGGCGGCCCTCGCGGTGGCCTCGGGGCAGGCGGCGTCGGCGCTCGCCATCCAGAACCTCGCCCGGGCTGGCGACAACGTGGTGAGCGCCACCGACCTCTACGGCGGCACCTGGAACCTGTTCGCCAACACCCTCAAGGAGCAGGGCATCGAGGTGCGCTTCGTCGATCCGGCCGACCCGGACGCCTTCCGCCGCGCCACCGACGCCCGCACCCGCGCCTATTACGGCGAGACCCTGCCGAACCCGAAGCTCACGGTGTTCCCCATCGCCGAGGTGGCGGCGATCGGCCGACCCCTCGGCATCCCGCTGATCCTCGACAACACCGCCGCCCCGCTCCTCGCCCGGCCCCTCGCGCACGGCGCGGCGATCGTGGTCTATTCCACCACCAAGTACTTCGGCGGCCACGGCACCTCGATCGGCGGGCTGATCGTCGACGGTGGGCAGTTCGACTGGACGGCGGTGCCGGAGCGCCAGCCTGCCCTCACGGAGCCGGATGCAAGCTATCACGGGGCCGTCTGGGTCGAGGAGGCGAAGGCGCTCGGGCCCATCGCCTACGCGTTGCGCGCCCGGGTGCGGCTCCTGCGCGACCTCGGGCCGGCCCTCTCGCCCTTCAACGCCTTCCAGATCCTGCAGGGGCTGGAGACGCTGCCCCTGCGCATCGCGCGCCACGCCGAGAACGCAGTCCAGGTCGCCACCTACCTGTCGAAGCGGCCGGAAGTGGCGCGGGTGATCCACCCGGCCTTCCAGACCGGCGCGGCGCGGGAGCGGGCCGACCGCTACCTCGCGGGCGGCTACGGCGGCCTCGTCGGGTTCGAACTCGCGGCCGGACGCGAGGCGGGGCGGCGCTTCATCGACGGCCTGCGGCTCCACTACCACGTCGCCAACATCGGCGACGCGCGCAGCCTCGCCATCCATCCGGCGAGCACCACGCATTCGCAGCTCTCGCCCGAGGACCAGCGCGCGACCGGCGTGTCGGAGGGCTACGTGCGCCTCTCCGTCGGGCTCGAGCACATCGACGACATCCTGGCCGACCTCGACCGGGGGCTCGCGGCCGCCGGCGGACTGCGGCAAGCGGCCTGATGACCATGCGCCTCCTCCTCGCCGCCCTGGTCGCCGCCGTGGCGGCCCTGGGCGCCGCCCGCGCCGAGCCGGCGAAGCCCGACCTCAAGGTCGGCTTCGTCCCCGGCCCCTACGAGGACGCCTTCAAGGCCGGGGTCGAGCCGACCCTGCGCGCCCAGGGCTACCGGGTGCGAACCTTCCACTTCAGCACCGGGCTCGAGGTGAACGCTGCCGTCCACCGGGGCGAGGTCGACGCCAACGTGATGCAGCACAGCGTCTACCTGAAGGCCTACAACGACCGGAACGGCACCGATCTCGTCGGCATCGTGCAGGTGCCGACCCCGCCGATGGGGCTCTACTCGCGCAAGCACCGCAGCACCGCGGGCGTGGCCCGCGGCGCGACGGTCGCGGTGCCGAGCGATCCGATGAACCTGGAGCGGGCGCTCAAGATCCTGCGCGACCTCGGCTGGATCACGCTCCGGCCGAACGGCAACCCGGTCGACGTCACCGAACTCGACGTGATCGAGAACCCGGCCGGGATCCGGCTGGTGCCGCTGGAGGCCGCGCAGGCGCCGCGCGTGCTCGACGACGTCGATTTCGCGGCGATCCAGGGCAATTTCGCGATCTTCAGCGGCCTCAAGCTCAGCGAGGCGCTCGCCCTCGAAAACATGACCTCGCCCTACGTGAACGTCGTCGCGGTGAGGAAGGACGCGGCCGGGACGCCCTGGGCGCGGGACATCGTGAGCGCCTACCGCGCCGACGCCTTCAAGGCGGCGATCCGGGGCGACCGCTTCTACGACGGGTTCAAGCTGCCGGATTACTTCGAATGAGCCGCCGCGAACTGAGGCTGAACGCCTTCCACATGCACTCCCCCGGCCACACCTGGGCCGGGATGTGGCGCCACCCCCGCGACGCCTCGGTACGCTACACCTCCCTCGATTACTGGACCTCGCTCGCCCGCACGGCCGAGCGCGGGCTCCTCGACGGCATCTTCCTCGCGGACGTGTTCGGCACCTACGACGTCTACGGCGGCAACGCCGATGCGGCGCTGGCCGGCGCCGCGCAGGCCCCCAACGCCGATCCGCTCCTCGTGGTGCCGGCGATGGCCCTCGTCACCTCGCAGATCGGCTTCGGCGTCACGGCCAACCTCACCTACGAGCACCCCTACCAGTTCGCCCGCCGCTTCTCGACCCTCGACCACCTCACGGACGGCCGGATCGGCTGGAATATCGTCACCGGCTACCTGGAGAGCGGCGCCCGCGGCATGGGCCTGGCGCAGGCCCGCGCGCACGACACCCGCTATGAGGCGGGCGAGGATTTTCTGGAAGCGGCCTACAAGCTCTGGGAGGGAAGCTGGGAGGACGGCGCCGTCGTCCACGACCGCGCGCGCAGCGTCTACACCCGGCCCGACAAAGTGCACCGGGTGCGCCACGAGGGACCCTACTACCGGGTCGATGCCCGCCACCTCGCCGAGCCCTCGCCCCAGCGCACCCCGGTGCTCTACCAGGCCGGCACCTCCTCGCGCGGGCGCGCCTTCGCGGCGCGCCACGCCGAGTGCATCTTCCTCAACGGCCACACCAGGGCGATCGCGGGCAGATCGGTCCGCAGCATCCGCGAGGCCGCCCGCGACCACGGGCGCGACCCCTACGACATCCTGATGTTCCTCGGCGCCACCGTGATCGTGGCGCCGACCCGCGCCGAGGCGCTGGACCTGCGCGACGAATACGCCCGCTACCTCGACGTGCAGGGCCAGCTCGCCCTCGTCTCGGGCTGGACCGGCATCGACCTCGCGACGCTCGGCCCCGAGGAGGCGCTGGCCTACGTGAAGACCAACGCCATGCAGTCGCTGGTCGAGAACCTGACGGTGAACACGGAGCACCGCTTCACCGTGCGCGACTTCGCGCAGTTCGGCCCGCTCGGGGCGCGGGCGCCCTTCATCGTCGGTTCGGCCTCCGAGGTCGCGGACGAACTCCTGTCCTGGGCGGAAGAAGCCGACGTCGACGGCTTCAACCTGACCCGGGTGGTGGTGCCCGAGACGCTGGAGGCCTTCGTCGACCTCGTCGTGCCGGAACTCCAGGACCGCGGCGCCTTCAAGACCCGCTACCGGGAGGGCACCTTGCGCGAGAAACTGTTTCCGGGGACGGGCGCACGGCTGAAGCCCAGCCATCCGGGCGCCGGCTTCCGGCGCCTCGCGGCGTGAGGGGCGCCATGCCAAAGCCCATCCGCGTCAACGGCTTCGCGATCCACAGCCCCGTCCACCTCTCGCCCGGCCTCTGGCGCCACCCGCGGGACCGCTCGCTCTCCGTCAACACCCTCGCCTACTGGACCGACCTCGCCCGGCTCCTGGAGCGCGGGCTGTTCGAGACCCTGTTCATCGCCGACGGGCTCGGCATCCACGACGTCTACGGGGGCAGCGCCGACGCGGCCCTGCGGCGGGCCGCGCAGGTGCCCAAGCACGACCCGATGCTCCTCGTCTCCGCCATGGCGGCGGCGACGGAGCATCTCGGCTTCGGCGTCACCGCCTCGGTCTCCTACGAGCCGCCCTTCACGCTCGCCCGCCGCTTCTCGACCCTCGACCATCTCACGGACGGGCGCATCGCCTGGAACGTGGTCACGGGCTATTCGGACGCCGCCTCGCGGGCGGTCGGGCAGCCGGGCATCGCCGCGCACGACACCCGCTACGACATCGCCGACGAGTTCCTCGACGTGGTCTACCGCCTCTGGGAGGAGAGCTGGGAGGACGGGGCGGTGCTGCGCGACCGCGAGCGCGGCCTCTTCGCCGACCCGGCCAGGATCCACCGCATTGAACACGCGGGCGAGCACTTCCGGATGCAGGGCATCCACCTCGTCGAGCCCTCGCCCCAGCGCACGCCCTTCCTGTTCCAGGCCGGCGCCTCCGACCGCGGGCGCGACTTCGCGGCCGCGCACGCGGAGGCGGTGTTTCTCAGCGACGCCTCGCGGACGGCCATCGCCGCGACCGTTGCGGACACCCGCGCCCGCGCGGCGGCCCGGGGCCGCGATCCCGCCGACATCCTGTTCTTCGCGCTCGTCACCGTGATCGTCGGGCGCACCGAGGCGGAGGCGCAGGCCAAGCACCGCGACTACCTCGCCTACGTCGATCCCGAGGGGGCGCTCGCCCTGTTCTCGGGCTGGACCGGGATCGACCTCTCGGCCTACGCCCTCGACGGCCCCTTCCCGGTGCTGCGCCGCGACAACGCCATCGCCTCCGTGGCGGAATCCCTCGGGCGGGGCGAGCGGCGGCGCAGCATCCGCGAGATCGTCCAGGAGGGCGCCATCGGCGGGCGCGGGCCGGTGCTGATCGGCTCGCCTCAGCAGGTGGCGGACGGGCTCGAAGCCTGGATGGACGAGACCGGCATCGACGGCTTCAACCTGAGCTTCGCGGTGACGCCCGAGGGTTACGGGGACTTCATCGACCTCGTCGTGCCCGAGTTGCAGCGGCGCGGCCGCTACAAGACGGCCTACGCGCCGGGCAGCCTGCGCCAGAAGGTGTTCGGCGAGGCGCGCCGCCTGCTGCCGCCGAGCCATCCGGCGGCCCGGTTCCGGCGGGCGGCCCCGGATGCGGCGCGGGGAAGCGCCCCCCTGCCCGCTGAGGCGCCTCTATCGTATCCGGGGTGACCGGACAGGGGAGATCGGGCATGGCGGAGACGGGATCGCGCACGGCGCTGGCCGAGCGCTACGGGCCGGCGGAGGCGGACCTGCCGGTCGCCTGGAACGACGTGCTGGCGGGCCTGCTCGCCCACCGCTCCGTGCGGGCCTATCGCCCCGACCTCCTCCCCCCGGGCACGCTGGAGACGCTGGTCGCGGCGGCGCAATCGGCGGCCTCCTCCTCGAACCTCCAGACCTGGAGCGTGGTCGCGGTCGAGGATCCGGCGACGAAGCGGCGGCTCTCGGCGGTGGCGGGCGGCCAGCGGCACGTGGTCGAGGCGCCCCTGGTGCTGGTCTGGCTCGCCGACCTGTCGCGGCTCGAGGCGATCGGCCGCCGGCAGGAGCGGCCGACGGAGGGCCTCGCCTACCTCGAGACGCTGCTCGTCGGGATCATCGACGCGGCGCTCGCGGCGCAGAACGCCACCGTGGCGCTGGAATCGCTCGGCCTCGCCTCGGTCTATATCGGGGCGCTGCGCAACGACCCCGTGGCGGTGGCGGAGGCCTTAGGCCTGCCGCCGAACGTGTTGGCGGTGTTCGGGCATTGCGTCGGCTACGCCGATCCCGCCCGCCCGGCCTCGGTGAAGCCGCGCCTGCCCCAGAGCCTCGTGCTGCACAAGGAGCGCTACGGGGCGGGGGCCGATCCCGCCGGGGTCGCCGCCTACGACCGCACGCTCACGGCCTTCCAGGAGGGGCAGCGCCTGGAGCCGCTCGGCTGGACGAAGGCCGCCCTCGAGCGGGTGCGCGGCCCCGAAGCTCTCAGCGGACGCGACCGGCTGCGGGCGGCGCTGGAGCGGCTCGGCTTCGGGCTGCGCTGACGCAGCGGTGGCGTGGCAGAAGACGAGCGTCTAGATAGACCAACTCGCCCTCCCCGGCCGAGCGGAGCCAGGATGCTCACCAACAAGGGAAAGTACGGGCTCAAGGCGCTCGTCCACCTGGCGGGCCTGCCGCCGGGGACGCGCATTGGCGTCGCCGAGGTCGCGGCCGCGAACAACATCCCGAAGAAATTCCTCGACGCGATCCTGGGCGAGTTGCGCAACGCGGGCTTCGTGCACAGCCGCAAGGGACCCGGCGGCGGCTACGCGCTCGCCCGGCCTCCGGAAGAGATCCGGGTCGGCCACGCGGTGCGGGTGCTCGACGGGCCGCTCGCCCCCCTGCCCTGCGCCAGCCGCACGGCCTACCGCCCCTGCGACGATTGCCCGGACGAGGACGGCTGCGCGGTGCGCCTCGTGATGCTGGAGGTGCGCAACAGCATCGCGGGCGTGCTCGACACGCTGACGCTGGCGCAGATGCGCGACCGGCCGGCGGTGGATGGGGGTACGAGCATCATCCATCGGATCTGATCGGGTTCACCACGTGGCGCAGGCGACACCGATGGCCGTGGGCACCGGATAGCCGCGTGGCTCCCCGTCGAGGATGCGGGCGGCGAGCCACGCGCTGGCGGCATCGAGGTCGAGGAGGTCGGGCGCGGGCGCGTAGGGCATCAGGTCGGCGGGATCGGCGGAGAACAGCGCATCCTGGAAACCGGCCGCGCGCAAAGCTGCCAGCAGGGGATGGTCGGTCCGGGGCGCGGCCGGGGGCTCGCCGGCGCGGCGCGCCAGCACCGGCCACGCGCGCCGCCCGTGCCGCAGCAGGCTCGCCCGGGCCGGGTCGGGCAGGTGCTCCCAGATCGTCGGCGCGTGCAGGCGCACGCCGTCGACCACCTCCGTCCGGGGAATCCCGCGTGCCTGCGCCTCGCCGAGCAGGCTGCGCAGCCAACGGGCGAGGGAGACGATGCCAGTGCCGAGCGGCAGGTCGGCCGGGTCGAGACGGAGCACGCGCAAGGTGCCGCGGGTGTCCACGGGCCGCAGCGGTCCGCGCGCGGACGTCGTGACGGTTGCGGTGCGTGCCAGGATGGTCGTGCCGTCATCGAGGAGAGCCGCAACCCCGTGGGCGGTAGGGCCAAGGCTCAGGCAGATCCCTTCCGCCACATGCAGGCGGGCGGCGGCCTCGCGCAGGACGGCGCTCAGGCGCGGCTCCGCCGTGTCCGTGGCGGCTTCCGGGGCGCCCTCCGGCCACCAGCGCGGACCGTCCGCAACGCCGCGGCGCAGGATCGCCGGATAATCCTCGCGGCGCAACCAGCGGCAGAGGTCCGGGCGCTTCTCGATCAGCGTCACCTGCGCCCGCGGATCCCGCCGCAGCAGGTGGGAGGTGAGGCAGAGGGCGCCGATCGTGGCGCCCACCACGAGGTGGTGGCGCCCGCCCGCCGGGCGCGGGGTCGTGGCTGGCGCGTGCATCGGTGCCTCCTTCCGGGAGCGACGGTGCCGGAGTGTCGGAGGTCGCAGCTTGAAGATCAACGAGAACGTTCTTTTTAGAGAACAGCAGGCGAGAGAAGAATACCCTGCGAAAGGCCCGTTGCACGCGAAATATCGGTGTTATGGCAAGACGATCCTGTGATGTCCCGCCACGGCGAGAAATTTTGTCCCGAACGCTCCGTTCGTAAAAAAGAACATTCTCGTTGACAGCGCCGCACGGCCTTGGAAGCTTGCGGGCATTGATGGCCGCCGCGCCGAAGCAGGGGTGTTGTGATGTCGAGGCGTCGTTTTCTCCTGGGGACCGCCCTCGCGGTCGGCGCGCTGGCACTGGCCGGACCGGCCGCCGCCCAGTCGCCCCGGCGCGGCGGAACGCTGACCGCGATCGTCCAGCCGGAGCCCGTGACGCTCACCTCCGCGATCAACACGGCGGCCCCCACCGGCTTCATCAGCGGCAACGTCTTCGACGGCCTCGTCGACTATGACCTCGACCTCAAGCCCCGCCCGGCGCTGGCGGAGAACTGGGAGATCGCCCCGGACGCGCTCTCCATCACCTTCCGCCTGCGCCGGGGGGTGAAGTGGCACGACGGCCAACCCTTCACGGCCGCCGACGTGAAGTGGACGCTGGAGAACGTCTGGAAGACGATCCATCCGCGCAACCAGGCGACCTTCGGGCGCGTGCGGGCGGTCGAGACGCCCGACAACCACACCGTGGTCCTGCGTCTCTCCGAGCCGTCCCTGGCGATCCTGAGTTCCGTGAATTCGAACGGCGCCCAGATCCTGCCGAAGCATCTCTACGAGGGGACGGACATCCTCTCGAATCCCTACAACAACAAGCCCGTGGGGACCGGCGCCTTCGTGTTCAAGGAGTGGAGCCGCGGCAATCACATCGTGCTCGAGCGCAACCCCGATTATTGGGACAAGGACAAGCCCTACCTCGACCGCATCGTGTTCCGGGTGATCCCCGACGCGGCGGCGCGCGCGGCGGCGCTGGAGAAGGGCGAGGTCCAGTACGCCGCCTTCAGCCCCGTGCCGCTCAAGGACGCGGAGCGCCTGGGCAAGCTGCCGACACTCCGGGTCGAGACCCGTGGTTACGAGTGGCTCTCGCCCTGGCTGTTCTTCGATCTCAACGTCGACAACCCTCAGCTCAAGGATGTCCGCGTGCGGCGGGCGATCGCGCACGCCATCGACCGGCAGGCCATCGCCCGGATCGTCTGGTACGGCTTCGGCAAGCCGGCGATCAGCCCGGTGCCCTCGACGCTGGCCGCGTTCCATGACGAGAGCGTGCCGCAATATCCCTTCAATCCCAAGCGCGCCGAAGCGCTGCTCGACGAGGCCGGGTTCACGCGCGGTCCCGACGGCGTGCGCTTCTCCCTCACGCACGACTTCATCCCGTACGGCGACGACTACAAGCGGACGGGCGAGTACCTCAAGCAGGCGCTCAAGCGGGTCGGCATCGAGGTCACGATCCGCAGCCAGGACACCGCCTCCTTCACCAAGCGGGTCTACGGCGACCGGGATTTCGACATCTCCAGCACGTGGTTCGCGGCCTTCTCGGACCCGCAGGTCGGCGTCACGCGGGCCTACTGGTCGGGCTGGATCGGCAAGAACACGCCCTGGACCAACGGCTCGGGCTATCGCAATCCGGAGATCGACGGGCTGATCGCCCAGGCCCAGGGCGAGGCGGATCAGGCCAAGCGGATCGCGCTCTTCAAGCAGTTCCAGCAGATCGTGCAGCGCGACCTGCCGTCGATCCCGCTCATCGAACTGCGCTTCTTCTCGCTCCACGCCGCCGACCTCAAGGACGTGGTGACGCGCGGCGACCAGATCTACGGCTCGCTGAAGAACGCGTGGTTCGATGGCCCGCGGGCCGACTCGAAGAGCACCGAAGCCAAGAACACCGAAGCCAAGAGCAACTAGGCCGATGATCCGCACGCCAGCGGGGCGGCTGTTCTGGGCGCGGCGGCTCGCCCAGATGGTGCTCGTGGTCCTCAGCATCGGGACCGTCAACTTCCTCCTCCTGCACCTCGCGCCGGGCGACGCGGCGCAGGTGCTGGCCGGGGAATCCGGGTCGGCGAGCCCCGAATACCTCGCCGCCCTGCGCCGCCAGTTCGGCCTCGACCGGCCGTTCCCCGTGCAGTTCGGCCACTACATCCTGCGGCTCGTCACCTTCGACCTCGGCTTCTCGCACCGGCAGGGCCTGCCCGTCGCGACGCTGATCCTCGACCGGTTGCCGGCGACGCTGCTCCTGATGAGCGCCAGCATCGGCCTCGCGGTGCTGCTCGGCGGCGCGCTCGGCTTCCTCGCGGCGCGCCGGGCCGGCGGCCTCGCGGACGCGCTGATCTCCGGGCTCGCCCTCCTGTTCTACGCCACGCCGGTCTTCTGGGTCGGGCTGATGCTCACGGTGGTGTTCGCGGTGTGGCTCGACTGGTTCCCGGTCGGGGGCATGCGCGCAATCGGGGCGACCTCCGGCCCCGGAGCGATCCTCGACATCGCCCACCATCTCGTCCTGCCGCCGACGACGCTCGGCCTGTTCTACATGGCCACCTACACGCGCCTGATGCGCGCGAGCGTCCTCGATGTGCAGGACCGCGACTTCGTGCGCACGGCGCGGGCGAAGGGCTTGGCGGACGGACGCATCGCGTGGCGCCACGTCTTGCGCAACGCCACGCTGCCGATCGTCACCACGGTCGGCGTCCAGGTCGGCTCGATCTTGGGCGGGGCGGTCTTGGTCGAGACCGTCTTCTCCTGGCCCGGCCTCGGGCGGCTCGCCTTCGAGGCTCTGTTCCAGCGCGACCTCAACCTCCTGCTCGGCATCCTCTTCCTCAGCTCGATCCTCGTCGGCGTGGCCAATCTCGCGGTCGACCTCGCCTATGCGCGGCTCGATCCCCGCATCGGGCTTCAGGGATGAGCGGTCCGGCCGACGCCTTTGCGCGGGCGCCGCTCCTGCTGAGCGTGCTGCACCGCCCGGCGGGCGCCGCCGGGTTGGCGGTCCTGGCGCTCGTCGGCCTCGCCGCCCTCTCCGCGGGCCTCCTCAGCCCCGGCGATCCCCTCGACATGGTGGCGCTGCCCTTCCTGTGGCCCGGCACCGACTGGGCGCATCCGCTCGGCACCGACATGCTGGGGCGCGATCTCGCCGCGGGGCTGCTTCACGGCGCGCGCGTCTCGCTCCTCGTCGGGATCGTCGCGGCCGTGATCGCGCTCGGCATTGGGGTCGGCGCCGGGGCGCTGGCGGGCTTCTACCGCGGCCGGCTCGACGCGGTGCTGATGCGCGCGACCGAGCTGTTCCAGACCATCCCGCCCTTCCTGTTCGCGCTCGCGATCGTCGCGGTGCTCCAGCCGTCGCTCACCACGATCACGCTCGCCATCGGTGTGACCGCGTGGCCGAGCCTCGCCCGCATCGTGCGGGCGGAGGTGCTGGCGTTGCGCGACGGCGAGATGGTGCAGGCCGCGGTGGCAATTGGCGCGAGCGATGCGCGCATCCTCCTGCTCCACGTGCTGCCGAACGTGCTCGGGCCGGTTCTGGTCTCCGCCTCGATCCTGGTCGCGACCGCGATCCTCACCGAGTCGAGCCTCGCCTTCTTGGGCCTGGGTGATCCGAACGTGGTGAGCTGGGGCGGCATGGTCGGGGCCGGCCGCGAGGTGCTGCGCACCGACTGGTACGTGGCGGCCCTGCCGGGCCTCGCCATCGTGGCGGTGGTGCTCGGCCTCAACCTCCTGGGCGACGCGCTCAACGACGCGCTCGATCCCCGACGGATGCGCCGCTGATGGATCCGGTTCTCGATGTCGACGGCCTGTTCGTCTCCTTTCCGGGGCACGGGCGCACGCTCCTGCCGGCGGTGGAGGATCTCGGCTTCGCGGTCCGGCCCGGGGAGACCCTGGCGATCGTGGGCGAGTCCGGCTGCGGCAAGTCCGCGACGGCGCTGGCGCTGCTCGGGCTGCTGCCGCGTCACGCGGTGGCCTCGGCCCGCAGGCTGCGCATCGCCGGCACCGATCTCGCCGAGGCCGATCCGCAGGCATGCCGGGAGATCTGGCGCCGCCACCGCGGCGGGCGCATCGCGATGATCTTCCAGGAGCCTCTGACCTCGCTGAACCCGGTGCTGACGATTGGTGAGCAGGTCGCCGAGGCGGTGCGGGCGCACGAAGCCGTCTCCTGGCGGGCGGCCCGCGGGCGTGCGTTCGATCTCCTGCGCCGCGTGCGCATCCCTCAGGCCGAGCAGCGCCTCGACGCCTATCCGCACCAGCTCTCGGGCGGCATGCGCCAGCGCGTGGTGATCGCCATGGCGCTGGCCTGCCGGCCTGCCGTGCTGGTCGCCGACGAGCCGACGACTGCGCTCGACGTCACCGTGCAGGCGCGGGTGCTCGACCTGATTGCCGAGATCCAGGAGGAGACGCGCACGGCGCTCGTCCTCATCACCCACGATCTCGGCGTGGTGGCGGACCGGGCCGACCGGGTGCTGGTGATGTATGCCGGCCGCGCGGTCGAGAGCCGCGCGGCCTCCGCCCTGTTCGCCGCCCCGGCCCATCCCTACACCCGCGCCCTGCTGGCGGCGCGACCGCGGCCCGGCTGGACCGGGGCGCGCCCGCGTCTGCCCGAGATTCCGGGCCGGGTGCCGGGCCTGGGCGAGCGCGGTGCGGCCGGCTGCCCCTTCGCGCCGCGCTGCGCGGCGGTGCTGCCGGCCTGCCGCATCGGGCGGCCCGATCTGATCGTCCTCGACGGCGGCACCGCCGCCTGTCTGCGCGCGGGCGAGTTCGCCGCGCAGGAGACCCCGCGTGCCGCCTTTGGCTGAGCCCATCCTGGAGGTGCGCGACCTCGCCGTGCACTTCGCCACGCCACACGGGACCCTGCGCGCCGTCGACGGCGTCTCGCTCAGCCTCCGCCGCGGGGAGACGCTCGGGCTCGTGGGCGAATCCGGCTGCGGCAAGTCCACCCTCGGGCGCGCGATCCTGCGCCTGGTCGAGCCGACGGCGGGCTCCATCCGCCTCGCGGGGACCGACGTGACCGGGCTCGGGCGGGCGGCGCTGAGACCGCTGCGCCGGATCGCCCAGATGGTGTTCCAGGACCCTTTCGCGTCGCTCGATCCGCGCTGGACCATCGGCCGGCTCCTGGCCGAGCCGCTCGTCATCCACGGGATCGGCGATCGGGCCGGACGGGCAGCCCGCGTGCGGGATCTCCTCGACCGGGTCGGCCTGCCGGCCGATGCCGCCGCGCGCTACCCGCACGAACTGTCGGGGGGCCAGCGGCAGCGGGTCGGCATCGCCCGCGCGCTCGCCCTCGACCCGCGGCTGATCGTCCTCGACGAGGCGGTGTCGGCGCTCGACGTCTCGGTTCAGGCCCAGGTGCTCAACCTGCTCGACGACCTGCAGGCCAGCCTCGGTCTCGCCTACCTGTTCATCAGCCACGACCTCGCGGTGGTCGATCACGTCGCCGACCGGATTGCCGTGATGCTCGGCGGGCGCCTCGTCGAGACCGGGCCGCGCGCGCGGATCACGGCCCGCCCGCTCCACCCGTACACCCAGGATCTCCTCGACGCCGTGCCGGGCCGCCGCGCCCGTCTGCGCGACGATGGCGAGGGCGAGGCTGTGCCGGGCGGCTGCCCCTTCGCGCATCGCTGCCCGCAGGCAAGCGCACGCTGCCGGGCCGAGGTACCGATGCTGCGCCCCGTCGGCGGGGAGGTGTCGCTCGCCTGCCATCACGTTGCGCTCGCGGCGGCGGCGTGACCGCCGCGGTCCCCGTCCCGCATCCGCGCGCTGTCCACGCCTCATCACTCGGGAGATCCCCATGATGACTTGGTTCCAACGCACTATTTTGGCCGCGGCGCTCGTCCTCTCCGCCGGTGCTGCCCAGGCACAGAGTCTCCGGGTCGGCGTGACCGCCGGTCCGCACGCGGAGGTGCTGGACGCGGTCCGGAAGGTCGCGGCGGAGCGCGGGCTCGACATCCGGGTCGTCGAGTTCGCCGACTACGTGATCCCCAACCAAGCGCTCGCGGCCGGCGACCTCGACGCGAACTCCTTCCAGCATGAGCCCTATCTGCGCAACCAGATCGCCAAGACCGGCTGGAACCTCGTCAAGGTCGCGACCACTACGGCCTCGCCGCAGGGCATCTACTCGAAGCGCTACAAGCGCATCGGCGATCTCCCGGCGGGCGCGACGATCGCGATCCAGAACGATCCCTCGAACGGCGCTCGCTCGCTGCAGATCCTGCACGCGAACGGCGTGATCCGGCTCAAGGACCCGGGCAACGCCGCCGCGACGGTCGCGGACATCGCCGAGAACCCGAAGCGCTTCCGCTTCGTCGAACTCGACGCTGCCCAGCTCGCCCGCGCGCTCGACGACGTCGACGCCGCCTCGATCAACAACAACTACGCCCTCCAGGCCGGTCTCTCGCCGGTGACCGACCCTCTGATCAAGGAACCGGTGGAGGGACCGTGGGTCAACATCATCGCGGTGCGTGAGGCCGATCGGGACAAGCCCTGGGTGCGGACGCTCGTCGAGGCCTACCGTTCGCAGCCCGTGAAGGACTTCATCCTCGCCCGCTTCAAGGGCGCCTACGTGCCGACGTGGTAGCCGCCGCCCCTCGCGAAGAGCCGCCGGCCGGCGTATCGCCAGCCAGGGCGGCCCGCATCGCCGCCACGCCGAACCGGTGAGCCATGATCCGCTTCAACGCCTTCGAGATGAACTGTGTCGGGCACCAGTCGCCCGGCCTCTGGCGGCATCCCCGCGACCGCTCGGGGGAGTACACCACCCTCGCCTACTGGACCGACCTCGCGCGGCTGCTCGAACGGGGCCTGTTCGACGGCGTGTTCCTGGCCGACGTGGTCGGCCTCTACGACGTGTTCGGCGGCTCGCCCGACGCAGCCCTGCGGCACGCCGCGCAGGTGCCGGTCAACGATCCTCTCCTC
The DNA here is from genome assembly GCF_022179325.1 of Methylobacterium isbiliense. Classification (GTDB taxonomy): domain Bacteria; phylum Pseudomonadota; class Alphaproteobacteria; order Rhizobiales; family Beijerinckiaceae; genus Methylobacterium; species Methylobacterium isbiliense. The sequence goes on along the minus strand of NZ_BPQQ01000035.1, from coordinate 2,408 downwards.
GTCGTGCCGGCGATGGCGGCGGTGACGGAGCATCTCGGCTTCGGCGTCACCGTGAACCTGTCCTACGAGGCGCCCTACCTGCTCGCGCGCCGCATGACGACGCTCGACCACCTGACCGCCGGGCGCATCGGCTGGAACGTCGTGACCGGCTACCTCGACTCGGCGGCGCGGGCCATGGGCCTCGACCGCCAACGCGCGCACGACGACCGCTACGACCTCGCGGACGAGTACATGCAGGTCGTCTACGCCCTCTGGGAGGGAAGCTGGGACGACGAGGCCGTCCGACGCGACCGGGCGGCGGGCGTCTTCACCGACCCATCGCGGGTTCGACCCGTCCACCACCACGGCCCGCATTTCCGGGTCGAGGGCGTGCATCTCGGCGAGCCCTCGCCCCAGCGCACCCCCGTCATCTACCAGGCTGGAACCTCGCCGAAGGGCCGCGGCTTCGCGGCGCGCCACGCCGAGTGCGTGTTCGTCTCCGGCCCATCCTCGCAGGTGATCGCCCCGCGCGTGGCCGCGCTGCGGCAGGCGGCGGCGGAGGCAGGACGCGCGCCCGGCGACCTACTGATCTACTCCCTCGCCACCCTGGTGGTCGCTGAGACGGACGCCGCCGCGGCGGCGCGGCTCGCCGAGTACCGCGCCTACGTCAGCCACGAGGGCGCGCTCGCCCTGATGTCGGGCTGGACCGGGGTCGACTTCTCGACCCTCGACCTCGACGCGCAGGTCCGCCACGTCGAGAACGACGCCGGGCGCTCGGCCATGGACAACGTCACGCGCGCCGATCCGAGCCGGATCTGGACGGTGCGGGAGGTGGCCGAGCATGTCGGGATCGGCGGCATCGGGCCGGTTTTCGCCGGCTCGCCCGCGACCGTCTGCGACGCGCTGGAGGCCTGGGTCGCGGCCACCGGCGTCGACGGGTTCAACCTCGCCTACGTGGTGGCGCACGAGACCTTCGCCGGCATCGTTGATCTCGTGGTGCCCGAGTTGCAGCGGCGCGGTCGCTACCCGGCCACGTACCGCCCCGGCCCGCTTCGGCAGAAGCTGTTCGGGCGCGACCGCGTGGACGCCGCCCACCCGGCCGCGCGCCATCGGCACACCGTGCGCTTCAGCGGTGCGGAGGCCTGAGCATAAACCCATTGTGCGCCTCGGACGGCGATGTGAACTCAACCCGGCGCCTCATCGCTTTCAGCCCTCCTCCGCCCCACGGTTGCTTGAGACACCCCAGAAGCGGACGGTCTCCGCGGCAGGGGTGAGAACGATGACGACAGACGTGAAGGCCGTTGCAGAGGCGGCCGGTCCTGGCCGCGGCGGGCGCATGTCCCGGCAGCGCAAGCGCGATGCGGTGCTGCGCCTGCTGCGCGGCGAGGACCTGGAGAGCGTCTCGCGCAGCCTGGGCGTGACGGCCGCGACCCTGTCGGGCTGGCGCGACGCCTTCCTGGCGGACGGTGAGGCGAGCCTGTCCACCCGGCCCACCGATGGCGAAGCGTTGGAGAGCGGACGGCTGAAGGCCAAGCTCGGCGAGAGGCTGCTGGAGCGTGAACTGCTGGAGGCCAAGATCGCCGCCCTGGAGGCGCGCGGCCCCGGCCCTTTGGCCCGCAGGAGGTCGCGGCCATGAGCCGGGCCGTCTCGCCGTCCAGCGGCACAGTTTACGGGCTGGCCCGGGTGTGCCGGATCTGGGGCGTGTCGCGCGCCACCGTCCACCGGCATCTCTCACCTGCACGGCCGGAGCCGTCGCGGCGTCCTGGCCCGGTCGGGCCGATGCCGGATGCGGCGCTGCTGGAGGCGACCCGCGCCACCCTCACCGGCAGCCCCTTCCACGGCGAGGGCCACCGCAAGGTTTGGGCGCGGCTGCGCCACAAGGGCGTGCGCACCTCCAAGCGCCGCGTGCTGCGTCTGATGCGCGACCATGATCTGCTCGCCCCGTCTCGCGTCGGCGCGCCGCGCGGCCTCTTGCCCTGTGTCGAGCGATGCTGCCCGAGGGCGCGACAGGCCCGGCGCTCGGAGACCGTCAGCACGGTCCGGACATGCTCCATGCAGGCGCATCGACGCGCGGGGCTCAGAAGGATCCTCGTGCCGCCTCCTGCAGGATCAGCGTGTCGAGCGTGAGGTCCGCGATCGCTTTGCGTAAGCGGGCGTTCTCGGCCTCCAGCCCCTTCATCCGGCGCACCTGGTCGGACTTCAGCCCGCCGAACTCCTTGCGCCAGCGGTCATACGTGACCTCGCTCACGCCGATCGCGCGGATCGCGTCAGCCACGCTCTGCCCCTGCGAGACCAGCACGTCCACCTGCCGCAGCTTGGCCACGACCTCTTCCGGCCTGTGCTTCTTCGTTCCCATCGCGTCCGTCCTCCGTCGGCTCAAAGCCATACTTCAGGCCGGACCACTCCGATGGTTCATTTGAGAGTTTGGT
>NZ_BPQQ01000034.1 GCF_022179325.1 Methylobacterium isbiliense | reverse complement strand
GCGTTGGCTTGCCAACGCAAGTCTGCTTAGCCACACGCAGGCGGGGGCTGCGTGCCCGGATCGTGCCCGCCTATTTCGGCCGGAAGTAGAACGCCTCGCCCGGCAGCGAGCCGTAGGTGAACGGCTCCTGCCTGCGGTTGGTCGCGGCGTAGACCTCGTCGCGCACCCGGCGGAACAGCATGTTGATCTCGAGGCCGGGCTCCATGATCAGCTTCACGAAGGCGGCCGCGAAGGGGCTGTTGGCGCCGGTGCCGTCCTGCGCCACCTGGCCGTCGCGGGCCGCGAAGGCGACGAGCGTGCCGCCCTCCGGCTCGATCTTGGCCAGCCCCCGGCCCACCGAGCGCGTCGAGGCCAGGGTGCGGCGCATGCGCGGCACGAAGGGATTGTCGCGGCAGGCATCGAGCACGATGAGGCGCAGCTTGCGCGCCTTCTCGGTGGCCACGAGGACGCGCTCGACCGTGATCGCCTCGTCCTGGATGTCGCGGTCGGCGTTGAGCTGCGCGTCGGTGGGGATCAGGTAGTTCATCCCCCCGACCTCCAGCCCGTGGCCGGCGTAGTAGACCACCGCCCAGTCGGCGCTCTCGACCTGATCCTCGAACCGGCGCAGCGCGGTGATGAAGTTCTGGCGCGACAGGTTGGCTTCCGCGATCACCGTCTGGAAGCCGAGGCTGCGGAAGGCGTTGGCCACCGCGTCGGCATCCCGGCGCGGGTTGTTGAGGAGCGCGAAGTCCCGGTAGGCCGAATTGCCGATGACGAGCGCCACCCGGCGGCCGGTCGCGACGGCGGGCGGGGCCTTGGGCGCCTCGGCGAGCTTCGCCTTCAGCTCCCGCAGGGCCTTGCCGGCCTCCGCCTCGGCGGCCTTGGCGCGCGCCTCGGCCTCGGCGGCGCTCCTGCGGGCCTGCTCCTCGGCGGCCTTGGCGCGCTCGGCCTCGGCGCGGCTGGTGGCGAGCGCGGCGTTCGAGGCGGCGATCTGCGCCATCAGGTCGGCGCGCGCCCGCGTCTCCTGCTCGCCCCGCAGCTTCGCCTCGGCATCCGCCGCCGCGCGGGCGGCGGTGGCGGTGCGCATCGCCTCCTCGGCGGCGGCGCGGGCCTGGGCGGCCTCGGCGAGCGCCGTGCGGCGCGCCTCGTCGGCCATGCGCAGGCCGGCCAGCGACTCGGCCCGCGCCTCGGCCTTCACCCGGGCCTCGAACTCGGCCCGGGCCTGGCTCTCCGCCCGGCCCTTCTCGCGGGCATCGGCCTCGGCGCGCAGGCGCGCCTCGCGCGCGTCCTCGGCGGCCTGCGTGGCCGAGGCGCGCTTGGCCGATTCCTCGGCGACCCGCGACTCGGCGGCCCGCACGACGCTGCGCGCCTGCTCGGTCTGGGCGGTCGCCAGTGCGGCGATGCGCTCGTGGGCGAGCGCCTGGGCGGGCCGCGCCAGGCCGGCGTCGCGGTCGGGCGAGAGGCCCATCGCCTTCTCGAAATCCGCCCGGGCGAGCGCGGTCTCGCCCTTCTGCTCGCGGGCGAGCCCGCGCCCCGTATAGGCGGCGACGAAGTCCGGCAGGATCCGCAGCGCCTCGTCGTAATCGGCGATCGCCCGCTCGGTCTGGCGTCCCGCCCGGTAGGTGTCGCCCCGGAAGGTCAGGGCGACGGGCGAGCGGGGATTGGCCGCCACCGCGCGGTTCAGGTCGTCCAGGGAGCGGGCGAGATCGCCCTTGAGGCGCAGGATCTCGCCGCGGTTGGCGAGCACCAGCCCGTGGCGCGGATTGTTGAGGAGCGCCTCGTCGCAATCGGCCAGGGCTTTGTCGAGCTGGCCCATGTCCTTCCAGACGAGCGCGCGGTTGTTGTAGGCCTCCGGCGCCGCTTCGAGGGCGATGGCCTTGGCGTGGTCGGCGAGCGCGCGCTGCTTCTCGCCCTTCAGGCGCCACGCCTCCCCGCGCCGGCTGTAGGCCCGCCAGGCGTTGGGGTTGAGGCGGATCGCGGTGTTGTAATCCGCGATCGCGCCGTCGAACTCGGCCCGGTCCAGCAGCAGCGCGGCCCGGTTCTCGTAGCCCAGCGGATCGTTCGGCCGCAGCCGGATCAGCGCATTGAAGTCATCGAGCGCCCGGTCGAGATCGCGCTTGTGCAGGTAGGCGAGGCCGCGGTTGGCGAAGGCGCGGAAGAACTTGCCGTCGAGCGCGATCGCCGCGTCGAAATCGGTCACCGCCCGGTCGTACTCCTCCTTGCCCATCAGCGCCGCGCCGCGGGCGTTGAGGATGGCGGGAGAGCGCCGGTCGAGGCGCAGCGCCTGGGTGAGATCCGCGATGGCGCGATCGTACTCGCCGAGCATGTGCCAGGCGATGCCGCGGTTCTTGAGCGCGTCGGTGAAGGCGGGCTGGCGGTCGAGGGCGCGGGTGAGGTCGTCGATGGCGCCGCGATGGTCCCCGCGCATCACCTTGGCGACCGCCCGGTTGTTGTAGAGCCCCGGCACGGCGGCGGGGTTGCGCTCCTGGTCGAGGAGCCGGGTGCAGGCCGGGATGCCGGCATCCGGGTCGGCGGCCGAGCGGGCACAGGTCTCCGCATCGCCCGCGGCGGCGGGCCCGATCGCCGCGGCTGCGAAGACGATGGCGAGGAGACCTCCGATCAACCCGCGGCCGAGACGCATCGCCCATCCCCCAGGCACCGCGCCAGCATAGCACAGGTGGCGGCGCGGACGGATCGTCCATCGCACCCCCCGCCCGCCGCGGAGGTGCGGCCGCGCACCGGCTGCGCGCGCGTCGCATCGTCCGGGCGGTCCGTCCGTGATCCGGATCACGGACGGCCGGAGCGGGCGCGGGGAGGCATGCGGGCGCGGGACGTGGCATAAGCCTGGGCGGACCGGGAGCAGGGCCATGAGGGGCGGACGGCATGGTGCGGCGCGGGCGCTCGCCTGCCTGCTGGGCGCGGCGGCGGGCGCCGGCCCCGCCGGGGCGGCGTGCGCGGGCCGCGACCTGTTCCCGGCGCTCCAGGCGACCGCGCCCGCCGCCTGGGCGGAGATCGAGGCCGGGCGGCGGGTGCCGCACGCGCAGGGCATCCTGTTTCGCGTCAGCCGGGACGGGGTGGCGCCCTCCCACCTGTTCGGCACCCTGCACCTCAGCGACCCGCGGGTGGTGGGGTTCCCGGCCGCCGCCCTCGCGGCGCTCGACGCCGCGCGCCGCCTCGCGGTCGAGATCGACGAGGCCCCGCGCAGCCTCAAGGCGCGACGCGCCCTCGCGGAGGCGCCCGCCCTGGCGGCGGAGCCCGGCCGGTCCGCCGCGGACCTGCTCGATGCGGAGGAGGCCGCGGGTCTGCGCGCCTTGATCGAGGCGCGCGGCCTGCCGCCCTCGGCCGCATCGCTCAGGCCCGCCGTGCTGGCCCTGGTCCTCGACCTGCCGCCCTGCGCCAAGACGTCGGGTGGACGGACCGCGGGGGAGGGGCGTGCGGCCCATCGTGCGGCCCATGCCGAGCGGGTGCTCGCCCGCCGCGCCCGGGCGCGCGGCATCGCGGTGGTGGGCCTGGAGACGCTGGAGGAGCAGATCGGCAGCTTCGCCGACCTCCCCGCACCGGCCGAGCGCGACCTGCTGCGCGCGGTGCTGCGCCAAGCGCCCCTGGCCGAGGATGCGGTCGAGACCACCATCGCCCGCTACGTCGCCCGCGACGCGGGCGGGCTGCTCGCCTGGATGCGCGCGAGCGAGCCCCTGCCCGGCGAGCCGGGCGCGCGGCTGCCCGCCGCCTTCCTCGACCGGCTGATCGACCGGCGCAACCGCCGCCTGCGGGAGCGGGCGCGGCCGCTGCTCGACCAGGGCGGCGCCTTCATCGCCGTGGGCACCGCCCACCTGCCCGGCGAGGCCGGGCTGGTGAGCCTCCTGGCGCAGGACGGCTACGCGGTGGTGCGGGTGGAGTGAGCGCTCACCACTGGTAGCGGAAGCCCGCGCGCCCGCCCGCCGCGAAGTAGCGGTCGCCGCCCCGCACGTCGCCCTGCACGAAGCTCGACAGGCCGTTGCCGTGGTCGAGGGCGAAGGTGAGGATGCCCTGGCCGCGCAGCTTGCCCTCGTCGTTGAGGGCGAGCACGTTGCTGCCGAAGGCTCCCGCCTGGATGAAGCCGCCGTCGATGAGGACGTTCTCGTAGGCGAGGCCGGTCAGGATCGTGGTGAGGCGGGTGGCGCCCAGGAAGGTCTCGAAGCCGAAGCGGGCGCCGCCCTGCACCCGGACGAGGTTGCCGTCCCGCAGGCCGAGCTGGGCCGCGCTCGCCTCGTAGAACGAATGCGTGACCTGGTAGCCGACCGTCGGCTCGAACCAGACCGTGTCGCTCGCGAAGAACCGGTAGTTCGCGTTGCCGAAGGCCGAGAGCTGCGTCACGCCCGTGCGGCCCGAGCCCGCGAGATTGGCGACGTTCGTGACGAGGCCCGTGAAGCCCGCGGCTTCCCGGAAGGTCTGGTCGAGGCCGAAGAAGTCCGCCTTGAGGGTCTGGTCGAACGAGAAGCCGCCGTTGAAGTAGGTGGCGAAGGCGCCGACCGACGGACCGGTGAGGGAGACCCGCGTCGAGGCCGCGCCGTTCGGCGGAAACCCGGGATTCTGCGGCAGCGTCCGGGTCGAGATGGCGATCGAGGTGTCGGTGTAGCCCGTGATGAGGCCGAAGATCGCGCCGTCACCCGGCTCGGCGATGTCGCGCACCGTCAGGTCGATGCCGCCGAGGAAGCCGCCGGTGCGCGTCGTGCTGCGCTGCAGGACGGTGAACGGCAAGGTCTGAACCCCGCCGCCGGCATCGTACTGGACCGCCCCGGCCGAGCGGCCCGAGCGCTGCTCGAAATCGCCGTAGCCGGTCGCGAAGGCGCCGAAGCGCGGCCCCTGCGGCGGCGGGACGTACACGGGCACCGGCTCGACGTCGTAGCCCTTGCGCACGATCGGGCGCGGCCCGGGGCCGGAGGGCGGAGGCGGCTCGTAGGCGCGGGACTCGGAGTCGGGCCGGGCGCGCATGCGGCGAGCGGCGGCCTCGTCCCGGCGCTCCTCGGCCGCGGCCCGGCGCTCCGCGGCCTGGCGTGCCTGCGCCCGGCGGGACGCGGCGGCGGCCTCGCGACGCTCCTCGGCGGCGTCGGCCCGGCGCGCCCGCTCGGCATCCCGGCGCGCCTCCTCCTGGCGGGTCCGCGCGGCCTGCGTCCGTGCCTCGGCCCGCCGCGTGCGAGCCGCCTCGTCGCGGCGGTCGCTCTCGCGCCGCCGCTCCGTTGCGCGCTGCGAGCGCGCATCCTGCCGCCGCTCGGTGCGGCGGCGCTCGCCGGCTTGGTCGCTGCGGCGGCGCTCGCGGGCCTGCTCGTTGCGGGCGTCCGTGTCCCGCTGACGCTGACGCTGCCGGTCCGCGTCGGCGGAGCGCTGCGTCTCCTCGGCGCGCCGGTTGGCGATGGCGCTCGATGTGGTGCGGTTGGTCTCGGTGGTGGCGGATTGCGACAGGTCGCTGAGGGACTGGCTGGCGAGCGCGGCGCCCGAGAAGGCGCCCGAGCCGGTGACGCCGTTGGTGCAGTTTCCGTTCTGGAGCGTATAGGGCGCGGTGGTCCCGTCCAGGAGGCTGTTGCCGATCTGCGCCGTCACGGCGGCGCTCGGGCAGAAGATCGATTGCGCGACGGCCGGCGACGCACCCCCGAGCAGAATCAGGCTTCCACTCGTTAACAAAGACTTAACAAATCCAGTCCGCCCACGCCCCGCCGCCATCACCAGCTCCCGAATCAGCCGACCTTGAGACTTACACGACTCTGCGCGAACTCGGCGTGATTCACATGTCACACTCCGAACACAATACGCGCGCGGGCAAGTTCTCGTGGCGAGGAACTGGACGCCGTATCCGAGAGGACAGGGGGCGCGCGGGCGAGGATTGTCGCCGCCTGATATCGCCCGAGGCGCCGGAGTGTTCGCGCCCGCCGCAAGAGGCCGCAAGAGGCCGCGAGAGGCCTGCCGCCGGCCTGACGACGACGCGGCTGCGAAGTCCTGGGCCCGGCATGATGCGCCACGATTGTCGCGCTACTCGGCCATACTGTGGGGATGCTCCGCGCGCCGGTGGGCCGGGCGGAGCGCACCCGGTCGGCCGTGCTTGACCCCCCGGGTGCTTTTCGACAGGGTCGCGCCCGCCTCGGCCGGAGGCCTCTCCCCGCCGCGGGGAGCCCCCCTTGCGATGAACCGATTCGGAGCCTCATGCCGTCGAGCGACGAGACCGCCGCGAAGGGTTCGGCGGCGCCGTCCGCCCCTCCGCGCCTGATCGTGAACCGCGACGGCGCGCCGATCCCGCCGGGTCTGCGCGGGGCCGTGGCGGCCCTGGGCAATTTCGACGGCCTGCACCAGGGCCACCGGGCGCTGATCGCGGCGGTGCGCCGCGAGGCGGCGGCCGTCGGCGCTCCGAGCACCGTCCTCACCTTCGAGCCGCACCCGCGCAGCTTCTTCTCCCCCGCGACCCCGATGTTCCGCCTCACCGACGAGGCGGTGAAGCTCGCGGTGCTCGCCCGGCTGGGGGTGGACGGCGTGTTCGTGCGCCGCTTCGACGCCGCCCTCGCCGGGACCGGGGCGGCGGCCTTCGTGACCGGGCTCCTCAAGGGCGAACTCGGGCTCTCGGGCGTGGTGATCGGGCACGATTTCCACTTCGGCCGCGGCCGGGAGGGCACGCCCGCCGTGCTCGCCGCGCTCTGCGCCGAGAACGGCCTCGCCTGCCGAGTGGTCGAGGCGGTGACCGCCGAGACGGGCGAGAGCCCAGTCTCGTCGAGCGCGATCCGCGCGAGCCTGGAGGCCGGGGACGTGGCGCGGGCCAACCGCCTGCTCGGCTTCCGCTGGTTCGTGCAGGGGGAGGTGCGCCACGGCGACAAGCGCGGGCGCACGCTGGGCTTCCCCACCGCCAACGTCGCGCTGCCGGGATGCGGGCTCGCCCACGGCATCTACGCGGTGCGCGTGCGCCTGCCCGACGGCAGCCTGCGCGACGGGGTGGCGAGCTACGGCCGCCGCCCCACCTTCGACAACGGCGCGCCGCTCCTCGAGACGACCCTGTTCGACTTCTCGGGCGACCTCTACGGCCGGACCATCGCGGTCGAGTTCGTGGGCTACATCCGCGGCGAGGCGCGCTTCGCCAGCGCCGAGGCGCTCACGGCGCGGATGCACGAGGACGCGGCGGAGGCCCGCCGGATCCTCGCGGCGGATGCCGTTCCCTCGATGATCGCGTGAGGGCGCGGCCCTTCGGGCCGGATCCGCGCCTATGGCGGGGTCGGCCCGCACGGGCTATCACCGGGGGTGACGCAAGGATCCTGCGATGATGGACGACGCGGCCGGACCCGGTCCGCCGGAGTTGGAGGCGCTGCCGGTCTTGGACCCGGACGCGCATCGGGAGCTGCGCGACATGATCGGCGCGCAGACCGTCGAGCGGCTCGTCCTGCGCCTGATCGCGCTGATGCGGGCCGCCTTCCACGACGCGGCGCCCGAGGCGGTGGGGCGGGAGGCCCACGGGCTGATCTCGACCGCCGGCATGATGGGCTGCCCCCGCCTCGCCGAGATCTGCCGCCGGCTGGAGGTGGCCGCGCAGGAGGGCGCGGGCCACGCCGCGCTGCTGGAGCAGGCGCGGCGCACGCGCGACCTCACCCTCGCGGCCCTGACGGACCTCGCCGGACCGCCGGCGTGAGGCCGGATCACGGGGCGGGCGGCCCGGCCGCGACCTCCCCGACGGCGAGCCGCACCAGCATCACCTCCGGGTCCTGGGGATCGCTGCGCAGATCGAAGCCGAGCTTGCGGCACATGGCGAGCATCGTCGTGTTCTCGCGCAGCACCTGACCCTCGACGTGGCGCAGGCCCTCGGCCCGCGCCCACTCGATCATCAGCCCCATCAGCGCCCAGCCGAGCCCCAGGCCCTTGAGGTCGGAGCGCACCAGGATCGCGTACTCGCCGGAGGCGTGGTTGGCATCGGCGTGCAGGCGCACGGCGCCCATCATCGCGCCGCTGCCCTCGTCGAGGGCCACGAACGCGATGGCGCGGGCGTAGTCGAGCTGCGTCAGCCGGGCCAGGAAGGCGTGGCTGAAGTCGCGCACCGGCGCGAAGAAGCGCAGCCGGAGGTCGGTCTCGCTCACGTGCCGGAAGAACTCCTCGAACAGGCCCTCGTCCTCCGGCCGCACCGGGCGGATGAGGATCGGCTGCGCGTCGAGGCGGATGCGGCGCTCCCACTCGGCCGGGTAGGGGCGCACGGCGAAGCGGGCGTGGCTCGGTCCCGCCCCGGCATCGCGCCGCCGTCCGGTCACGGGCGCCACCGCGACCCGGGCGTCGAGGGCGATCACGCCGGTCTCGTCGGCGAGCAGCGGGTTGATGTCGAGGTCGCGCACCTCCGGCAGGTCGGCGGCGAGCTGGGCGATCTTGACCAGCACCAGGGCCACCGCCTGCTCGTCGGCCGCCGCGACGTCCCGGTAGGCCTTGAGCCGGCGCGAGACGCGGGTGCGCCCGATCAGCTCGGCGGCCAGCCGCAGGTCGAGGGGCGGCAGGGCGAGCGCGCGGTCGTCCACCACCTCGACCGCGGTGCCGCCGCGCCCGAAGACCACCACCGGCCCGAAGACCGGGTCATCGGCGAGCCCGGCGATCAGCTCGCGGGCCTTGGGCCGGCGCAGCATCGGCTGCACCACGAAGCCCGTCACGGCGGCGTCCGGCCGGTCGCGGGCGGCCCGGGCCAGGATCGCGGCGGCGGCCTCGCGCACCGCCGCCTCGCTGGTGAGGTCGAGGTGAACCCCGCCGATGTCGGACTTGTGCACGATGTCGGGGGAGACGACCTTGAGCGCCACCGTGCGCCCGGCCGCGATGAACGGCCAGGCCGCGCCGGCCGCCGCGTTGGCATCCGGCGCAAACAGCACCTCCAGGGTCGGGATGGCGTAGCAGGCGAGCAGCCCCGCGACCTCGCGCGGGTCGAGCCAGCTGCGCCCGGCCGCCACCGCCGCCCCGACGATGCGGCGCGCCGCCGCGACGTCGGGGGTGAAGTCCTGCGGCAGCGAGGCCGGGGTCTTCATCAGGTCGTCCTGCGCCTCGCGGTAGCGCACGAGGTGCATGAAGCCCTCCACCGCCTCGGCGTCGGTGGGGAAGCGCGGGATGCCGGCCGAGCGCAGCACCTCGGTGGCCGCCATCCCGTCCCCGATCGAGACCGCGAAGACCGGCTTGGCGCGGAAGCTGGCCTGCCGGGCGCGCCGCACCGCGCCGGCCACCGCTTCGGCCACGTCCTCGCCGCCCGACAGGGCAGTGGGCACGTTGACGACCAGCACCGCGTCGTTGCCGCGGTCGGCCAGCAGCGGGTCGAGGGCGGCGGCGTAGCGCGCCCCGTCCGCATCCGCCCCGAGGTCGAGCGGGTTGCGCCAAGGGTCGGCCGGCGAACTGTCGGCCGGCGAACTGTCGGTGGGCGAGCCGGCGGCGGTCAGCGCGGCGGTGAGGCGGGCGCAGGTCTCCTCGGAGAGCGAGGCCAGCGTACCGCCGAGATCGGCGAGCCGGTCCACCGCCAGCGCCCCGACCCCGCGCCCGTTCGTCACCACGGCGAGGCGCTTGCCCGGGAAGGGCCGCTGGCGCCCGAGCGTCTCCACGGCCGAGAACATCTCGGGCAGGGCCTGGACCCGCAGCAGCCCGGCGCGCCGGAAGGCGGCGTCGTAGACCGCGTCCGGCCGCGCCAGGATGCCGCTGTGGGTGGCGAACGGGCCCGGGGCGGCCGCCTCGTGCCTCCCTGAGCGCAGCACCACCACGGGCTTGGCGCGGGCGGCGGCCCGGGCCGCCGACATGAACTTCGGCGCGTCCGCGATCGATTCCAGGTGGAGCAGGATCGCCCGGGTGCCGCGGTCCTCCGCGAAATGGTCGAGGCAATCGGCGATGTCGACGTCGAGGGCGAGGCCGAGCGAGAGCACCCCCGAGAAGCCGTAGCCCCGCCCCGCCGCCCATTCGACGATGCCGGCCGCCACGGTGCGCGACTGGGAGATCAGCGCGAGGTCGCCCTTCGGCGGCATGCGGGCGAGCAGGCTGGCGTTGAGCTGTGCGCCAGGCACCGCGAGGCCCATGCATTCGGGGCCGATGAGCCGCAGGCCGTGGGCGCGCGCCGCCCGGCGGGCCGCCTCGGCCGGCGAATCCGGGCCGCTGCCGAGGCCCGCCGTGACGATCGCGGCGCCGCCGCAGCCGCGCGCGCCCGCCGCCGCCACGATCCCGGCCACCGTGTCGGGCGGGGAGACCACCACCACGAGGTCGGCGGCCTCCGGCAGGGCGTCGATAGCGGGGTAGCACGGCAGGTCGTCGATGCGGTCGCGCTGCGGGTTCACGGGCCAGATCGGCCCGGGGAACGCCGCCCCGCGCAGGTTGCGCAGGATCGCGGCCCCGAACGAGGTCGACCGCCCGCTCGCGCCTGCGAGCGCGACGGAACGGGGCTTCAGGATCCGGTCGAAGCGATAGGTGCTCATCGGGGCGGCATCCGATCGGAACTCTCGCGCGCAGCGGCATGGGGCGCAACGGTCGCGCCGCCGCTCGGTTCGGCCGGCGTGGCGTCCTGCTCTACGTCACCGATCCGGCTTGGCCATGCACCGCCGGCATTTGTGCGATGCAAAAATTTGCGTTGCAGCGCATGAAGGGAAAAATAAATTGAGGTCTCCCGGTCACGCCGGCTTTCCGCAGCGCAGATCGCGCCGGACAGAACCGCACCAGGACCTCCCATGCGCATCCTCAGCCTCCTCACGCTCGGCTTCCTCGCCACGACGGCCGCCGGCGCCGCCGAACTGCGTCCGCAGCAGGCCCACAGCCTCGATCTCGGCCGCGTCCAGGGCACCGCCTACTACACAGTCGAGCGCGACGGCTTTCGCGTGGTCGCCACGCTCGCCGCCGACGAGACCCCCGTCCGTGTCGTGACCACCCTCGCGCCCGACCAGCGCGTCAGCCTCTCGGTGCCGGGTGCCGCCGGCACGGCCGCCACCGAGATCGGGTTCGCCCGCCGCGGCGACCGCCTGGAGGTGGTGCTGCCGGGCAAGCCGACCTTCTGAACCCGACCGTCCGACCCCGGCCCGTGCGGTGCCGCAGCGTCGTCCCGGGCGACGCTGCGGCCCCCCGCCGCTTGTGTTGCCGGCCGATCTGAGCCACCTGTCCGCCGACCTTGCCCGAGACGGCAATCGCGCACAGGCCCAAGGATCGTCCGATGAAGACCTGCTCCCTCCTCTGGCGCACCGGCGCCCTCGCGCTCGTCCTCGCGCTGCCGGCCGCCGCGCAGCAGGCGCCCGCTCAAGCACCGGCCCAGGCGCCCGACACGGTGGTGGCCCGCGTGAACGGCGCCCCGGTGACGGCGGGCGACCTCGCCGTCGCGGCCGACGACCCGGCCCTGTCCCTGCCGGGCGTGGGCGACGACCAGAAGAAGTCCCTGCTCGTCGACTACATGGTCGACCTGAAGCTCGGCGCCCAGGCGGCCGAGAAGGCCAAGATCGGCGAGAGCCCCGACTTCACCCGCAAGCTCGCCTATTTCCGCGACAAGCTCCTGCTCGACGAGTACCTGGAGCGCGAGGGCAAGAAGGCCGTGACGCCCGAGGCCGCCCGCGCGCTCTACGACGAGACCGTCAAGGCGATGAAGCCGGAGGAGGAGGTGCACGCCCGTCACATCCTCGTGGAGAGCGAGGCGGAGGCCAAGAAGATCGCCGGGCGCATCAAGGGCGGCGAGGATTTCGCCAAGGTGGCGGCCGAGACCTCGAAGGATCCCGGCTCCAAGGCCGAGGGCGGCGACCTCGGCTGGTTCACCAAGGAGCGGATGGTCGCGCCCTTCGCGGAGGCGGCCTTCAAGCTCGATCCCGGCAAGGTCTCGGATCCGGTCAAGACGCAGTTCGGCTGGCACGTCATCAAGGTCGAGGAGAAGCGCACCAAGCCGGTGCCCGGCTTCGACGAGATGAAGGAGCAGATCGACGCCTACCTGACCCGCAAGACGCAGCAGGACATCATCACCAAGCTGCGCGAGCAGGCCAAGATCGAGAAGACCGACGCGGCGCCCAAGGCCGAGGAGCCCAAGAAGCCGTAGCGCATCCCGTCAACGACGACGGCCCGGGATGTGCACATCCCGGGCCGTCGGACCATGCGCCCCGGCCGAACGGTGCGCGCGGTGCCCCTCTCCGAGGGGGAAGAGAGGGGATCGGGGTTTCGCCTATTCCCGCTCGCCGGTGAGATTCAGCAGCAGCTGGAACAGATTGATGAAGTTCAGGTAGAGCGAGAGCGCGCCGAACACCGCGAGCTTGCTGGTCGCCTCCTGGCCCCAATGCTCGGAATACTGCTCCTTGATCGACTGCGTGTCGTAGGCGGTGAGGCCGACGAAGATCACGACGCCGATGAGCGAGATGACGAATTGCAGGGCGCTCGAGGCCAGGAAGATGTTCACGAGGCTCGCGATGACCAGGCCGATCAAGCCCATCATCAGGAACGAGCCCATTTGCGACAGGTCGCGCTTGGTCGTGTAGCCGTAGAGGCTGGTCGCGCCGAACATCGCCGCCGTGATGAAGAAGGTGCGGGCGATGCTGGTGCCGGTGAAGACCAGGAAGACCGAGGCGAGCGACAGGCCCATCACGGCGCAGAAGGACCAGAACAGGGTCTGAGCGGTGCCCGCCGAGATGTGCTCGATGCGGAACGACAGGAACAGGATGAAGGCGAGCGGCGCCAGCATCACCACGTACTTGAGAGGCGTGCCGAACAGGGGCTGGGCGATGGCCGGGGTCGAGGCCACCGCGAAGGCGACGAGGCCGGTGAGCGCGAGCCCCAGCCCCATGTAGTTGTAGACCCGCAGCATGTGCTGCCGCAGGCCCTCGTCGAAGGCCGCGGCGGAGGCGGCCGGGCGGGCCTGCCAGGCGAAAGGCGTGTTCATCGGTGTCGTGGTCCTCGGGTTGGTCCCGCCGCCCGTCGGCCGGCGGGGAAAGGCGATCAGGGTGTCAGGGCCGCGAGGGTCGCGGCGGCGCGCCCGAGTGCCGGCTCGTCGCGGGAGCCGCTGAGCGCGAAGGCGGTGTGGCCGGTCTTCCAGTAGACCGTCACGGCATCGGCGGCGCGCACGACCTCGGGCGAGATCGCCTCCGTGTCGGGTGTGCGGGTGGCGAACAGCGCCACCGGGCCGAGCGCCCCCGCCTCGATGGCGATCTCCACCCCCGCGCCGCTGCGGCCGGGGAAGATCTGCAGGTCGTTCACGCGCCAGTCGCCCGGCAGGTCGGGCAGGCGGATCCTGGTCGCCGCCTCGATGCCGGCGCGGTCGTAGGCCGGGGTCGGACGCAGCGAGGCGACCCGGGCACGCAGCTGCGCGGTCTGGCGCGCCTGCAGCGCCTCCTCCAGGAAGGGCGGCGTCTGGGCCGAGGCCACGAGCCCCGAATCCGCATGCATCAGCCAGCCGGTCCCCACCAGCAGCGCGACCACGGCGGCGCGCTGGAAGCGCGCGCCGATGCGGCGCCACGTCAGCGCGCGGTCGAGCCGGCGGGCCGCGAGCGCGATCCGCTCCGGCACCGGGCCGGGCCGGAGATTCGGCTGGACGGGCGCGAAGGCGGCGCTGAGCGCGTCGCGGGTGCGCAGATCGGCCATCACGCGGGCGGCGGCCTGCGGGTTGGCGGCGAGGTGCTCCTCGACCTCGATCCGGCGCCCGAGGTCGAGTTGCCCGTCGATATAGGCGTTCAGGTCGCTCTCGGTGATCGGATCGGTCATCGGTCTCTGCTCCACGGGACGGGGTGCGGGCGGGCTCCCGTCATGGATTGTCCTCCGCGCGTCCCCCGCCCTGGACCACCCGCAGGCGCGGAGGAGACGGGGCGGGGGCCGGCAGGGCCGGGGCGCGGTTCTCGAAACTGCGCAGGGCGGCGCGGGCGCGCCCGAGGCGCGACATCAGCGTGCCGATCGGGATGCCGAGCACGTCCGCGGCCTCCTGGTACGCGAGGCCCTCGATGGTCACGAGATGCAGGGCCGCCCGCTGCTCCTCCGGCAGGCGGCCGAAGGCCTCGCGGATCTGCGCGAGGCGCACATGGCTGTCCTGGGCCGGCGGCACCGCCTCGTCGGCGAGGTGCCCGAGCGAGTCGGCGTAGCGGGCCTCCACCTGCCGGCGGCGCTGGCCGTCGATGAAGGCGTTGTGCAGCACCGTCATCAGCCAGGTGCGCAGATTCGTGCCCCCGCGCAGCGAACCCTGGTGCTCCAGGGCGCGCACCAGGGCGTCGTGCACGAGGTCGTCGGCCTGGGTCGGGTCGCGCGTCAACGCCCGGGCGTAGCGCCGCAGGGGCACCACGAGGTCGACGACGTCGAGTCGCTTGCGAGGTCTCATATCCGGTGAACGGACGAGGCCGCGAACTTAATCCGGCGCTCAGACGAATCCGGGATCGATCGGGCGCGGCGCCGCGAGCCAGGCCGGCACCGGCAGCCCGCGCTCGCGCAGGAAGGCCGGGTTGAACAGCTTCGAGGCGTAGCGGGTGCCGCCGTCGCACAGGATGGTCACGATGGTGTGGCCGGGCCCGAGCTGCCGGGCGAGCCGGATGGCGCCCGCCACGTTGATGCCGGAGGAGCCGCCGAGGCACAGACCCTCCTCGGCGAGGAGAGCGAAGACCAGGGGCAGCGCCTCCGCGTCCGGGATCTCGTAGGAGACGTCGGGGGTGAAGCCGTCGAGGTTGCGGGTGATGCGGCCCTGGCCGATGCCCTCGGTGATCGAGTTGCCCTCGGCCTTGAGGGTGCCCGTGGCGTAGTGGCGGTGGAGCGCCGAGCCCTGCGGGTCGGAGAGGCCGATCGTCACCCGCGGGTTGCGGGCGCGCAGCGCCTCGGCGGTGCCGGCGAGCGTGCCCCCGGTGCCGGCCGCGCAGATGAAGCCGTCCACCTCGCCGCCGGTCGCCTCCCAGATCTCCGGTCCGGTGGTCGCCACGTGGGCGGCCCGGTTCGCGGTGTTGTCGAACTGGTCGGCGAAGAAGGCGCCGGCCGGCTCGGTCGCGCTCAGCCGCTCGGCGAGGCGGCCGGCCACCTTCACGTAGTTGTTCGGGTTGGCGAAGGGGACGGCCGGTACCTCCACCAGGGTCGCGCCCGCGAGCCGCAGCGCGTCCTTCTTCTCCACCGACTGCGTCTCCGGGATGACGATGACGGTGCGGTAGCCCTTGGCGTTGCCGACCATCGCGAGCCCGATGCCGGTATTGCCCGCCGTGCCCTCCACGATGGTGCCGCCCGGCCGGATCAGCCCGGCGCGCTCGGCCGCCTCCACCATGAACAGGGCGGCCCGGTCCTTCACCGACTGGCCCGGATTCATGAATTCCGCCTTGCCGAGGATGCGGCACCCGGTTTCGGCCGAGGCGCGCTTCAGGAGAATGAGTGGCGTGTGGCCGATCGCGGCGAGGATGTCGGGCTGAAGCGGCATGGCGGGTTCCGCGGCGAAGGTCGTCCGTGATGCCGGTATTCCGCCGGGCGGGCAAGGCGCCGCCCGCCCGGACGGGCGCGGGGGAGAACCCCTCTCCCGAACGGGCGAGGGGAGGCCGACCTCCGATTGACGATCATCCCAAAGAATGTCAGCATTGCTGACATATTGGGGCTCCGTGCAGGATCGGCCGAACCGGACCGCCGGCGGCCCCGGGGGTGTGTGACGGAGGAAACCCAATGGGCCAGCGCCCGGTCGCCCCGACCCTCAGGTCTGTCAGCCTCGACGACAAGTACGACCTCTCGCGCGAACAGGTCTTCGTCACCGGCACGCAGGCGGTGATCCGGATGCTGCTGATGCAGCAGGCCCGCGACAAGGCCGCCGGGCTCGACACCGCGGGCTTCGTCTCCGGCTACCGCGGCTCGCCGATCGCCGGCCTCGACCAGAACCTGTTTCGCGCCCGCAAGGTCCTCGACCACGCCAACATCGTCTTCCAGCCGGGGCTCAACGAGGAGCTGGCCGCCACCGCGGTCTGGGGTTCGCAGCAGGCCGAGATGCGCGGCGAGGGCCGCCACGACGGCGTGTTCGGGCTCTGGTACGGCAAGGGGCCGGGCGTCGACCGCTCGGGCGACGTCTTCCGCCACGCCAACATGGCCGGCACCTCCCGGCACGGCGGCGTGCTGGCGCTGATGGGCGACGACCACACGGCGGAATCCTCCACCGTCGCCCATCAGTCCGAGTTCCACTTCGTCGACGTGATGATGCCGATCCTGAACCCGGCGGGCGTTCAGGAGATCCTCGATTACGGCCTCTACGGCTACGCCATGAGCCGCTATTGCGGCGCCTGGGTCGCCTTCAAGTGCGTGAAGGAGAACATCGAGTCGACC
Source organism: Methylobacterium isbiliense (assembly GCF_022179325.1). Classification (GTDB taxonomy): domain Bacteria; phylum Pseudomonadota; class Alphaproteobacteria; order Rhizobiales; family Beijerinckiaceae; genus Methylobacterium; species Methylobacterium isbiliense. Next base: position 181,981 of record NZ_BPQQ01000034.1, on the reverse strand, counting down.
GCGAGCGTGGATGCGCGCCTCGACCGGGTGAAGATCCTCCGGCCCGACGACTTCCTGATGCCGCCGGGCGGCCTCAACATCCGCACGCCGGATAACATCCTGGAGCAGGAGGCCCGCCTCCAGGACTTCAAGCGCGACGCGATGATGGCCTTCGTGCGGGCCAACAACCTCAACCGCATCGTGCTCTCGGGCGGGCGCCGGCCGAAGATCGGCGTCATCACGGTGGGCAAGTCCTACCTCGACGTCCGGCAGGCCCTCGACGATCTCGGCCTCGACGAGGTCAAGGCCAGCGACATGGGCCTGCGCCTCTACAAGGTCGCCTGCCCCTGGCCGCTGTCGCGGCGCGAACTCGTGGCCTTCGCGGAGGGCCTCGACCTCATCATGGTGGTGGAGGAGAAGCGCTCCCTCATCGAGGTCCAGGTCCGCGAGGAGCTCTACGGCACCCCCAACCAGCCGATCTGCGTCGGCAAGCGGGACGAGGAGGGCCGCTGGCTGTTTCCCGTCAAGGGCGCGCTCGACCCTAACGACATCGCGGTGGCGCTGGGCGAGCGCCTTCTGCGCTACCACCGCAACGACGACCTCGCGGGCCGCGTCGCGGCGCTGCGCACCGCGCAGGAGCGGCTGGCGCAGACCGCCGACATCGCGACCCGCACGCCGCATTTCTGCGCCGGCTGCCCGCACAACACCTCGACCCGGGTGCCGGAGGGGTCCCGCGCCTATGCGGGCATCGGCTGCCACTACATGGTGCAGTGGATGGAGCGCGGCACCGACGGCTTCACCCAGATGGGCGGCGAGGGCGCGAACTGGATCGGCGAATCCGCCTTCTCGAAGCGCGGCCACGTCTTCCAGAACCTCGGCGACGGCACCTACAACCATTCGGGCTCGCTGGCCCTGCGCTGGGCGGTCGATACCGGCACCACCATCACCTACAAGATCCTGTTCAACGACGCGGTGGCGATGACCGGCGGCCAGCCCCACGAGGGCGGGCTCACCGTCGACCGCATCGCCGCCCAGGTGCGGGCGGAGGGCGTCGAGCGCATCGCGCTCGTCACCGACGAGCCCGACAAGTACCCGGCGGGTCTGCGCTGGCCGGACGGCCTCACCCTCCATCACCGCGACGACCTCGACGCGGTGCAGCGGGACCTCGCCGCCGTGCCGGGCGTCTCGGTGATGATCTATGACCAGACCTGCGCCTCCGAGAAGCGGCGGCGGCGCAAGCGCGACGCCTATCCCGATCCCGACAAGCGGGTGATCATCAACGATCTCGTCTGCGAGGGCTGCGGCGACTGCTCGGTGCAGTCGAACTGCGTCGCGGTGCAGCCGCTGGAGACCCCGTTCGGCCGCAAGCGCCGCATCGACCAGTCGAGCTGCAACAAGGACTTCTCCTGCCTCAACGGCTTCTGCCCGTCCTTCGTGACGGTGCACGGCGCCAAGCCCCGCACCGGCACGGCGGTGGCGCTCGATGAGGCGCCCGATGCGGGCCTGCCCGAGCCGGCGCTGCCGGCGATCGACGGCACCTACAACATCGTCGTCACGGGGGTCGGCGGCACCGGGGTCGTCACCGTGGGCGCGATCCTCGGCATGGCGGCCCATCTCGAGGGCAAGGGCCTCGGCATGATCGACATGGCCGGCCTCGCCCAGAAGGGCGGGGCGGTCTACAGCCACGTGCGGCTGGCCTGCCACCAGGACGACATCCACGCGATCCGCGTCACCGCGGGAGCCGCCGACCTGATCCTGGGCTGCGACCTCGTGGTGACGGGCACCCGCAAGGTGCTGGCGGCGGTCCGCCAGGGGCGCACCCACGTGGTCGTCAACACGGCCGAGGTGATGCCGGGCGACTTCACCCGCAAGCCCGACTTCTCGCTGCCGGCCGAACGCATCAAGCGGGCGATCCGCGAGGCGGCGGGCCTCGGCCACGCCGACCTCACGGACGCGACGGGTCTCGCGCTCGCGGCCCTCGGCAATGCGCTCGCGGCCAACATGTTCATGCTGGGCTACGCGTGGCAGCGCGGGCGCATCCCGCTCTCGCGCGAGGCGATCCTGCGGGCGATCGAGATGAACCGCGAGGCGGTGCCGATGAACCTCGCGGCCTTCGCCTGGGGCCGCCGGGCCGCGGCGGCCCCCGAGACGCTCTCCGTCCTCGCGGTCGCGGCGCCGGAGGAGCCCGAGACCCTCGACGCCATGATCGCCCGGCGCGTCGCCTTCCTGACCGCGTACCAGGACGCGGCCTACGCGGCCCGCTACGCCCAGACCGTGGAGGCGGTGCGGGCGCGCGAGGCCGCGGTGCATCCGGGGGCCCAGCCGCTCACCGAGGCGGTGGCGCGCTCGCTGTTCAAGCTCATGGCCTACAAGGACGAGTACGAGGTCGCCCGCCTCTACACCGACGGGCACTTCGAGGCGCAGGTCCGGTCCGCCTTCGAGGGCGAGACCCTGACCTACGAGTTCCATCTCGCGCCGCCGCTCCTCGCCCGCACCGACCCGCGCACCGGGCGCCCGCGCAAGATGCGCTTCGGCCCCTGGATGATGCGGGCCTTCCGGGTCCTGGCGCGGATGAAGCGGCTGCGCGGCACGGCCCTCGATCCGTTCGGCTACACCCACGAGCGCCGCGAGGAGCGCCGGCTCGTCGCCGCCTTCGAGGCCCTGGTCGCCGAGATCCTGCGCGACCTCTCGCCCCGCAACCACGCGCTGGCGGTGGGCCTCGCCGAACTGCCCCAGCGGATCAGGGGGTTCGGGCCGGTGAAGGCGAAGGCGCTGGCCACGGTCAAGGAGGAGGAGGCGGCGCTGCTCGCCCGCTTCCGCGCGCCGGAGGCGCCCCTCGCGACCGCCGCCGAGTAGGCCGCGACGTGCTGCCGTTTGGGGCGCGGGCGCTCCGGCGCTAGACTGAGGGGCGACCGCCGCACGCGGCCGCGTCCGTCGAAGCCGCGGAGGAGTGATGGAGTATGTCTGCGACGCCCCAGGCGGCACGACCTGGTTCCTGATCGAGACCGAGGCCGAGGCGATCCGGGAATCGGCGCTGATGGGCCACGCGGTCGAGAAGCACTACCGCCAGGCCAAGGCCCGCGCGAGCGCCGCCTACGTGCCGATGCCCGGCCCCTTCTTCGAGCAGGAGATCGGCCTCAAGGCGCATCTGCGCCGCACGATGCCCCGCTTCTTCACCCTGCGCGACGCGGAGGGCGGGGGCTTGGCCACCGCGATGGTGCCCTGGCCGGAGGATGCCTGCCCGATCATCGTGGGGCCCGGCAACCGCGACCCCTACATCGAGCAGGCCGCGGCGATCCGCACGCTCGCGGCCCATCTCGGCCGCGACCTCGACCGCGCGCGCTGCTATCCCTACGGGCGCTGACGGGCGCGTCAGACCGCCCGCCGCAGGAAGTCCCGGAACGGCCGGCGCACCGGGGGCGTGTCGTCGGGCGCCGGGTCGGGCGGCGGCGCGGGCGCCTCGGCGGGGGCCGAGAGCACCTCCGGGCGCACGATCCGGGGCGGCGCGAAGGCGGTCCCCTGTGCGAGCGGCAGATCGAGGTCGATCAGATCCGGCACGTCGCTCTCGCGGTCGACGCCCTCCGCCACCAGCCGCACGCCGTCCCGCGCGAGGGACGCGGCCAGATCCTCCACGGCGATGTCGGCGCCGGCCGCGCCCCGGCCGAGCAGCAGGTCGGCCCGCACCTTCGCGTAGGCGACGCCCTGGGCGGCGAGCGCGGGCGCATCGAAGCGCAGGTCGACGCTGCGGTCGAGGGCGAGCGTGATGCGCTCCCGCAGGGCCGCGAGGGCGCTCGTCTGCTCGGCATCGAGGGAGCGCCAGCTGCGCTGCGGCAGAAAAAGGATCAGGCGGCCGGCGAGTTCGGGGTGCAGCTCGATCAGCCGGCTCAGCGCCCGCAGGAACCCGGGTTCGAACAGCGAGGCGGGCGAGAGCGCGTAGGCCACCGCCGCGGTGCTGCCGCGGGCGGCGAGCTGCCGGCTGATCGCGGTCACCCGGGCCAGCATCAGCCGGTCGAGCTCCGTCGTCAGCCCGTGCCGCTCCAGGGCCGGCATGAACTCGGCCGGCGTCAGGCGCGTCTCGCCGAGGCTCAGCCGCGCCAGCGCCTCGTAGAAGGCCACCCGGCGCTGGGGCAGGCTCACGATCGGCTGGAGATGCACCTCCGGCCCGACCTCCGCCAGCGCATCGAGGATCGCCTGTTCGCGGCGCCGGGCGGTTTCCTCGGGCTCGCGCCGCCGGATATCGGCGGACGGGGCCGGCACCGCCGGCTCGGGCACGAACGGGCGCGGGACCACGCTCGCCCGCGGCAGGATCGCCGGGGCGGGGGGCGGTGCTGCCGGCGGGGGAGGGGGTTCGGGGGCCGGCGCGACGGCGGCCGGGACGGGAGGGACCACCGGCGCGGAGGCGGCCTGCGCCTTCAGGCGGGTCAGCTCGGTATCCTGCGCCGCCACCGCCACCGCGAGTTCCCGCACGATGCCGCCGAGGAGGCCGATCTCCGCCGTCACCTCGGCCACCTCCTCGGCGAGGCGGGGCGGGGCGTTCGCCGGGGCAGCCCCTGCGGGCGAGGCCGGGGCCGCGCCGCGCTCGACGGCCAGCAGGCGCCGCGACAGCAGGTCGATCTCCCCCGAGAGCTTCTCGCCTTGCGCCGCCAGCCGCCGCGCCCGTCGCAGCGCGACGCCCGCCGCGAGGCTCGCACCGATCGCCCAGGCCAGGGCGAGTCCCGCCACCACGCCGAGCGCCGGGGCCGCCAGGAACGCCACCACCAGGCACAGGCCGCCGCCGAGCAGCGCGGCGAGGCAGAGCGACACCCATCCCGCGGAAGGCCCATCGGCGCGCCGGCCGTTCGTGCGGGCCATGGCGGTTCTACTCCCGGAGCGAAAACTTGCGCCGGCGGGCGACGCTCCCTCGGCTGTTGTCGCTCAGGCGCCCGCGGCGACGCAAGCTGTCGCGTCGGTCCACCCCCGGCCTTTTCACCCAGTCGTCCGGGCGCCGCCCGCACCGGATGCGAGATCCTCGCCGCACCGGAGTATTGCCGCCGGCGGCATCGTGCCGACCGCGCGCGATACTGGATTTGGGTGCGGACTATGCGGAACGCCCCGGGGCCTTTCCGCTCGGTCTGTTGGTCCGCATCCTTGCGGCTGCCGAACCGGCCACCACTTCGGCGCATGATCCTTGAAGGGATGTTTGAAGGGATGCATGGAGCGACGCCGGGCGCCGATCACGGCCGCCCTTGCCGGCCGGGCGGCGGCGCCCGACATGCCGCGCACGGCCCGGGGCATCGGGGACCACGCCGATGCGGGCCGGCGAGGAGCGAGCGGACGATGGCACATCAGGGACAGGTTCCCGCCGGGGAGCGGATCGAGCTGCTGATGCAGGTCGAGGGCATGACCTGCCAGGGCTGCGTTCAGGCGGTGACCCGGGCGGTGCAGCGGCTCGATCCGAACGCCGCGGTCGCGGTCGACCTCGAACACGGCCGGGTGTCCGTCACCACCGACGCGCAGGCGCTCGACGTGGCGCAGGCCCTCGCCCGTGCCGGCTACGAGGCCCGCGCCGTCACGGGCTGAACGCCCCGCGGACCCGCCCGACACCGCCGCGTGCGCGGCCGCACACCCGCGGCGTCCTAAGGGATCCGCAACGGAGCGCCGCCCAGGCCGGCCGGGAGCGCCCTAACGATCGTTTAAGCCGCCTCTGCGAGGGTCGGGGCTCCGGAGTCGAGGGGCGCACGGGTCCTCGGGATTCCCTGCGCAGGCGTGGCGGTGTGCGTATCAACAATGCCTTTGCGGCCCTGATCGACGCCCGCCTCGCGGGTCTCGTGCACGACTCGGTCACCGAGGAGGAGCGGGCGCGTCACGAGCGGTTCCTGATCTCGCGGCTGGCCACCGGCGCCGTGACCATGGCGCTGCTGCCGCCCTACCTGGTCTGGCGCGGCGTGCCGTCCGGCCTCGAGGCGGCGGTGGCGGTCTGCCTCATCCTGCCGGTGGTGGCGGCTTTCCTTCTGTCCCGCACCGGGGGGCTCACGCTCGCCCACGCGATCTCGTCGGCGGCGCTCACGGGACTCGTGGTCTGCCTCGCCTACCTCACGGGCGGTGCCACCTCGGCGGCGATCATCTGGCTGGTGATGATCCCGGTCGAGGCCCTGATGGCCGGCACGCACCGGGCCGCGATCCTGGCGGCTTTCCTCGCGACGGCCGGCGCCGTGGCCGTCGCGCTGCTCGGGCCTGCGCCCGAGCCGGCGCAGCTCGCCTGGCCGGCGGGGCTCGCCATGCCGATCTTCGCCATCACGGCGATCTGCCACGTCCTCTCGCTCGCCATCGAGTACCGCCGCCGCGAGGGCTCGCTCAGCGACCGCCTGCGGGCGGCCTCCGCCCGCAACACGCTCCTGCTCGACGTGGTCGACGACCTCGTGACGTGGCACGACCGCAGCGGCGGCGTTCTGCAGGCGAGCGGCGGCTCCGTCCGGCTCGCGGGCGCCGCCCCTTCGGCGCTTCACGGGCGGGGCCTGCTCGCCCGCGTCCACGTCTCGGACCGTCCGGCCTTCCTCAAGGCGCTCAGCGATGCCGGCAGCCGCGACCTGCCGGTCACGGTGCAGTTCCGCCTCCACGTCGATGCCTGCGGGCCCGACCGGCCCTCCCGGGTGATCTGGGCCGAGATGCGCGCCCACCGCGTGCCGGCCGGCACGGGAGCGGCCGGGCAGGCGGCGGTCGTGGCGGTGACGCGCGACGTCTCCGAGCATCAGCGCCACGCCGAGGAACTCGACCATGCGCGGGCGCGGGCCGAGCGCGCCGACGAGATCAAGAGCCGCTTCCTCGCCGTCGTCAGCCACGAGTTGCGCACCCCGCTGAACGCCATCATCGGCTTCTCGGAGATGCTGTCGGCCGAGGCCAAGCTGACCCTGCCGCCGGAGCGCCAGCACGAATACGCGGCGATCATCCACGGCTCCGGCCGCCACCTGCTCGAGGTCGTGAACGCGCTGCTCGACCTGTCGAAGATCCAGAGCGGCAGCTTCGACCTCGCCCCCGAGCCGTTCGATCTCGGCACCCTCGTGCACGGCTGCTGCGACCTGATGCAGCTGAGGGCCGACCAGGGCGGGATCGAGATCGTGCGCGAGGTGCCCCGCGACCTGCCGGACCTGACCGCCGACCCGCGCGCCTGCCGCCAGATGCTGATCAACCTCCTGTCCAACGCCGTGAAGTTCACGCCCCGCGGCGGGCGCATCACCGTCTCGGCGCGGCGGGCGTTCGACCGCATCGAACTGTCGGTCGCCGATACCGGGATCGGCATCGCCGAGGCGGACCTGCCGCGGCTCGGCGATCCGTTCTTCCAGGCGGGGTCGGCGGCGACCTACGCGCGGATGCACGAGGGCACCGGGCTCGGCCTGTCGGTGGTGCGCGGCCTCGTGGGCCTGCACAACGGCGAGATGACGCTGGAGAGCGCGCCGGCCCGCGGCACCCGCGTCGCGCTCGCCCTGCCGATCGACGGCCGCCCGGGACACCGGCCGGGCGAGCCGGTGCCGATCCGGACCGCGCCGCTGCCCGAATCCGGCCTGCCGCTGCTGCGCGCCGGCTGATGCGCTCGCCCGAGGAGATCCCATGCCCGAGGCGCCCGCGCGGCCCAGCGACCCCGACCTGACGATCACGCCCGAGGCCCGGCCCGCGCCGCGCCCCCGGTCGGCGTCGAGTGCGCCCCGGCGCGCGCCGGCCCGCCGCGCGCCCGCCGCGGCGAGCGGCGTCGCGCGCCTGCAGGAGCGGGCGGCCCTGGTGCTGCGGCGGCCGGCCTGGGTGGTCGGCGGGATCGTCGGGCTCGCCGCCGTCTCGGCGGTGGCCGTCAACGCGCTGAACTCCCAGAAGGGCCGGCATCCGGCCCCGCTCTTCGCCAGGCAGGAGGCCGCCAAGGAGGCCACCAAGACCGCCGCGGCCCGGCCCGAGGCGTCCCCGGCCGAACCGCGGCAGGCCAGGGCAGCCAAACCGACCGACAAGGCGGCCGAGGCCCCGCGCGACGCCATCGCCGAGGTGATCCGGGGCGAGACCCCGCCGGGTGCCCAGACCACCGCGTCGCTGTCGCCGCGCGAGCCGGCCCGCGCCGCGGCCCAGAAGGCGCTCGCCGTCGTGCCGCCCTCGCGGCCGAAATCCCTGCCCGCGGCGGCCCCGGCCGCCGAAGCGGCCCATCCGGCCAAACCCGCCGCGCCGGCCCGTACCGGCGACCCGCAGATCGCCTTCGCCCAGCGGGCGCTGGTGAAGCTCGGCTACGGCCCCCTCGCCGTCGATGGGCTCCTCGGGCCGACGACCCGGGCGGCGCTGGCGCGCTTCGAGCGCGAGCGCAGCCTGCCCGGCCCGGCCCAGGTGCCGGTCCGGACCCTGAAGGAACTCGCCAGCCGCTCGGGGCTGAAGCCGGAGCGGTGAGGGCCGGGTATCTCGCCCATTCGGCCATGATCGGCCCATGGATCGGTACGATCCGATCGCCGTAGGCCGCCTCGAACGCATCGCGTGCGGCGAGTTGCCGTGCGGCCTGGCCCGGCTCGGTGCGCCGCCGCCGCTCCCAACCGCGCCGCTTCTCGAACAGGGTCATCGCGCTGATGCGCCGATCGGCTTCCGCGATCGCGGCTGCCACGCCCGGACACGCGCGTTGCCGTCGTCCCGCAACGCGCGCAGGACGTTCCCGTCGAGCAGAAAGACCGTCACGGCATCAGCCGCGGCGTCACCGGCTCATCGGGATCGCCCGCGTCGTCCCGGACGCCGGCTTGCGCCTAAGCAGATTTCGCAAAAGTGGTCGCCGGTTTTGCGATAAAAATCTGCGAAGAAACAAGAACCTAAGCGGACGAAGCGTTGGCTTGCCAACGCAAGTCTGCTTAGTCGGCCAGGGCGCGCTTGAAGCTCCGGGCCGGGTGGGGCCGGCCCGGCTTCGGGTAGGGGATCGCGTAGGCGATCGCCGCCTCCACCTGCGCCCGCGCTCCCGCGCAGCCTCACCGCTCCCGGGCGGCGAGCACCGCCTCGCTGCGGATCTCCTCGGTCAGGCGGGCCTTGAGCTGCGAGAAATCGGGGCTGGTCTTCACCGTGTAGTGGCGCGGATGGGCGAGATCGACCGGGACCTCGGCCTTGATGCGCCCGGGCCGCGCCGTCATCACCACCACCCGCGAGGCCATGAACACCGCCTCCTCGATGTCGTGGGTGACGAAGATCACGGTCTTGCGCTCGCGCTCCCAGATGCCGAGCAGCAGTTCCTGCATCAGGCCGCGGGTCTGGTTGTCGAGGGCGCCGAAGGGCTCGTCGAGGAGCAGGATCGCCGGGTCGTTGGCGAGCGCGCGGGCGATCGCGGTGCGCTGCTGCATGCCGCCCGAGAGCTGCTTGGGATAATGCCCCTCGAAGCCGGAAAGCCCCACCGTGTCGATGTAGGCGGCGACGATCTCGCGGCGCCGGGCCGCGGGCACGCCGCGCTCGCGCAGGCCGAAGGCGATGTTCTCCGCCACCGTGAGCCACGGAAACAGGGTGTAGGACTGAAACACCATGCCCCGGTCGGGGCCCGCGCGGCGCACCTCGCGCCCGTCCACCAGCACCCGGCCGCGCGTCGGGCTGTCGAGCCCCGCCACGATGCGCAGCAGCGTGGACTTGCCGCAGCCGGACGGCCCCAGGATGGTGATGAAGTCGTTCTGCGCCACCGCGAGGTCGGTGGGCGCCAGCGCCTGCACCGGCCCGCGCTGGCCGACGCCGGGAAACTCCCGCGCGACGCCCTCGATCGAGACCGCGGCGGCGCTCACGCGAGCTTCCAGCGAAACAGCATCCGATTCGCCCCCTTGAACAGGAAGTCCGAGACGAGGCCGATCAGCCCGATGACGATGATGCCGAAGATGATCTGTCCGGTGGCGAGCAGCGCCTGGCTCTCGATGATCATGTGGCCGATGCCGGACGAGGAGCCGATCAACTCGGCCACGATGACGTAGGTCCAGGCCCAGCCGAGCACGAGGCGCAGGATCTCGGCGATGTCGGGGGCGGTGGCGGGGATCAGGACCCGGCGGATGATGCCCGCATCGCTGGCACCGAGCGTGTAGGCCGCCTCGACGAGGTCGCGCCGCACCTGCCCCACCGCCACCGCCACCATCAGGATGATCTGGAACACCGAGCCGATGAAGATCACGAGCAGCTTCTGCGTCTCGCCGATGCCCGCCCACAGGATCAGCAGCGGCACGAAGGCCGAGGCCGGCAGGTAGCGGGCGAAGGACACGAAGGGCTCGAAGAACGCCTCGACCGGCTTGTAGGCCCCCATGACGATGCCGAGCGGCACCGCCACCGCGGCGGCCAGGAGGAAGCCGCCCATCACCCGCCAGACCGTCATGCCGATGTCGTGAAGGAAGTCGAACCGCGTCAGCAGCAGCCAGCCGTCCTGCAGCATGGCGAGCGGGCTGGCCAGGAAGGTCGCGGGCACGAAGCCGCCGAAGGTCGCGACGCTCCAGGCCAGGACGAACAGGACGAAGAAGCCGATGCCAAGGACGATGCGGGCGCCTTGCCCGACCGGCTGGAGCGGGCGCACGGGCTACTGCACGTAGCGGCTGTCGAACAGGCTGTCGATCTCCGGCTTCTGCTTGATCACCCCGATCTCGAGCAGCAGGTCGGCCGCCTCGGCCGAGAACTTCTGGATCTCGCCGGAGAAGAACGCCTTGTTGGCGGCGCGGTCCTGCCAGCGCAGGAACTTGGCGGAGTTGCCGAACGCCTCGCCCGTCTGCTTGACGTCGGCACCCATGATCTCGAAGGACTTGGCCTGGTCCTTGGCGATGAGGTCGAGAGCCTCGAAGTAGCTGTCGGCCAGGGCCTTGCCGGCCTTCGGGTTCTGGGCCAGGAACTCGGGCGTGCAGCCGAACGTGTCCATGATCATCGGGTAGTCGAGGGTGGTGGCGATGATCTTGCCGGCCTGGGGCGCGGCGCGGACCGAGGAGAGGTAGGGCTCGTAGGTCATCGCGGCGTCGTTCTGGCCGGCGATGAAGGCCTGCGCGGCGGGGCCGGGTTCGAGGTTGACGACCTTCACGTCCTTGAGCGAGAGGCCGTTCTGCTTGAGCATCCAGGCCAGCGTGAAATAGGGCGCGGTGCCCGGCACCGAGGCCGCGACGGTCTTGCCCTTGAGATCCTTGATCGCCGCCACGTCGTTGCGCACGGCCATGCCGTCGGCGCCGTAGGACTTGTCGAGCTGGAAGATCTGCTTCGTCGGCACGCCGTTGGCGTTCCACACCACCCAGGTCTCCACCGTGGTGGCGGCGCATTGCACGTCGCCCGAGCGGATCGCGAGGTGGCGGCTCGCCTGCGGGATCTTCTTGATGGTGACGTCGAGGCCGTTCTTCTGGAAGATTCCGGCCTCACGCGCCAGGGTCAGCGGCGCGAAGCCGGTCCAGCCGCTCATGCCGATGGTGAGCTTGGTCTCCTGCGCCGCAGCCCCCTGCACGAAGCCCGTCGCTGCCAGCGCCGTGGCGAGGCACACACCGATCGCAGCCGCTCTCATCACGCGTCCCCGCCCCTGTTCCGGATCGCCCTTTCGTAGCGGCGGCGGGCGATGTTGTATAGACATATTGGCGGGCAGGCTGCCCGTCTCTGAGGCAGTCTCAGCCCAGCGGCATCTCCAGCACGAACCGCGCGCCCGGGTTGTTCGCCTCCGCGAAGAGCCGCCCGTCGAGCTGGCGGGTGAGGTTGTTGATGATCTTGAGCCCGAGGCTGCGCTGGCGGGCATGGACGTCGAAGTCCGGCGGCAGGCCGATGCCCTCGTCCGAGACGTCGACGCGCAGGCGGTCGCCGCGCACCGCCACGGCGACCCGCACCGGGCCGGTGCCCGCCGGGTAGGCGTACTTCACCGCGTTGGTGACGAGTTCGTTCACCATGAGGCCGATCGGGATCGCCTGATCGGCCGCGATCACCCGGGCATCCGCCTCGCAGTGCAGGGCGTGCCCGGGGGCGGCCTCCTGCAGCTTGCTCACGAGTTCGCGCACGAAATCCGAGACCTCGACGGTGCTGACGTGCAGCCCGCGCCAGAGATGATCGTGGACCTGCGCCACGGTGGCGATGCGCGCGCCCGCATCCTCCAGGGCGTAGCGCACCTCGTGGGAATGGGCGTCGCGGGACTGGAGGCGCAGGAGGCCCGCCACCACCCCGAGGCTGTTCTTCACCCGGTGGCTCATCTCGCGGGCGAGCAGCGCCTGATGGTCGAGCGCGTCCCGCAGGCGCTGCTCGCCGAACTGGCGCTCGACCGCAAGGCCGATCAGCGCCGCCATGCCGGCGAGGAAATCCTGGTCGGCCCGGTCGAAGCCGGGATCGGTGCGCCCGCAGACCTCCAGCACCCCGTAGGCCCGGCGGCCCTCCTCGCCGAGCACGATCGGCACGTTGACCGCGTGGCGGATGCCGGCCTGCGCGAAGGGATCGGGCAGGCGGAAGCGGGGCGAATCGGACAGCATGTTGGCCAGCACGCCCGCCCCGGTGCGGAAGGCGTAGGCGGCCGGTGCCGCCTCGTCGCCGGCCGGGTAGGCGCTGCCCACCGTGCCCTCGGGCCAGCCGGCGGCGGCGCGGACCAGGAAGCTGTGCTCCTGCGGGCGGTATTCGAGGATCTGGCTGCACGGGGCGCCGAGGCCCTCGGCGCAGACCTCGGCCGCGCGCTGGAGCAGGCCGTCGAGGTCGCGGCTCTGCAGCGCCAGACGGGCGAACGCCCCGAGCAGCCCCTGCTGCCGGAGGCGATAGGGCAGTTCCGCCCGCCCGGCCTCCGCCGGGTCCCGGTTCGGCACCTCGCTCGACATCGTCAGGGCACCCGCGGCACCGATGCGTCCCGCACCAGACGGTCCGTCATGAACCTTACGCCATCCCGACGGCAGGACAAGCGGCCGCCTGCCGGGCGTGCCAGTCCCGCAGCGCCGGCAGGGAGACGTGTCCGCCCGGCCAGGGCTCGCCCGCGATCAGCCGATGGGGCGCCTCCGGCTCGCCGAGATCGGAGACCACCGCCTGCGCCTCGGCGAGATCGTCGTGCGGCAGCGCCCGGCTCGGCGTCGCCACGACGCTCAGGCCCGCGCCGCGGGCCGACCGGATGCCGTTCTGCGAATCCTCGAACGCCACCGCCTCGCCGGCCGCGACCCCGAGCCGGTCGAGGGCGAGCGCGTAGACGGCCGGGGCGGGCTTCTTCTCCGCCACCGCGTCGCCCGCCGCGACCACGTCGAAGCCGCCCTCCGGCACGAGGCGGTCGAGGAGGGCCGCCACGTTGTCGGGATGGCTGGTGGTGGCGATGGCCAGCCGCAGGCCCGCCGCCCGGGCCTCCGCGATCAGGCGCAGCACGCCGGGGCGCGGCGCGAGCCGGTCCGAGGCGAGGAGCGAGACGTAGGCGCGGGTCTTGGCGGCGTAGATCTCGGGCACGCGCGGGGCGAGGCGCGCCGCCTCCTCGGGCCGGCGGTGCTGCGCGAGATAGTGCAGCAGCCGCTCGCGCCCGCCCGTGACCTGCAGGAGGTCGCCGTAGAGGGCCTCGTCCCACGACCACGTCAGCCCGGCCTGCGCGAAAGCGGCGTTGAAGGCCGTGCGATGGACGGGCTCCGTCTCGGCGAGCGTGCCGTCCACGTCGAAGATCAAGGCCTTGAGCACGAGAGAGGCTTCCGGTTCGGACCTTGGTCTATAACGCGGCCGCGGCCGTAAGGGGAGCCGGCAACGCAGCGCATCCCTCACGCCGCGATCACGAAATGGTTGCCCGCCCGGGCCTCACAGCAGCCGGCGCCGGCGCTCCACCAGCTGCAGGATCATCGGGGTCAGGATGAGCTGCATCGCCAGATCGAGCTTGCCGCCCGGGATGACCACGGAATTGGCCCGGGACATGAAGCTGCCGGCGATCATCGAGATCAGGTAGGGGAAGTCGATTCCCTTCGGGTCGCGGAAGCGGATCACCACCATCGATTCGTCCGCGGTGGGGATCCAGCGGGCGATGAAGGGATTCGAGGTGTCGACCGTCGGAATGCGCTGGAAGTTGATGTCCGTGTTGGTGAATTGCGGGCAGATGGTGGTCACGTAGTCGGGCATGCGGCGCAGGATCACGTCGGTCACGGCCTCGGTGGAGTAGCCCCGCGTCGCCCGGTCCCGGTGCAGCTTCTGGATCCATTCGAGGTTGATCACCGGCACGACGCCGATCTTGAGGTCGGCGTATTGCGCGATGTTGATGCGCTCGTTGGCGAGCGCGCCGTGCAGGCCCTCGTAGAACAGCAGGTCGGAGCCCTCGGGGAAGTCCTCCCAGGCCGAGAAGGTGCCGGGGGCGCCGCCCCAGCGCTCGGCGTCGTTGCGGTCGTGGATGTAGTGCCGGGTCCGGCCGCAGCCCGATTCGGCGTAGGTGCGGAAGACCGCCTCCAGCTCCGGCAGAAGATTCGCCCGCTCGCCGAAATGGCTCAGCGTCGGCTCCGCCGCCATGGCCTTGCGCATCGCGGCGCGGTCGAGGGCGTGGAACGCGTCGCCCTCGATGTAGACCGCCGTCACGCTCTCGCGGCGGAAGATCTGCTCGAAGGTGTTGCGCACCGAGGTGGTGCCGGCTCCCGAGGAGCCCGTCACCGAGATGATCGGGTGGAGGGCGGACATCGCGCGGCCGGTTCCGTGACTGCTGATCCTGGCCTCATGGATGCCGCGCCGCGGCGCAAAAGGCGACCAGCCCAAAGGCCCAAAAGCGCCGGGACCGGGGCGTCAGGCCCGCAGCAACCCCCGCTGGCCGAAGAGCGGCGAGCGCGCCGCGCTGTGGCGCCGCCCGTCGTGGTACTTGCCGACGCAGGCCACCTCCTCGGCCGAGCCGAACACGAACGGCGTGCACTGGTGCAGGTCGAGGACCGGCAGGTCGAGGATCGCGGCGTCGCGCCCGTCCGTCGCGGCGCCGCCCGCGGCCTCCACCACCAGCGCGACCGCCTGCGCCTCGTGCACCAGCCGGGTCGGGCCGTTCGCCCCGCCGCGCCGGGTCTCGCCCGGGCTGAGATGGACGCCGCCGCGGGCGAGCACGCGCTGCGCGCCGGCCGCCAGCGAGGCGCACCAGCTCATCGCGAAATCCTGCCCGCGCGGCCCCTCCGCCCCGCGCAGGCAATCGTCCACGAAGGCCCGCATCGGCGCATCCCAGAAGCGCGCCTGGGCGGCGTCGACCGCGTAGAGGGGGCTGGTCGCCGGGATCGTCACCGCGTCGCGGCTGAGCCGGAACTCGCGCCCGGCGGGGTCGAGGGTGAAGATCCGCGTGCAGCTGCCGAGCGCGAGCGCGAAGTCGGTGCGGGGGCCGTAGGTGATGACGCCCGCCGCGAGCTGGGCGCGCCCGGGGCGCCCGAACGCGTCGGGACCGGCCGGACGCAGCGAGACGAGGGTGCCCGCCGGCATGTTGCCCGCGAGATTCGCGAGGCCGTCGAGGGCCGAGAGGGCGACGGCGACGGGCGCCGACGGATCGAGCGTCCCCGGGGCTTCGCCGCGCTGCGCCACCACGGCCACCGGAGCCTCGCGGAGCACCCGCACGAAGCCGTCCGCGACCTGCGCGGCGAGGTCTGGAGCGGTCCCGGCCTCGTCGGGTGCGCCGCGCGCCAGCAGCGCCGCCGTCTCGGCGGCGGCCTTGCCGAGCGCCGCGACGACGCCCGCCACCGCGCGATCGGCCTCGTCCCCCCCGAGGCAGGCGGCGAGGCGAGAGCCGACCATCATCGCGCCGTCCCTTTTTTGCGTTTCCGGCGATGCTGGATCGCGCCCGCGACGAGGCGCGGCTCGCCGTGACGAACCGCCCCTGAGGTCATCTTGACGCGACTATGCGTTGCAATCATCCATTGGGCAAATCTGAAAAAACTTGCGTGCCCATTCAGAAAAAATGAGCATGCGGGGAACGTGGCAGGATGCGATGCGGAACCTCTCGCTCAAGCAGCTCCAGGCGGTGGCCTCCATCGCGCGGCTCGGCACGATGACCCGGGCGGCCCAGGAGCTGAACGTGACGCCGGCGGCGCTCACCGCACGCATCAAGGCCCTGGAGGACGAGGCCGGCCTGCTGCTGTTCGACCGCACCAGCGCGGGGCTGAAGCCCACGGATGCCGGGCGCGAGATGCTGTGGGCGATCGACAGCATCAACACGGTGCTGGAGACCTGTTCGGAGCGCCTCAAGGCCCTGCGGGGCGGCAGCGGCGGGCGCGTGTCGATCGGCGTCGTGTCCACCGCGAAGTACTTCGCGCCGCAGATCATCAGCGGCTTCGTGCACGCCCACCCGTCGGTCGAGATCGACCTCGTGGTGGGCAACCGCGGCGCCACGCTCGAAGCGGTCCGCGACTACAAGGTCGATCTGGCGATCATGGGCCGCCCGCCGCGGGACTTCCCCATCTCCGCCGCGGCGTTCGGTCCCCATCCGCTGGTAGTGATCGCCGCGCCCGGCCACCGCTTCGCCGGGCGGGTCGGGCTGACCAAGCGCGAGCTCGCCGAGGAGCCGTTCCTGGTGCGGGAATACGGCTCGGGCACCCGCACGGTGTTCGAGGAGTTCATGACCGGCGTGATGATCAAGCGGGCGCGGCTCGGCATCGACAGCGGCTCGAACGAGACCATCAAGCAGACCGTGATGGCGGGCCTCGGCGTGGCGCTGATCTCCGGCCACACCGTCGCGGCCGAGGTGGCGAGCCGCCGCCTCGTGCTCCTCGATGTCGAGGGCCTGCCGATCCGCCGCGAGTGGTTCGTGGTCCGCCGGGCCGACAAGGTGCTGTCGCCGGCGGCGCGCTCGTTCTGGGACTACGTCGTCAAGGAGGGGGCGTCCTGGCTGCCGACGCTGCCGCTGCGGCCGCCGGGCGCGCCGAGCGGTCAGACCGCGGCGGCCTGAAGAACCCACGAAAAAACCCCTCGTCCCGGGAGCGGGAGAGGGGTCGTCGCGTGCGCCGCCCGCCGTCCGGGGGGCCGGGCGGTCCGTCAGAACTTCAGCGCTTCCTTCGACTCGCGCAGCTGGGCGATCGAGGCCTCGATCTCCTGGCGCTTGTCGAGGTCGTCGGTGGCGTCGCGCAGCGTCTCGGCCGCCTGGATCTCGCGGTCGATGATCTCGGGCGTCAGCTCCTCGATCGGGCTCGCGCGCTCGGCGATCACCGTGAGGGCGGTGGCGTTGATCTCCGCGAAGCCGCCGCGCACCAGCACGCGCTTGCCGTGCTGGGGCCCCTCGGTGATGACCAGCACGCCGGTCTTGAGCGTGGTGAGCACCGGGGCGTGGCCGGGCAGCACCGTCATCTCGCCCTCGGAGCCCGGGAGCTGCACGGCATCGACCGGACCCGAGTAGAGAACCCGCTCGGGGCCGACGAGGTCGAACTGGAAGGTGGCCATGACGAAGGATCGATCCCGGTTGCGGACGTGAGCCCGCGGGGCCGGCCGGCCCCGCGGTCAGGATGGGTGGACGGGCCTCAGGCCGCGGCGAGGCGCTGGGCCTTCTCCACCGCCTCCTCGATGGTGCCGACCATGTAGAAGGCCGCCTCCGGGAGGTGGTCGAACTCGCCCTCGACCAGGCCCTTGAAGCCCTTGATGGTGTCCTCGAGCGCCACGAGCTTGCCGGGCGAGCCGGTGAAGACCTCGGCCACGTGGAAGGGCTGGCTGAGGAAGCGCTCGATCTTGCGGGCGCGGGCCACCGTCAGCTTGTCCTCCTCGGACAGCTCGTCCATGCCCAGGATCGCGATGATGTCCTGGAGCGCCTTGTAGCGCTGCAGCACCTGCTGGACGCGCCGCGCGACATTGTAGTGCTCCTCGCCGAGGATCGTCGGCGAGAGCATGCGCGAGGTCGAGTCGAGCGGGTCCACCGCCGGGTAGATGCCCTTCTCGGCGATCGAGCGCGACAGCACGGTCGTGGCGTCGAGGTGGGCGAAGGAGGTGGCGGGCGCCGGGTCGGTCAGGTCGTCGGCCGGCACGTAGATCGCCTGCACCGAGGTGATCGAGCCCTTGGTGGTGGTGGTGATGCGCTCCTGCAGCGCGCCCATGTCGGTGGCGAGCGTCGGCTGATAGCCCACCGCCGAGGGAATGCGGCCGAGCAGCGCCGACACCTCGGAGCCCGCCTGCGTGAAGCGGAAGATGTTGTCGACGAAGAACAGCACGTCCTGGCCCTCGTCCCGGAAGTGCTCGGCGACGGTGAGGCCGGTGAGCGCGACGCGGGCGCGGGCGCCCGGGGGCTCGTTCATCTGGCCGTAGACCAGGGCGCACTTGGACCCCTGCGCGGAGCCGTGCTCCTTGGGATCCATGTTGACCTTGGACTCGATCATCTCGTGGTAGAGGTCGTTGCCCTCGCGGGTGCGCTCGCCCACGCCGGCGAAGACCGAGTAGCCCGAGTGGGCCTTCGCGATGTTGTTGATGAGCTCCATGATCAGCACGGTCTTGCCGACGCCCGCGCCGCCGAACAGGCCGATCTTGCCGCCCTTGGCGTAGGGGGCGAGCAGGTCCACGACCTTGATGCCGGTGACGAGGATCTGCGCCTCGGTCGACTGCTCGGCGTAGGTCGGGGCCGGCTGGTGGATGGCCCGGAAGGTCTCGGCCTCGACCGGGCCGGCCTCGTCGATCGGCTCGCCGATCACGTTCATGATGCGGCCGAGCGTGTTGGCGCCCACCGGCACCTTGATCGGCGCGCCGGTGTCGGTGACCTCCTGGCCGCGCACGAGGCCTTCCGAGGTGTCCATGGCGATGCAGCGCACGGTGTTCTCGCCGAGCTGCATGGCCACCTCGAGCACGAGGCGGTTGCCCTGGTTCGAGGTCTCCAGCGCGTTCAGGATCTCGGGCAGGTGGCCCTCGAACTGCACGTCCACGACCGCGCCGATGACCTGGGTGATGTGGCCGACCTTGTTGGAGCCGGCGCCGGGGGTAGCGGTGTTCGCCATCGTCTGTCTATCCCTGAATGAGTGCGGTCAGAGCGCCTCGGCGCCGGAGATGATCTCGATCAGCTCCTTGGTGATCATGGCCTGGCGGGTCCGGTTGTAGATCAAGGTCTGCTTCTTGATCATCTCGCCGGCGTTGCGCGTGGCGCTGTCCATGGCGCTCATGCGCGCGCCCTGCTCGGAGGCGGCGTTCTCCAGGAGCGCGCGGAGGATCTGGACGGTGAGGTTCTTCGGGAGGAGCGCGGCCAGGATCTCGCCCTCGCCCGGCTCGTAATCGTAGACGGCGTCGGTCTGCACGGCCTCGGCGGCCGGCACGATCTCGGCCGGGATGATCTGCTGGGCGGTGGGAATCTGCGCGATCACCGAGCGGAAGCGCGAATAGTACAGCGTCGCGATGTCGAACTCGCCCGCCTCGAAGCGGCGGAGCAGGTTCTCGGCGATGCCTTCCGCGTTCTCGAAGCCGAGCTGGCGCACGCCGCGCAGCTCGATCAGCTCCACGATCTGCTCGCGGAACTCGCGGCGCAGGATGTCGTAGCCCTTCTTGCCGACGCAGATGATCTTGACGGTCTTGCCCTCGGCGAGGAGGCGCCGGGCGTGATCGCGCGCAAGCCGCGCGATCGAGGAGTTGAACGCGCCGCACAGGCCGCGCTCGGCGGTGCAGACGAGGAGCAGGTGCACCCGGTCCTGGCCGGTGCCCGACAGGAGCCGGGGCGTCTCCGCCCCGGCGGTCAGGTTGCTGGCGAGGTTGCCGAGAACGGCGGCCATGCGCTCGGCGTAGGGCCGGGCGTTCTCCGCCGCGTTCTGCGCGCGACGGAGCTTGGCCGCGGCGACCATCTGCATCGCCTTGGTGATCTTCTGCGTCGCCTTCACCGAAGCGATGCGGTTGCGCAGGTCCTTCAGACTCGGCATCGGCTGTCCCTTGGGATGTCCCGCGTGAGGCTCGCGCCGGGCTTACTGGAAGGACTTGGCGTAGGACTCGACCACGCCCTTGAGCTTGGCGGCCGAATCGTCGCTGAGGTCCTTGGAGGAGCGGATCGTCTCCAGGAGGTCGGCGTGCTTGCCGCGCAGGAGCGACAGCAGCCCGTCCTCGAAGGCCCGCACCCGGTTGACCGGGATCGGGTCGAGGTAGCCGTTCACGCCCGCGTAGATCACCGCGACCTGCTCCTCCATCTTCAGCGGCGAGAATTGCGGCTGCTTGAGGAGTTCGGTCAGGCGCGAGCCGCGGTTGAGCAGGCGCTGCGTCGCCGCGTCGAGGTCCGAGCCGAACTGCGCGAAGGCCGCCATCTCGCGGTACTGCGCGAGCTCGCCCTTGATCTTGCCGGCGACCTTCTTCATCGCCTTGGTCTGAGCGGCCGAGCCGACGCGCGAAACCGAGAGGCCGACGTTCACCGCCGGGCGCACGCCCTGGTAGAACAGGTCGGTCTCAAGGAAGATCTGGCCGTCGGTGATGGAGATGACGTTGGTCGGGATGTAGGCCGAGACGTCGTTGGCCTGGGTCTCGATGACCGGCAGCGCGGTGAGCGAGCCGGCGCCCGCGGCGTCGCCCATCTTGGCGGCGCGCTCCAGCAGGCGGGAGTGCAGGTAGAACACGTCGCCCGGATAGGCCTCGCGGCCCGGCGGGCGGCGCAGCAGCAGCGACATCTGGCGGTAGGCGACGGCCTGCTTCGACAGGTCATCGTAGATGATCACGGCATGCATGCCGTTGTCGCGGAAGAACTCGCCCATGGCGCAGCCCGCGAAGGGCGCCAGGAACTGCATCGGGGCGGCGTCCGAGGCGGTGGCGGCGATCACGATCGAGTAGTCGAGCGCGCCATTGTCCTCCAGCACCTTCACGAACTGGGCCACCGTCGAGCGCTTCTGCCCGACCGCGACGTAGACGCAGTAGAGCTTGGCCTTCTCGTCCGTGCCCTCGTGAGCGGGCTTCTGGTTGAGGATGGTGTCGAGCGCGATGGCGGTCTTGCCGGTCTGGCGGTCGCCGATGATCAGCTCGCGCTGGCCGCGGCCGATCGGGATCAGCGCGTCCACCGACTTGAGGCCCGTCGCCATCGGCTCGTGCACGGACTTGCGCGGGATGATGCCCGGAGCCTTCACGTCGACGCGGCGGCGCTCGCTCGACTGGATCGGGCCCTTGCCGTCGATCGGATTGCCGAGCGCGTCGACGACGCGGCCGAGCAGGCCCTTGCCGACCGGCACGTCCACGATCGCGCCGGTGCGCTTGACGGTCTGGCCTTCCTTGATCTCGCGGTCGGAGCCGAAGATCACGACGCCGACATTGTCCTGTTCGAGGTTGAGGGCCATGCCGCGCACGCCCGACTCGAACTCCACCATCTCGCCGGCCTGGACGTTGTCGAGGCCGTAGACGCGGGCGATGCCGTCGCCGACGGAGAGCACCTGACCGACCTCGGTGACCTCGGCCTCCTGGCCGAAGTTCTTGATCTGCTCCTTCAGGATCGCGGAGATCTCAGCGGCACGGATGTCCATCGTCGGACCTTCTCTCGTTCGGGTTTCGGTGTCGGGGGCGGGGCGTCGCGGGCCGTCTTGCGGCGGCCGTCAGCGGGCGTCCCGCATCGCGAGGCGGATGCTGTTGAGCTTGGTGCGCAGCGAGGCGTCGACCATGCGGCTGCCGAGCTTGACCACGATGCCGCCGATCAGGGCGGGATCGACGCGCAGGTCGACGTCGACCTCGGCGCGGGCGACGTCGCGCAGCGACGCCTTGATCTCCTCCAGCACGGCGTCGGAGGGCGTCTCGGCGAGGCGCACCTCGGCCTGCACGATGCCCTTGGATTCGCGCACCAGCTTGCGGAAGGCCCGGATCATGTCCGGCAGCACGAACAGGCGGCGGTTGGCCGCCGCGAGACGGATGAAGTTGGCGGGCAGGCCCTGGATGCCGGCCCGGGCGAGCACGGCCTCGATGGCCTTGACCTGATCCTCGGCCGAGAAGACGGGGCTCTTCACGAGGCGCCGGAGATCGTCGCTCTCGCCGAGCAGGGCGTCGAACCGGTCGAGACCCTGGGAGACCGCATCGACCGCGCGCTCCTCGCGGGCCAGCTCGAACAGGGCCGAGGCGTAGCGCCCGGCGACGCCACCGAGCAGGGAACCCGATTCCGATCCGTTCTGAGCCACCAGCGATCTCTCTCTACCTGGCCCGGCGGGCCCGCCCGCATCACGCCGGAACAGGAGCAATGGCGGCGCGCGGCCCGTCGATGATGGAAGGCGCCGGCGCGGAAAGACCCCCTCCCCGGCGCGGGGGCCGTAGCATGGGTTCACGGGGGGCGCAAGGCGACGCCTGGCCGGGCCGGAGGGGTCATTCGGACGCCGGCTGAGGGGGTTGAGGAATCCGGGGAGGGGGTGCCGGCGACCGGATGGACGCCTGCACGGGCGTCGCGCCGGATCGCCGGATCGGAAAAATCCGGCGCCCTGTCGAAACGGCCGCCCTCCGGGTGTCGTGCGGTCGGGGAGCCCCGGCTCCCCGTGCACGGACTCACAGGAAGGGAATGCGGATGAACGCACACGTCTCACCCAAACGACCCAGGCTAATCGGGGCGGGGCGCCTGCCACCGTGGCTGTCGCGCCGCGCCGACCGCGCGGGCATCCTGGCCTGAACCGGCCCCTGCCGTTGCCCGGCCGGACGCCGCACCCACGATCGACATCTCTCCTCCCGTACAGACACACCTCACAGCGACAGGGATCGACCATGCAATACATGCTGCTGTTCACCGAGACTGAGGCCGATTTCGCCAAGCGCAACCACCCGGAAGAGGCCGGTGCCTATTGGGGCGGATGGAGCGCCTATATCGGCATCCTCAGGGAGGCGGGCGTCATCGTGAACGGCGACGGCCTGCAGGGGCCGCACACGGCCACCACCGTCCGGGTGCGCGACGGCAAGCGCAGCGTCGAGGACGGGCCGTTCGCCGATACCAAGGAGCAGCTCGGCGGCTACTTCGTCGTCGAGGTGCCCGACCTCGACACCGCCCTGGACTGGGCCGCGCGCGCGCCCTCCGCCTCCTGCGGGTCGGTCGAGGTCCGGCCGGTCCTGCCGCCGATGGCCCCGGCCGCGCCGTGACCGGCGACGCGCGCCGCATCGCCGAGACCGTGGCGCGCGTCTCCTACGGGCGGCTCCTGGCGATGCTGGCCTCGCGCTCGCGCGACATCGCGGCGGCCGAGGACGCGCTGGCCGACGCCTTCGCCTCGGCGCTGGACACCTGGCCCGATCGGGGTGTTCCCGCCGCTCCCGAAGCGTGGTTGCTCACGGCGGCCCGCAACAGGCTGCGCAACGGCTACCGCTACCGTCAGGTCCGGGACGCAGCCCGGCAGGAAATCGAGCGGCGGATCGAGGAGCGGGCGGCCGCCGACGGCGATTCCTTTCCGGACGAGCGCCTGAAGCTCCTGTTCATCTGCGCCCACCCGGCCATCCACCCGGCCGTCCGGACGCCGCTGATGCTGCAGACCGTGCTCGGCCTCGACGCGGCCCGGATCGCCGGCGCCTTCCTGGTCGCGCCGGCGACGATGGGACAGCGTCTCGTTCGCGCCAAGGCGAAGATCAGGGATGCGGGGATCCGGTTCGCGGTGCCGGCCGGCCACGACCTGCCCGACCGGCTGGGCGACGTCCTCGATGCGGTCTACGCGGCCTACGGGACGGGGTGGGATTCCGTTCCGGGCGCGGCGCCCGGTGTCGAGACCCTGACCGACGAGGCGATCTTCCTCGGCCGGCTGCTCGTGGGACTGATGCCGGACCAGCCCGAGGCGCGCGGCCTGCTGGCGCTCATGCTCTACTGCGAGGCTCGTCGCGCGGCCCGCCGGACCCGGGACGGCCGGTTCGTTCCGCTGGCGGAGCAGGATCCGGCGCTCTGGTCGCGTGACATGATCATCGAGGCCGAGGGCCTGCTGACCTCGGCCGCCCGGTCGGCCCGGTTCGGCCGCTTCCAGTGCGAGGCCGCGATCCAGTCGGTCCATGTCCAGCGGCCCTTCACGGGCCGGATCAACCATGACGCTCTCAAGGTCCTGTACGACCTGCTGGCCGCGCATGCGCCGAGCATCGGCGTGCTGATCGGCCGGGCCGCCGCCGCCCTGGAGGCCGGACACCCGGAGACGGCCCTGCGCCATCTGGATGACGTGCGGTCGGATGCGACCGAGCGGTATCAGCCCTACTGGGTCACGCGAGCCCATGCGCTTGCGGCGCTGCGGCGGTTCGCGGAGGCGCGACCCTGCCTGCGGACGGCGATCGGCCTGACCGAGGACGGCGCCGTTCGCGCCTACCTGCTCACCCTCGATGAGCGATGGGCAACGGCAGGATAGCCTGGCGGGCGCCGGACCCGTTCGACCGCGGACCGTCGGCGCAGGTTCGACGCGGCGGATGAGAGCCGCGCTTTAGCCGCCCTCGGCAGCCGCCGCGAGAACGACAGGCCCCGGGAGGCCGGCGCTCGCGCCGATCGCCAGATTGCGGTCGCGCGCGATGGTCCGGAGGACGATGCCGACCAGCGCCCAGACGACGGCGCCGGCATAGACCAGCGAGCCGCACCACCACGCCACGGCGGTTCCCAGCACGCCGGCGACTATCAGCAGCGCCAGCTGCCAGCCGGCGCGGACGGGCGCTCCGCTCCACTTGATCGTCGAGCCGACCTTCACCCGGGTCGCGGCCGAGATCCCACCGGCGAGGAGCTGCAGCGGCGCGGCGCCGAGCCAGAACGCCCAGCCCTGCACAGGCCCGGCCGAGCGGATCGTCCAGACCGCCGCTGGCAGCGCCACCAGCGCGGTTGCGATCAGCGCGACGCGCGTCCCGTCGATGTCGCGTCTCGGCACGTGCCATTCCCAGGCGGTGTTGAGCGTCCACGCGGCGATCGCCAGCCAGCCGAGCGTGCGCACAGCAGCGGTTCGGTCAGGTTCAGCATGTGCCACACCGCGAAACCCGCGCCTGCCGCGACGATGACCGCCCAGATGGTGAAGACCGGCGGCCGCGGCACGATCGGCAGGTGTGCCGCTCGGACCGCTCCGACAAGGTCGTCTTGCCGTCGCCGCGCCACGGCGCCCCACCGCCGATGATCGACTGGGGCAGTGCGGCGACGATCACCAGCACACCGCGGAGATCGTCGAGCGGTTCGACTCCGACAGATTCCTCAGCAGGATGACCGGCCAGAGCAGGACGATGGGGACGAAGGTCAGCGCCGGCCCCCAGGGCACCGGGTCACCCGCGCGCCAGACAGGCAGGACGAAGGTGACGAGCCAGATCGACTTGTAGACGACCTGCAGCACGAGGATGCCGACCATGACGCGCGGCCAAGCAAGCCCAATTGCGGAGCAGACCAGGATCGCGCCCCACAACGCCGCCACCAGCAGCCGCAGGGCGGGCGAATCCGCCACCTCCGGCCCGAACACGCCCGCCGTGCCGCGCCAGTGAAGGGCCGTCACCACCGGCAGCAGGATGAGGATGTTGGCGGCGTAGGCGAGCCGCAGGAGCAGGTCGCCGCTCACCGGCCGCGCCCCTTGCTTCTGCGCCAATCGAGCGGGTCGAGGCCGGTCCGCGCGCCCTCGACCACGGACGCGATCCGCTTGGCACGCGTGTCCGGTCGTTGGGCGGCGCCGACATGCGCGACGATGCGCGTGCGCGTGGCCAGGCTGAACGCGGTCCAACCCGCAGTCGCGCCGGCCTCGCGCAGCGCGGCGGCGAGGTCGTCCGGCGCTGCGCCGGTCTCGGCCGCCTTCAGCCGGTCCCAGGAGCCGTCCGCCTTCGCCGCGTCCATCTTCGCGCGGCCGGCCGGCGTCATCAGGCCCTCGCGTGCGAGCCGCTCAGCCCGCTCGCGGTTGGCGGCCGACCAGCTGCTGCCCGGCTTGCGCGGACCGAGCAGCAGCATCGTGCGTCGCGTGTCGAGCTTGCGCGGCAGGCTGTCGATCCAGCCGAAGCACAAGGCCTCCTCGACCACATCGGCGTAGGGCAGGTGGTGCTCGCCCCCTTTCTTCCAGGTCACGAGCCAGATCGGGTCGGCTTGGGCATGGTGTCGCTCCAGCCAGCGGCGCCACTCGTCACGCGACCGGACCTCGACACGGGCACAAGCGTCGAGCGGCATCATTCACCCTCGCCCAAGCACGGCACGGCCATCATCGCGCTCCTCGTGTCCAGCGGCCCTGGGCCTCGGCCGCCGCGGGGCTACATTGGATCAGTCGATACAGTACGCGGGATTATGCTTTGGTTCAAATGATCCATGCCTAGGGCGAGCGGCACGCCGAACCGGGCGACGGCGGAGAAGCGGGCCGAACTCCTCGCGCGCATCCGCGCGCGGCTGCAGGACCGCAGCGCCGGGCCGGCTTCCTGGCGCGAACTGGCGGCGGCCGCGGGCGTCAGCCTGTCGAGCCTCACCCATCATTTCGGCCGACGCGACGATGTGATCCGCGCGCTGATGGAGGACGAGCGGCGCCACGGCGAGCAGCCGCTGTCAACGATGGCCCAGCCGGCCGGCGACTTCGCGACCTCGATCCGCGAGGCGGTCCGGCACCTTGCCGGCGGGCTGCTTCACGCCGGACTCGACCGCGTGATCGCCACCGGCCTGGCCGAAGGGCTGGGGCATCCGACCGTCGGACCTGCCTTCGTGACGAGCCTGCTTGAGCCGACGATCCAAGCCGCCGAGGCCCGGCTGGAGGCGCATGTGGCGCGCGGCGAGATGCGCGGCGGTGCGACCCGGCTGGCCGCCATCGAGCTGATCGCGCCGCTGCTGGTCGCGGTGCTCCACCAGCGACCGCTCGGCGGCGCGGACGTCCGGCCCCTCGATCTGGGCGCGTTCGGCGAGGCACACGCCGAGAGCTTCATCCGAAGCTGGGCAGCGGCGACGCGATGACGCCACGATGTCGCCCTGCGGGGCGACATCCCGCTCCGGCACTCCCTCGGAGAGAGACGGAAGGCGATGCTTTCCCCCAAGGACAGGCCCATGCCTTGCCGGCCGGCAAACGAGTCCGGTTCTCCGTCCGACCTCGGTCCCGAGGCGACTTGGCTGTCTTCGCCCGGTCATGCCGAGGGGGCGAACGGCGTCGACGCTCTCGTGCGCTGACGCCGCCGACTTGCTGCCGCGACGGCTCGTCCTCACTCCCACTCGATCGTGCCGGGCGGCTTGGAGGTGATGTCGTAGGTGACGCGGTTGATGCCCTTGACCTCGTTGATGATCCGGGTCGCGACGCGGCCCAGGAAGGCCATGTCGAAGGGGTAGAAGTCCGCCGTCATGCCGTCCACCGAGGTGACGGCGCGCAGCGCGCAGACGTGGTCGTAGGTGCGCCCGTCGCCCATCACGCCCACGGTCTTCACCGGCAGGATCACCGCGAAGGCTTGCCAGATCGTGTCGTAGAGCCCGGCCTTGCGGATCTCCTCCAGGTAGATCGCGTCGGCCTTGCGCAGCGCGTCGAGCTTCTCGGGCGTGATCTCGCCGGGGCAGCGGATGGCGAGGCCTGGTCCCGGGAAGGGATGGCGGCCCACGAAGGCCTCGGGCAGGCCGAGTTCGCGCCCGAGCACCCGCACCTCGTCCTTGAACAGCTCGCGCAGGGGCTCCACGAGCGCCATGTTCATGCGCTCGGGCAGGCCGCCGACATTGTGGTGGCTTTTGATCGTCACCGAGGGGCCGCCCGTGAAGGACACGCTCTCGATTACGTCCGGATAGAGGGTGCCCTGCGCCAGGAAGGCTGCGCCGCCGATCGTCTTCGCCTCGGCCTCGAACACGTCGATGAACAGGCGCCCGATGGTCTTGCGCTTCACCTCCGGGTCGGTGACGCCCGCGAGCGCCCCGAGGAAGAGGTCCTGCGCCTGAACATGGACCAGGGGGATGTTGTAGTGGTCGCGGAAGAGCCGCACCACCTCCTCGGCCTCGCCGAGTCGCAGCAGGCCGTGGTCGACGAACACGCAGGTCAGCTGCTCGCCGATCGCCTCGTGGATCAGCACCGCCGCCACCGCCGAATCGACGCCGCCGGAGAGGCCGCACAGCACCTTGGCCTCGCCGACCTGCGCGCGGATGCGCTCGATCGCCTCGTCCCGGAAGGCGCGCATCGACCAGTCGCCGGAGCAGCCCGCGATGTCGCGCACGAAGTTGCGGATCAGCAGCGCCCCGTGCGGCGTGTGCGCCACCTCGGGGTGGAACTGAACCGCGTAGAAGCGGCGCGCCTCGTCGGCCACCGCCGCGAAGGGGGCGTTCGGCGAGATCGCGATGGTGGAGAAGCCGTCCGGCAGCTTCGTCACGCGGTCGCCGTGGCTCATCCAGACCGGGTAGGTCTCGCCCACGTGCCAGACGCCGCGGAACAGGGCCGAGTCGGCGATGACCTCCACTTCGGCGCGGCCGAACTCCGCATGGTGTCCCCCCTCGACCTCGCCGCCGAGCTGGGCCGCCATGGTCTGCTCGCCGTAGCAGATGCCCAGCACCGGCACGCCCGCCTCGAAGACGGCCTGCGGCGCGCGGGGCGAGGTGTCGGTCGTCACCGATTCCGGCCCGCCCGACAGGATCACCGCCTTCGGCTTCAGGGCCGCGAAGGCGGCTTCCGCCGCGTGGAAGGGCACGATCTCGGAATAGACCCCCTCCTCCCGCACCCGGCGGGCGATGAGCTGGGTCACCTGGCTCCCGAAATCGATGATCAGGATCTTGTCGTGCTCGGCCGTCATGACGGGTGAGTTAGACGAGCCTTGGTCCCCGCGCAACGCGGCGCGGCGCCCGGATCACGGCCGTGCGAGGCGCTGGCCGCATTAACCTGCCGTTCATCCCGGCGCGGCGAGAGGGGGCGCCTTCCGAAGCCACGACACAGGAGACTCCCATGAGAGCCACCGTCCTCGGCATCGCCGCGGTTCTCGGCGCCACCCTCGCGGCCGCCGGCCCGGCCGCCGCCCTGCCGGTCGCCGGGCCGCAGATCCTCGCCCCCGAGGCCGCGATCGACCAGGCGCAGTACGTCAGCCGCCGCGTCGTGCGCCGCGGCCCGCGCTGCACCACCGTGGTGACGAAGCGCCGGGGCCCCTTCGGCCGCGTGGTCGTCAACCGCACCCGCCGCTGCTTCTGAGCGGACACTCCCGACACGGAGCGGCCCCCAAGGGGCCGCTCCTCAGGCTTCAGGGGCCGGCGGCCCCGGCGGGGTGAGGCGCGGAGATCCACCCCCGTTGGGCGGCCCCATCTCGAGGCGCGTCACGCGCTCGGCGAGGGCGGCATAGGTCTCGGCCACGGCGACGCGGGCGGCGGCCTCGACCTTCACCATCTGGGCCTCGACTCCCGCCATCCGGGCCTCGAACTTCGCTACACGGGCGTCGTCCTTCGCTACGCGAACGTCGTCGTGAGCCGCCGCCACGGCCCGGTCCTTGTCCGACTGATCGGTCCGCTGCTCCAGCGCCTCGGCGCGGGCAGCGAGCTTCTGGATGTTGCCGCCCAGCCGCTTGACCTCGTGGAGGATGAGGACGGCGTCCTTCAAGGCGCCCAGCATGATCCTGCTCACGCGTCGCTCGGCCTTCAGGAGGCGCCTTCCAGGCGCGCGTTGATCGCCCGGAGTTTGGTCAGGATCGCCTCCGAATAGGCGTCGAGTTCGGCCTGGGGATCGAGTGTCTTGGCGCGCCTGCGGCGGGTCGGGCGCGAGGCATCGCGCTCGCGGTCCTTGCGCTCGTCGCGGTCGCGCTTCTGCATCATCGCGGAGGGCTCGGCCTCCAGCGCCTCGACCCGGATGGTGAGGAAGCGCAGGATGTCCTCGGAGATCCGCATCTGCCGCTCCATCTCGGCGAGCGCCGCCGGGGGAGCGTCGATGTTGAGGAGCGCGAAGTGGGCCTTGCGGTGCTTGCGGATGCGGTAGGCGAGGGGCTTCACGCCCCACATCTCGGTCTTCTCGGCCTTGCCGCCGTTTTCGGCAACGACCTCGATGAGGTGTTCGGAAACCTCTTCGATCCGCTGAGGTGTTGCGTGCTCAGGCAAAATCAGCAGGCTTCGATACTGCGTCATCGCAAATCATCATGCTTCCAGATCTCGACATGATCATGGGGGCTGACGGATGACAAGGGGTGCCGTGCGCAGCAGGAAAAATTCCCTTGGGGAAGTCAGGCCCGGATGAACCCGCGCCGCCGTCCCCAGGCGGCGAACAGGCCGGGCCATGCGGCCGGCGGGGAGCCCGGGACGCCGAGGCCGAAGCCGTGGCCGCCGCGCTCGAACAGGTGCATCTCGGCCGGCACGTCGGCGCCGCGCAGGGCGCCGTACATCAGGAGGCAATTGTCCACCACCGCCACCGGGTCGTCCGCCGCCTGGGCGAGGAAGGTCGGCGTGGAGTGCGTGCGGACGTGGGTCTCCACCGAGTAGGTCGCGGTGGCGAAGCGTGTCGGGCTCTCGCCGACCAGGACGCGCCGGCTCGACGTGCGGTCGAAGGGCGGGCGCAGGGTGATGACCGGATAGATCAGGGCCGCGAGGTCGGGTCGGGCCGAGAGGGCGTCGTCCTCGTCCACCGGCTCGTAGACCCGGGCGGCGAAGCGCACCGCCGCCGTGCCCATCAGGTGCCCGCCGGCCGAGTAGCCGATGACGCCGATGCGCCCGGGATCGATGCCGTAGCGCAGCGCCCGCGCCCGCACGAGGCGCATGGCCCGCTGCACGTCCTGCAGCGGCGCGTCGGCGCCCGCGCCCCAGCCCTCGCCCGGCAGGCGGTAGACCAGCACGAAGGCGGTGATGCCGAGCGAGACCAGCCATTGCGCGGTGGGCAGGCCCTCGTGCCCGATGTCGATGCGCCGGTAGCCGCCGCCCGCCGCCACGAGCACGGCCGTGCCGTTCGGGCGGGGCGGGCGCATGACGAGGAGACACGGGCGCGCCACGCGCTGGATCACGCCCTCGCGGCTCTCGTCGAAGGCCGCGCCGCCCGTCTCGGGGCCGCCCCCGCCGGGGATCGGCCCGGGCCACAGGGGCAGCACCTCCAGGTCGGCGCTCGGCCTGCCGTCGGGGGTGGGGCGGGGCGCCTCCGGCGCTGCGGCCTGCGCCGCGGCCTCGTCCGCCGGCCGTGCGAACGGGAGCGCGGCCGCCCCCGTGAGCAACGTCCTGCGGTGCAGCGCCATGTCCGGTCGTTCCGAGTGCCCTGCCGACCCTGAACCATTGCGGGGCGAGCTTGTCCAGTCGCGCAGCCGAATCGGGGTGCGCGGCCCCTCGCGCATCCGCATGCCGCGGGCGGATGGCTCAGCGGCGGGCCAGCACCGCGACGTAGAATCCGTCCGTGCCGGTCAGGGCGGGCGACATCTGGACGCCGTGGCTCGTCCGGCGGACCGGGGCGGCGAGGCCGAGGGGCGCCGCGGCGAGGTCCGCCCGGCGCCCGAGCAGGCCCGTCACGGCGTCGTCGTTCTCCTCCGGCAGCAGCGAGCAGGTGACGTAGACGAGGCGGCCCCCCGGCTTGAGCAGCCGCGCCGCGCGGTCGAGCACCGTCGTCTGCTCGGCCTGCCGCGTCGCGAGGCTGCCGGGGCGCAGGCGCCACTTGGCGTCCGGGTTGCGGCGCCACGTGCCGGAGCCCGTGCAGGGCGCGTCCACCAGGACGAGGTCGGCGGCGCCGTCGAGGTCCGCCAGCAGGTCCGGGGCCGCGCGCCCGCCCCGCGGGGTGCGCACCTCGGCCCGGGCGCCCGCCCGGCGCAGCCGCTCGTGGATCGGCGCGAGGCGGCGCGGGTCGCCGTCGGTGGCGACGAGCCGGCCCTCGTTGCCCATCGCGGCCGCGAGCGCCAGGGTCTTGCCGCCGCCGCCGGCGCAGAGGTCGACCACCGTCTCGCCCGGCCGCGCCCCGGCCCAGCCGGCGGCGAGCTGCGAGCCCTCGTCCTGGATCTCGAACCAGCCCTCCAGGAATTCCGGCTCGACGTGCAGGGCCGGCCCGCGCCCGTCCTCGGGCACCGGCAGCCGCAGGCCGTGGGGGGCGTGCGGCGTCGGCGCGGGGGCGAGGTGCGCGAGCGCCGCGCGCACCTGCTCGCGGTCGACCTTGAGGGTATTGGCCCGGATGTCCAGGGGCGCGCGGCGCGCCAGCGCCTTCAGCTCCGGCAGGAGATCGTCGCCGAGGCTGCGGGCGAGCGAGGGCAGCACCCAGTCCGGCACGTCGCCCGCGACGTGGGGCGGCGCATCGGCCAGCGTGGCGGTGTCGAGGCGGGCGCGCTCGTCTTCCGAGAGGGGAGGGGGGGCGAAGCGCTCTCCCGTGAACAGGCCCGCGATGGTCGGCCCGGCGAGGCCCCGCTGCAGGCGCAAGGTTCCGATCAGGACTGCGCGCGGCGTGTCCTCGCCCATGATCCAGGCGGCCGAGGCCCGGCGGCGCAGGGCGTCGTAGACGAGGCTGGCGATCGCCGCCCGGTCGCCCGAGCCGGCGAAGCGGTGGGCGAGACCCCAATCCTTGAGCGCGTCGGCCACGGGGCGGCGGCGCGCCGCGAGGTCGGCCAGCACCTCGATGGCGGCGGAGAGACGGGCGGCGGGCGTCATCGCGAAACCGCCACGCTTGCGCCGGCGTCCCGGCCCATCACGGCCAAGCTTTCGGCCTCATGCGCCGCGACACCGCGGTGCCGATCCCCATCCGGGAGTTTCCCATCCATGTCGCCGCTCTCGTCCCTCGTCCTGGCGGGCCTGCTCCTGGCGCTCGCCGCCTGCGCCACGGCGCCGGCCCCCGCGCCGGACCTCACGCCGCCCCCGCCCCGGCCCTACGACGCCAAGACGCAGCTCGAAACCGGCGCGCCGCGCCCGCCGCGCCGCTGAGGCCCGTCGTCCTCCTCACGCCGCCGGCGCGAGGAGGATTCGTGCCGCGAAGACCAGCCACATCGCCATCAGCACCAGCGCCCCGGCCAGGAAGACCTGGAATCGGCGCATCACCGTGTTGGTGGTGACGTAGACCGCCGCATGGCCGATGCGGGTGAGCACGAAGATCCAGGCCATGACCACGAAGGCGAGGTCGGCCTTGCGCGTGAGCAGCGCCAGCGCGGTGAGCGCGTAGAACAGCACCGGCAGCTCGAACTGGTTGGCGAAGGCGTTCGAGACCTGCTGCACGGGCGCGGGCCAGCTGCGCTGCCCGAGCGCGATGTCCCCGACCCTGACGGCGCCGGCCCGCGCCGCCGCGAAGCGCGCCCGCCCGGTCCAGATCAGGAGCCAGAAGGTCAGCAGAACCTGGACGAAGACGGGGGCGAGGACGGCCTGGATGCTCATCGCGGGCTCACGGCTCTCCGCTGTCGCGCCAGTCGCGCAGCAGGGTGACGCGGGCGCGCCAGGGGGTGAACGCGAGGGCGGCCGCGAGACGGGCATCGGCGGTGACGAGCGGCACGTTCCAGCGCTCGGCGGCCGCGACGGAGACGACGATCACACGGCGTCCCGCCTGCGCCGGATGATGTCCGTGCTGCCCTCCACCGGATCCTTCGTCCTGGCGCGGATGCCGTCGGCGACCGCCACCCGCCCCTCCACGTCGTGGAGCAGGCCGAGGCGGATGAGGTTGCGCGCCGCCTCGTCGAGATCCCTGATCGTCGGATCCGGCATCGCGCCACTCCTCAGACCCGGCTCGGGTAGTTGGGGCTCTCCCGGGTGATGGTCACGTCGTGGACGTGGCTCTCGCGCAGGCCCGCATTGGTGATGCGGATGAACTGCGCCCGCTCGCGGAAGGCCGTCAGGTCCTCGGCGCCGACATAGCCCATCGCGGCGCGCAGGCCCCCGGTGAGCTGGTGGAGCACCGCGGCGACCGGGCCCTTGTAGGGCACCTGCCCCTCGATGCCCTCCGGCACCAGCTTGTGGGTGTCGCTGACCTCGGCCTGGAAGTAGCGGTCGGCCGAGCCGCGGGCCATCGCGCCCACCGACCCCATGCCCCGGTAGCTCTTGTAGGAGCGGCCCTGGTAGAGGAAGACCTCGCCCGGGGCCTCGTCGGTGCCGGCGAGCAGCGAGCCGAGCATCGCCACGGAGGCGCCGGCCGCCAGCGCCTTGGCGAGGTCGCCCGAATACTTGATGCCGCCGTCGGCGATCACCGGCACGTCGGCCTCCCGGGCGGCCTCCACGGCTTCGAGGAGCGCGGTGAGCTGGGGCACGCCGACGCCCGCGACGATGCGGGTGGTGCAGATCGAGCCCGGCCCGATGCCGATCTTGATCGCGTCCGCGCCCGCGTCGATGAGGGCCTGGGCGCCCTCGCGGGTCGCCACGTTGCCGGCCACCACCTGCACGGCGTTGGACAGGGTCTTCACCCGCCGCACGCTGTCGAGGACCTTCGAGGAATGGCCGTGGGCGGTGTCGACCACGATCACGTCGCAGCCCGCGTCGATCAGGCGCTCGGCGCGCTCGAACCCGCCCTCGCCGGTCGTGGTCGCGGCGGCGACCCGCAGGCGGCCCTGCTCGTCCTTGACCGCGCCCGGATAGGCGACCTGCTTCTCGATGTCCTTGACGGTGATGAGGCCGATGCAGCGGTAGTGGTCGTCCACGACGAGCAGCTTCTCGATGCGGAACTGGTGCAGCAGGCGCTTGGCCTCGTCCTGGGTCACGCCCTCGCGCACCGTGATCAGGCGGTCGCGGGTCATCAGCTCGGCGACCGGCTGGGCCGTGTCGGTGGCGAAGCGCGTGTCGCGGTTCGTCAGGATGCCGACGAGCTTGCCCTTCGAGCCGTTCGGCCCGCGCTCCACGACGGGAATCCCCGAGATGCCGTTCTGGCGCATCAGCAGATGGGCGTCCGCCAGGGTCTCGTCGGGGTGGATGGTGATCGGGTTGAGCACCATCCCGGACTCGTACTTCTTCACCAGCCGCACCTGCTCGGCCTGCTCGTGCGGTTCGAGGTTGCGGTGGATGACGCCGAGGCCGCCGTTCTGCGCCATGGCGATCGCCATCCGGGCCTCGGTGACGGTGTCCATCGCCGAGGAGATGATCGGCAGGTTGAGCCGGATCGAGCGGGTGAGCCGGGTGCCGACCTTGACCTCGGCGGGCATCACCGAGGAGGCGGCGGGCCGGAGCAGGACGTCGTCGAAGGTCAGGCCCTCGATGATGCTGTCGGCAACGATGCGGGCCATGAACCAACTCCTGGAGGGCGTGCGGACCGGGCCGGCGGAGCCTCGGGCCGTCAACGAGTTGGCACCGGCCGATAGCACGCGCGCATGATGGTGGCAAAGCCGTCCGGGCCGCATTGCAGCCATGCTCGGCCGGCCGATGCAGGCGCCGCCGGCCGGTTCAGGCGCCGCCGGCCGGGCTGCCGCGCGCGGCCCGGGGCCGGCTTACGGCTCGGTGATCGCCAGGCAGGCGAAGGCGTCGAGGTCGAGGGCGTGGCCGGCGACGTCGCGCTTGGCGGCGAGGTAGCGCAGGTTCTCGGGCGTCACCCGGCCGAGCGCCCGCTGCTCGCCCGTCACGGTGATGCCCGCGGCCGCGAGCGCCGCGACCTTCTCGGGGTTGTTGCTCAGCACCCGCACCGCCGCGACGCCGAGGTGGCGCAGCATCGCGGCGGCGAAGTCGAACCGGCGCTGGTCGAGGCCGAAGCCCAGAACCTCGTCGGCCGCGTAGGTGTCGAAGCCCTTGGCCTGCAGCGCATAGGCGCGGATCTTGTTCGCGAGGCCGTTCCCCCGCCCCTCCTGGTCGAGGTACAGGATGATGCCGCCGCCGTGCTCTGCCATCCAGCGCGCGGTGCCGCGCAGCTGGTCGCCGCAATCGCATTTCAGCGAGCCGAACAGGTCGCCCGTCAGGCAGGCCGAGTGGATCCGCACCGCCACCGGCTGCGTGAGGTCCGGCCGCCCGACCACCACCGCCACTTGGTCGCGCAGGCCTTCGCCGCCGCGGAAGACCACGAACTCGGTCTCGGGCGCCCCGTCGAGGGGAACCGGCGCGCGGCTGACGATGGCGAGCGTGGCGGCCTGCCGGGTGCGAAACGCCTCGACGGCGCCGGGCACGACGGCGAGCGTGCCCTCGGGCACGGCGGCGACCGGCACCACCACCACGGCGGGGAGCACCTGCGCCAGCCGCGCGAGTTCGAGGGCGACCGCGTCCGCCCGCCCGGCCGGGGCCACCGGGGCGTCGATGCGGCCGTCGACCTTCAGGGCGAGCGCGGCGATCCGCTCCGGATCGAGGACCGGCAGCGCGATGGCGCCCGCCTCGAAGCGGGTGGCGAGGCCGATCCGGCGCAGGCGCGGCGCCGGCAGGATCAGGCGCGCGCCCGAGTCCGGCAGGCCCGCCAGCGGACCCGCCAAGCGCGCGGTGTCGATCGCCTCGGCCGAGACGGCGAGGATCGTCCTGTCGTCCAGGATCGCCACGGGACGACCCGCGCGCATCTCGGCGACGGCGCGCTCGACCTCCACCTGTTCGCGGCGGTGCCGCTCTTCTACATTCACAACGAAGGACATGAGCAATCCTAGGACATGCCGCCCGGGACGAAACCGCGTCGGGAGATCGTGATGAAGGCCGGGGTGGTGTACGACGACGGGCGCCTGCCCGCACGTCCTTGCGGAACGCGCGGGGCGGACGCGGCGTCAGATGGGGTCGCCACCGCTCTTTTCTCGCCCCTGGCGGCCGGTTCCCCCGATCAACCTTTCGTGATTGCCCAGCTTGGTCAATCCCTCGATGGGCGAATCGCCACCCTGTCGGGGGATTCGAAATACATCAACCGCGACGCGGCCCTCGACCACCTGCACCGGCTGCGCGCGCATGTCGATGCGATCGTGGTCGGGATCGGCACGGTGCTGGCCGACGATCCCCTGCTGACGGTGCGCCGGGTGGCCGGCCGCAGCCCGGCCCGGGTCGTCCTCGATCCGGCGGGACGCATCCCCGCCTGCGCGCAGGTGCTGCGCGACGACGGCGTGCGCCGGATCGTGGTCTGCCGCCCGGAGACCCGGGTGCCGGAGGGCGCGGAGGCCGTGCGCATCGCCGCCCCCGGTGCCTTTCCGCCCGGCGCGGTGGTGGCCGCGCTCGGGCGCCTGGGCTTCAGCCGCATCCTGATCGAGGGCGGGGCGCGGACGGTCTCGGCCTTCATCGACGCAGGGGCCATCGACCGGCTGCACGTCATGGTGGCGCCGCTGCTGATGGGCTCGGGGCGCCCCGGCCTCGACCTGCGCCCGATCGAGGCCCTGCGCGAGGCGATGCGCCCGCTCACGCGCAGCTACCTGCTCTGCGACGGGGACGTGCTGTTCGACTGCGACCTGCGCCGCTGCGCCGACGCCTGACGGAGGAGCCGATGACGCCCACCCACTACTCGTCCACGCAGAAGGCCCTGCACTGGGTCGTCGCGGTGCTGATCGCCGGGCTGGTGCTGGTGGCGATCACGATGGTGAATCTCGGCGAGGGCGACCTCCAGAACCGGCTCTACGAACTGCACAAGTCCTTCGGGCTCACGGTGCTGGCGCTGGTGCTGGCCCGCATCCTGGTGCGCCTGTCGCGCGGCGCGCCGGAGCTGGAGGCGGGCATTCCCGCCTGGCAGCGGCGGGCGGCCCACGCGTCGCACGCGGCGCTCTATGGTCTGATCCTGCTCGTGCCGCTGCTCGGCTGGGCGGGCACCTCGGCCTGCTGCGCGCCCGTGAACTGGTTCGGCCTCGTCTCGCTGACGCTGCCGATCTCGGGGGGCATGCCGGTGGGCGAGCGGATCCTGGGCGTGCACAAGCTCGCCGCCTTCCTGCTGGTCTTCCTGGCGCTCATCCACGCGGCGGCGGCGCTGCATCACCACCTGATCCGCCGCGACGGCACCCTGCGTCGGATGCTGCCGGGCCACGGCCGCGTCTGACCCCTGCGTGGAACTCCAATGTCGGCTCGTCGTTGCTCTCCGGTCACTGGATTCGGATCGGAGAACGATAAGATGCTGAAAGGTGGTCTCCTGTGGCTGATCGGTATTCCGCTGCCGATCATCCTGATCCTGTTCTTCCTCGGCTATCTGCACTGAGGATCGAACACGGGCCGGTGGTGGCTTTCAGGCCAGAAAGTCGCCGAAT
Organism: Methylobacterium isbiliense; assembly: GCF_022179325.1. Lineage (GTDB taxonomy): Bacteria > Pseudomonadota > Alphaproteobacteria > Rhizobiales > Beijerinckiaceae > Methylobacterium > Methylobacterium isbiliense. Next base: position 144,349 of record NZ_BPQQ01000034.1, on the reverse strand, counting down.
GTCTCGACGTGCTCGGCGAGGCCGAGAGCGTGGTCGCGCACCAAGCGCTCGGCCAGGGCGGCGTCGCGGGCCTCCAGGGCCGCGATGATCTGGACGTGCTCCTGGATCGACTTCGAGGCCCGGTTGCCCTGCGTGAGGGCGATGTTGCGGATGCCCCGCACGTGGATGAGGAGGTTGCTCGCCAGCCCCTGGATCACCTCGCATTGGCCGAGCGAGATGATCTTCTGATGGAAGCGGATGTTGGCGTCCGAATACTCGGTGAGATGCTCGGCCGGCGCGTCGAGGAAGAATTCCGGGAAGGTCTGGCGCAGCGAGCGCAGGTCGGCATCCGTGGCGCGCGTGCAGGCGAGGCGCGCCGCCATGCTCTCCAGCCCGGCCCAGGCATGGACCATGCCGATGATCTCGCGCTTGGTCTTCTTGACGATGAACACGCCGCGGCGCGGCTCGGACCGGACGAAGCCCTCCTGCTCCAGCACCGTCAGGGCCTCGCGCACCGGCGTGCGGCTGACCCCGAGATCCTGCGACAGCTTGCGCTCGTCGAGCCGGATCTCCTCGTCGCTGCTGTAGATGTCCATGTTGGTGATGGCCGACTTCAAGGCCTCGTACGCCAGCGTACGCAGGCTCGAATTGGTCACGATCGGTTTCACCGCGAAGCTCTTGTCGCTCGCCATCGTACCACCTGAACGCTTCGAGGCACCGCCCGGCTCTGCCACGGGCGACGCGAACCTTGCCTGCCCGGGACCGCGGCCCGGTCTGCACCGCCAAGACGGCTTGCGCCGCACCGGGTGACCGCCCACGCTTTCGACCCCGGCCCGCCGGATCTTCCGCAGAACCACATAAGGCAGATCGTGGTGGTATGCCAGCCTGTGCTTGGCGGTTATCCGCAGGCCCGGTCTCCGGCTGCGTGTCCGCGACCAGCCCACATTATCCCTGTTTTCTGGGACTACGCCATATCTTGCGACCGGACCCGAGCCATCCGGACTTTGGTCCGGGACGTTCCCGCCTTGATATCTGGTATGTGGCATGCCAACCTATCGGCAGGCGGCCGCCGCAGGCCCGCCGCACTATCCAGCGCCGGTGAGGCCGCCATGAGCATCGCGATCGTAGGGGCGGGTGCCATCGGCGGCTATCTCGGCGTGCGGCTGGCCGCCGCGGGCGAAGCGGTCACCGTCATCGCCCGCGGCGCCAACCGCGCCGCCATCCAGGCCGACGGAATGCGCCTAATCGAGGAGGACGGCCGCGAGCTCCACACCCGCACCCTGCGCTGCCCCGCCTCCCTGCAGGAGGCCGGCCCGCACGAGGTCGTGCTCCTCACCCTCAAGGCCCATCAGGTCGGGCCGATCGCCCAGGATCTGCGCCACCTCATCGGCCCCGACACCGTCGTGGTCACGATGCAGAACGGCATCCCCTGGTGGTACTTCCACCGCCACGGCGGCGAACTGGCCGGCACGCAGCTCACCACCGCCGATCCGGGCGGGCTGATCGCCGCTGCGCTCGATCCCGCGCAGGTGATCGGCAGCGTGGTCTACCCGGCCGCCGTGCTCACCGCGCCGGGGGTGGTGCAGGTGGTGGAGGGCTCGCGCTTCGGCCTGGGTGAGCTGTCGGGGGAGACGAGCGCGCGGGTGCAGGCCCTGGCGCAGCGGCTGATCCGGGCGGGTTTCCGGGCGCCGGTGACGAGCGACATCCGGGCGGAGCTCTGGCTGAAGCTGTGGGGCAACCTGAGCTTCAACCCGATCAGCGCACTCACGCACGCCACGCTGGTCGACATCTGCCGCTTTCCCGAGACCCGCGCGCTCGCCGCCGCGATGATGCGCGAGGCGCAGGACGTGGCGGGCAAGCTCGGCGTCAGCTTCCGGGTCGACATCGAGAAGCGGATCGCCGGAGCCGAGAAGGTGGGGGCGCACAAGACCTCGATGCTGCAGGACGTGGAGGCGGGCCGCGCGATCGAGCTGGAGGCGCTGGTGGGCTCGGTGATCGAACTCGGCCGCCTCACCGGCACCCCCACCCCGCACATCGATGCGGTCTACGCGCTCGCGCTGCTCCTTGCCCGCAGACTCGGTGAGGCGGGCGGGCGCCTGAGCGTCCAGGCGGCGTAGAGCACCGTCCGGCGCCATGGCCGCCGCGTCCCGCAGGCCCTGCGGTGAGAGCGGGGGCCTGCCGCAACCGCCCTCAGGACTTCTCCTCGGCCGGCCCGTGCCGCTGCGGGCCGTGCCCGTCCTGGCCGGGGTGGTTGTGCGTGTTGTGGTCGCGGCTCTCCTGGTGCGTCGAGGACGGTCGCCGCGGATCGGCGCTGCTGCGGATCTTCGCGCCGCCGCCCGCCGGCACGTTCGGACCGTCCTTGTGCTCGATGATCCGGATGGTCTGGGCGTGGGTCTTGTCGCCGTGCGGCTTCTCTCCGGCCATCTGCAACTCCGACGCGTGGACGTGTAACGGCCAACGTCCGCGAGCAGGGCGCGTTCCGGTCCTCAGGAGGCGACGCTCCGGACGCGGGGGAGCGGCGCGGGGCTGCGCAGGATATCGCAGGCATGCAGGATCGGGCGCGGCTTGCCGAGGAAGTAGCCCTGTGCCTCCCGGCAGCCGACCTTGCGCACGAAATCGAGGTGGTCGGCGGTCTCGATGCCCTCGGCGGTGGTGACCATGCCGAGTTCGTCCGCGAGCCCGACGATGGCGCTGACGATGGCGAGCGAGTTCGCGCGGGTGGTCATCTCCCGCACGAAGGACTGGTCGATCTTGATCTTCTGGAACGGAAAGGTGCGCAGGTAGCTCAAGGACGAATAGCCGGTGCCGAAATCGTCGAGGACGATCCGCACGCCGTGCCCGCGCAGGCGCTCCAGCATCGCGGCGATGCGGTCGTTGTTCTCAAGGAGGGCCGATTCGGTGATCTCCAGTTCGAGCCGGGAGGGATCGAGCTGGCTGCTGTCGAGGGCGGCGGCGACCCGCTCGACGAGGCCCTCGTTCCGCAGCTGCACCGGCGAGAGATTGACGGCGATGCGCAGGCCGGGCGGCATCGCAGCCGCATCCGCGCAGGCCCGGTCGAGCACGAAGGCGCCGATCTCCTCGATCAGCCCGGTCTGCTCGGCGAGCGGGATGAAGCTCGCGGGGCTCACGGAGCCGCGCACGGGATGGTTCCAGCGCAGCAGCGCCTCGAAGCCGCAGGGCCGCCCCGCCCGGAGATCGAAGATCGGCTGGTAGGCGAGTTCGAACTGCCCGGCGCCCAAAGCCGCGGCGAGGTCGGTCTCCAGGGTGAGGCGTGCGTGCAGGCGCGTGGCGAACTGCGTCTCGAAGAAGCGGTGCACCCCCCGTCCCCGCGCCTTGGCCTCGTAGAGGGCCATGTCGGCGTGCTTGAGCAGCGTGTCGGCGTCGGGCGCCTCCGCCCCCGCGAGCGCGATGCCGATGCTCACGCCCACCGTCACGGTCCGGCCCGCGAGGTCGTAGGGGGCGCTCACGGCCGCGATGATCGCGGTGCTGAGGGAGTCCGCCGCCGCGGCGGCCTCCGGCGCGAGGCAGGCCACCGCGAACTCGTCCCCGCCGAGCCGCGCCACGATTCCGCCCTCGGGCACGCAGGCCCGCAGGCGCTCGCCCACCGCCGCCAGGAGCGCATCCCCGACCGGATGCCCGAGCGTGTCGTTGACGTCCTTGAAGGCGTCGAGGTCGAGGTAGAGGAGCGCGAGGCTCCGGCGCCGGTCGGCCAACCCCCGCAGCATCTCGTCGAGCCGGATGCGGAACTGCACGCGGTTGGGCAGCTGCGTCAGCGCGTCGTGATGGGCGAGGAAGCGGACGCGGTCCTCGGCCTGGCGGTGCTCGGTGACGTCCTCGTAGATCGCCACGAAGCCGCCGTCGGCCATCGGCCGCTGGGTGATCGAGAGCGCCCGCCCGTCCGCGCCCGCCGCCGTGAAGGTGCCGGAGCGCTGGCTCCCGGCAAGGCCCCGCTGGCGGCGCCGGATCTCCTCGGCCGCCGCGCCGAAGGAGCCGCACGCGGCGATCTGCGCGAAGGCGGCGTCGAAGTCCATGCCGGCCGGTGCGGCGGCCTCGCCGAGCCCGAAGAGTTCGGCGAAGCGCCGGTTGCGCACGATGAGCCGGCCCGACGCGTCGGCCATCAGCAGGCCGTGGGACATGTTGCTCAGCGCCGCATCGAACAGCAGGTTCTGCTTGCGCAGCGAGCGGTCGCGCTCCAGCAGGGCGTCGTTCTGCGCCTGCACCTCCGCCATCGCGGCGTGAGCCCGCGCGTTCGCCGCCGCGAGGTCGTCGAGGGCGCCCTTGAGGGCGGTGATGTCGGTGCGGATGCCGACGATCTCGCCGGTCGCGGTCCGGCGCTCGGTGATCAGGAGCCAGCGGCCGTCGGGCAGCAGGCGCTCGATCGTACCGTTGCCGCCCCGGTGCCAGGCGATGACGTCCTGGAGCCACGCCTCGACATCGCCCTGCGCTTGCGGGTACTGCCCGCACGCGGCGCCGAAGCGCATGATCTCCTCGAAGGCCGCCCCCGGCCGGATCGCCGGCGCGCTGAGCGCGTAGAGGTCGCGGAAGCGGGCATTGCAGGTGACCAGCCGGTCGTCCCGGTCCCACATCACGAAGCCATCCGACATCGCCTCGATGGCGTTCTCCAGCCGCAGGCGCGCCCGGTCGCGCGCCTCCTGCAGGGCGTGGAGCGTGCGCCACGCGGCGAGCAGGGCCGCCGCGCAGGCGAGCACCAGCAGTTCCGCCACGGCGACCACCACGAGGAGCCGATCGCGGTCCCGCGCCCAGGCGGCGAAGGCCGCGGCCGGATCGAGCGTGGCGGCGACTGCGACGTCGCCGTAGAGCGTGGGCCGGGCGGCGGCGATCAGCCCGCTGGCCCCGGGGCCGGCCGGGAGGTCGAAGGCCGTGCCGTCGTCGCGCAGGCCGGCGATGCGCAGCGCCTGCACGCGGCCGGTCGCCAGCTCGTCGTGCGGCACGCTCGCCACAAGGCGCCCGTCGCGCCCTTCGAGCAGGAGGCGCAGCCCGGGCGTCGCCTCCTCGCCGAGCAGCGCCTGGACGGAGGCGAGCGGGATCTCGGCGACGGCCAGGAGTTCGCCCTCCCGCGGCAGGGTGAGGGTGCGGGCGAGGTAGAGCGCCCACTCGCCGGTGATCCGGTCGTGCGTGGGACCCGCCAGGACGATGACGCCCGCCCCCTGGCGCGGCATCAGCTCCTCCATCGGAAAGGCGATCGGACGGGCCCGGATACGCGCCGAGGCCCAGAGCGACCCGTCGCGCCGCACCAGGAGCACGTCGCGGAACAGCGCGCTCTGCACGTTGAAGCCCCGCAGCAGGCGCCCCACCGCCTCCGGCGTCAGCTCGCCGCGCGTCCCCTCGATCGCGGAGAGCAGGACCGGCAGGCTGGCGAGCACGCTGTCGACCTGCAGGAACTGGCGGTTCATCGTGTTGGCGACCGTCAGGACGGTCTGTTCCAGGCCCCGTTCGGCGGCGGCCCGCGCGGTCGCCCGGGTCCGCTGCAGCACCAGTGCGGTGCCGCCGATCAGCGCGACCGACAGGAGGGCGGCGGCGAGCAGCACCGCGCCCGAGAACCGGCGGCGCGACGGCGCGGCGCTGCCTCCGGGGCCCGGCGGCGGGGCCTCACTGCGCACCGGCCCGGATCCCGAGCGAGGCCGCGATCGTGCCGTTCCAGGCGTTCGCGCAGGCCGTGCCGCAGCGCCCGACCCAGCCCGGCAGCACGGTCTCGACGAGGAGCCGGCGGCGGCGGGCCTCGTCGGCGGGGCTCGGCACCACGAGCGTCAGACCGGCGCGGCGCTCCCCCTCACAGGCCGTGGCGCCGGTGTTGCAGGCGAGACCCTGCGCGGTGTCCTGCTCCACCCCCTCCCAGATGCGCCGCTCCAGATCCGCCACGCCCCGCCGCACGGTGTCGCGCAGCTCCGGCGCGAGCGCCTCCCAGGCGGCGCGATTGGCGCCGAAGATCGACACGCCCCAGCCGATCGCCATGCCGTGGATGTGGCTCGTCACCCGCGTCAGGCCCACCTCCGCGCCGCTCAGCGTGCCGGTGATCGCGCAATCGACGACGCCGCGTGTGACCGCCCCGACCATCTCGGCGAACGGAGTGATGACCGGGACCGCGCCGAGGGCGGCGATCCACTCGGACTGGTTGACCGAGGAGGTGCGCACCCGCCGGCCGGTCAGGTCGTCGAGACCGCGAAAGGGCTTGGCGCAGTAGAGCACCTGCGCCGGGTAGACGTAGATGCCGAGCGTCTCGATCCCGTAGCGCTCCCGCAGCAAGGCCGCGAGATGCGGCCGGTAGGCCGCCACGGTCCGGCGCAGCGCCGCCGCATCCGGGCTGAGGCCCGGCAGGTCGATGGCGGAGAGTTCCGGGTCGTCGCCGGCCACCACCGACGCGATCGCGGTGCCGAACGGAACGACGCCGAGCCGCATCAGCTGGAGCATGTCCTGGCCGCGCAGCCCGCTGCGGTCGAAGGAATGGATGCTTGCCTCGATCCGGCCGCCCGACAGCTCGCCGATGGTCCGGGACCAGAACGGCTCCTCGAACTGGGTGAACTGGCGCAGGCCCGCGAGTCCGCCCACGATCTTGAGGCGGACCGGAGGCTCCGCACGCGCCTCCGGCGCGGCCCCGGCGGACAGGAGCGCCACGGCGAGCGCGCCGCCGCGCAGGATCGCGCCGGCCCGCCGCGCGGCCCGACCCGCCCGGGCCCGTGCCCCGTCCCGATTGTGCGGGGGCGTGGTCATGGCGCTGCAATCATGGCGCTGCGGCTCCGATCGGGCCGCCCGGCTTCCTTGCAAGGACCGGACGGACAACCACGGAGTGTCCGGGGTAAAGGTTAAGGAAGAGCGGGGTGCGGCGCGGCCGCTGCCCGCAGGCCGGGTGCGCCGTGCCGCTGTACCGGCGGGCGCTCGCTCAAAGCAGTGCCGGTTCGGCGACGTCGATCGCGTGTGTCCACAGCCGCCAGGGCGCCGGGACGGGCACGAACTCCCGCTCGTCCAAAGTCCAGTCCGGCTGGCCGCTCTGCTGGATGCGGAGCCGGAACGGCACCGCGCAGGAGCGCCCGACGAGGACCACCGACAGGACGTTGCGTCCGGGATGCAGCCAGGGCGTCACGTCGTAGGTGAAGCCGTCCTCGCTGACGGGCCATTCCGTTAAGGCCGGCTGCGTCACAGCGAAAGTGTTGAGACTTACGACCGCACGATCTCCTGCACCAGATACTGTCAATCTCAGTGTGTCACCAATGCGTAGGCGCATGTGGCCCCCAGATCGCAGTCCAAGCAGCGGCCATCTGAGGTCAATGCTTTCTGCTTCGCGGGATTCTGGCAAGCAGAACAATATGAGAACATGAACTTTTGCCGATTTACAATCTCGAGTTGCTGAGAGATCAAGGGTTTGCACCGACATTATCGAAGGATAATATTCGACCGGAATGCGTTCTGCCGCCTGAAAAAACCTCGCCGGCGGCACGCGGCGGCCCGTCACGCACCCTCGCTTCCGGGACGCAACCGCCCTATAAGCGCGGCTCCGCCGGGCCGTGCGGCCGGCGAGTGAGCCTTCGGGAGAGGTGTGCGGGAGAGGACGATGAGCGAGCGGTGGACCCCTTCGGGCTGGCGGCGGCTGCCGATCCAGCAAGTGCCCGATTATCCGGATGCGGCGGCGCTGGAGGCGGTGGAACGTCAGCTCGCGAGCTTTCCGCCCCTGGTTTTTGCAGGCGAGGCCCGCAAGCTGAAGAAGAGCCTCGCCAAGGTCGCGGCCGGCGAGGCGTTCCTGCTGCAGGGCGGCGACTGCGCGGAGAGCTTCGACGAGCACTCGGCCGACAACATCCGCGACTTCTTCCGCGTCTTCCTGCAGATGGCCCTGGTGCTGACCTTCGCGGGGGGCTCGCCCGTGGTGAAGGTCGGGCGCATCGCCGGGCAGTTCGCCAAGCCCCGCTCCTCGCCCACCGAGAGCGTGGACGGGGTCGCGCTGCCGAGCTATCGCGGCGACATCGTCAACGGCATCGGCTTCACCGCGCAGGACCGGATTCCCGATCCGAAGCGCCAGCTCGAAGCCTACCGGCAGTCGGCCGCGACGCTGAACCTGCTGCGCGCCTTCGCGGGCGGCGGCTACGCCAACCTGGAGAACGCCCACCGCTGGATGCTGGGCTTCGTCAAGGACTCGCCCCAATCCTCGGCCTACGAGGATCTGGCCCAGCGCATGACCGAAACCCTCGACTTCATGCGGGCGATCGGCATCAACCCGGAGACGCACCAGGAGGTGCGCCAGACCGACTTCTACACCAGCCACGAGGCCCTGCTCCTCGGCTACGAGGAGGCGCTGACCCGGGTCGATTCGACCAGCGGCGACTGGTACGCCACCTCCGGCCACATGCTCTGGATCGGCGACCGCACGCGGCAGGCGGACCACGCCCATATCGAGTTCGCGCGGGGCGTGAAGAACCCGGTCGGCCTCAAGTGCGGTCCGTCGCTGAAGCCGGACGACCTGATCCGGCTGATCGGCCTCCTCAACCCCGAGAACGAGCCGGGCCGGCTCACCCTGATCTGCCGGTTCGGCGCCGACAAGGTGGGCGAGCACCTGCCCGGCCTGATCCGGGCGGTGGAGCGCGAGGGGCGCGCGGTGGTCTGGTCGTGCGACCCGATGCACGGCAACACCATCACGGCGAGCGGCTACAAGACCCGGCCGTTCGAGCGGGTGATGAAGGAGATCCAGGGCTTCTTCGACGTGCATCAGGCGGAGGGCACCTACGCGGGCGGCATCCACCTGGAGATGACCGGCAAGAACGTCACCGAGTGCACGGGCGGCGCCCGGGCGCTCACGGCCGAGGACCTGCAGGACCGCTACCACACCTATTGCGACCCGCGCCTCAACGCCGAGCAGGCGCTGGAGGTGGCGTTCCTGACCGCCGACCTCGTCAAGCGCGAGCGCAAGGAGCACGAGCGGCCCCGGATCGAGGCCGCCGAATGATCTGAGCGGCCCGAGGCAGCGCCACGGGCCGCCCTCAGGCGGCCGTCGGCGGGCGCCACAACCGCAGGACGAGGGGCTCGACCCGGCCCCGCACCGCCACCTGCAGCGGCGCGCTCAGGCCGGGCGGCAGCCGGTCGAGGGCCGCCAGCGGCCCGTCGAGGGCCGCCAGCACTTCGGCGCTGAACGCCACCGGGGCGCCGTGCTGCTTGGTGATCTCCAGGAGGCGGCTCGCCACGTTCACGGTGTCGCCGGTCGCGGTGATGTGCTGGTTGTGCTCGCCTCCGAGCCGCGACATCACCACCGGCCCGGCATGCACGCCGATCCGCACGCCGATCGCGCCTTCGGCCACCTCGCCGGCGAGCCAGGCCGTGAGCCGGGCGTGGAGCGTCAGGGCGGTGGCCACCGCCCGCGCCGCATCGTCGTCGCGCGCCTCCGGCAGGCCGAACAGCACCATGGCGCCGTCGCCCATGAAGCTCGTCACCGAGCCGTCGCGGGCCGTCACCTCGTCCTCCACCAGGTTGTGCATCTCCTTCAGCCGTTCGCGGGTGCGCACCGGGCCGAGGCGCTCCGCGAGCCCGGTGAAGCCCGAGAGATCGACGAACAGCACCGCGGCCCGCTGCGCCACCGGCACGTCGAGGAAGTCGGGCGTCTCGGCGAGGCGTGCGGCCAGGGCGGGGGCGTGGAAGCGCAGCAGGGCGGCCCGGGCCGCTTCGAGCTTGCGCTCCTGCCGCTGGTCGAGCCACAGCCGGGCGGCGACGTAGGGCACCACCGGCACGATCGTCGTGGCCAGGGGCAGCGCCATGCTGAGCCAGATCCCGCGGGCGAAGGCCAGTGCGGCCAGCGCGCTCGCCGCCGCGAGGACGAGCGTGCTCAGGACGAGGCCGATGCCGATGCGGCGCGACGAGATCAGGAGCAGGATCGCCGCCGGCAGGATCAGCGCCGCCGCGGCATCGATCCGCCGGACCGTCGTGGTGCGCAGCAACGCGTCGCCCGCGACGAGGTGCGCGATCCCGGTGGCCAGCACCTCGACGCCCGGCAGCACCGGGTCGAAGGGCGTCGCCAGCGTGTCGCCGCTTCCCAGCGCGGTGGCGCCGACGATCAGGGTCTTGTTAACGATGTTTTCACGGGAAAACGTGCCGTCGAGCACCGTCCGGGCGCTGACCGTCCGAATGCTGCCCTGCGGCCCGTAGAAGCGCAGCGCCAGGGAGGCCCCGACATCGAGCGGCGTCGCCACCGGCCCGAGGCGGACCGCGTCGCGGGCCAGCTCGGGCTCCCGCCCGAGGGCGAGCGCGGCGGCGCGCAGGGGCAGGGCCGCGTGCAGAGACCCGTCCGCCGCGACGAGGAGCGGGATGTGACGGGGCGTGCCGCCGTGATCGGTGGCGACGTTGACGAGGCCCAGCGCTCCGGCCCGGGCGAGGGCCGGGGTGGGGCGCAGAAGGTGCTCGGCCACCGGCAGGTCGGTGAAGGGACCGGCCTGCGCCGCCCGCTCGGTTTCGCCGCGCGCGAAGGTGGCCGCCATGCCCAGCACCGACGGGGCGGCCGCGAGCGCGCCGGCGAGCGCCTCGTCCGCCTCCGGCGGGCCGGGATCGGCGAACAGAACGTCGATGGCCAGCGCCTTCGGGGAGGCCGCCGCGAGGGTTCGCACCAGCCGCGCCATCACGTCGCGCGGCAGCGGATAGGCGCCTGCGGCCCGCACGGTCTCGTCGTCGATGGCGATCACCACCACCGCATCCGGTGCCGGCCGCGGGCCGGCGAGCAGGCCGCGCAGATCCGCAAGCGTGCCCTCGATCCGGTCGAGCACGGACGCCTCGCCCCTGAGGTGGCCGGGGATCAGGGCGAGGCCGCAGGCCAGCGCCAGCGCCAGCGCTCCCGCGGTGAGCCACGCCGATGCCGAGGGCCAGCGGGGCGTCACGCCCGCCTCAGCGGCCGAACCGTGCGAGGAGATGCAGGCGACGCTCGTCCGGCCACCGCCTGACCTGCAGCGGCCCGGCCCCGGCATCGACGTCGACGCCGTCGCCCGCCCGGAGCAGGGCGGTCGCCTCCGGCGCCGCGCTGCGGGACACCGCGACCGCGCCCTGCTGCACGAACACCGCGGTCGTTGCCGCCGCGACATCGACCGCCCAGACGGTGCCGCGCACCGAGGCGATGGCGTGCGGGGTCAGCACCTGGAAGCCGCCGCGGCGGCGGGGCGCCACCTCGATCAGCAGGCCCTTGGACCGCAGGTCCACCGCCTCGGCGCGACCGTCGCGGTCGCGGTCGATCAGGCGGTACTCGGCCCCCTTCTCGGCGGAGATCTGCAGCCCGTCCGGGCAGGTCAGCACCTCGCGGGGCGGATCGGTGTAGGTGGTGATCGCGCAGCCGCGCCCCTGGGCCTGGGCCCCGGCCGCCGCGAGCGACAGGGCGAGGACGAGCGCCGCCCGGGCGACAGGAAACGGCATCAGGCACCGCATGCGGCTCTCCCTCATCGAGCGCGTCCCGCTCCCGGCTCGGGCTCGCGCGGGTCGAGGGCCGCGAGGCGGGCGGTATCGAGCACGTGGATGCGCCCGCGGCCGAGGGCGATCAACCCGGCGCGCTTCCACACCTGCAGATTCCGGTTCACGCTCTCGCGGGTTGCCCCGACGAAGACCGCGAGTTCCTCCTGCGAGACGGCGATCTCGGCACCGTAATCGTCGCACAGGCCGAGCAGGCGCCGCACCAGCCGCCGCTCCAGCGGCAGGAAGGAGGCCTCCTCGGTCCGCTCGCTCATCCAGCGGACCCGGGCGCAGAGCAGTTCGATGAGCTGCACCGCGATGGCCGGCTCGCGGGCCACGAGCGCCAGCAGGTCGCGGCGCATCACCACGAACAGGTCGGTCGGCTCGCTCGTGAAGGCGTTGGCGGTGCGGGGCTGGCCGTCGAGGAGCGCGACCTCCCCGAAGACGTCGCCGGCCCCCAGGATGTTGAGCGTTCGCCGCCGCCCGTCGTCGGTCGCGGTGGCGATGCGGATCTGCCCGCGGCGGATCGCGTAGAGCGCGTCGCCGGGATCGCCCTTCAGGAACAGGGTGCGGCCGGCCTCCAGGCTGCGCGTGACGCACAGGGCGGCGATCGCCGCCACGGTCTCCGGTTCGAGCCGGCCGAAGAACGGGTTGACCGCGAGCAGCCGGGCCAGGTCGCGCGGTGCGGTCATCGCCCGGTCTCCGGGGCGCGGGATGCGGTCATGGTTCGTGCCTCCGCGGCCGGTCGCAGCGCCGGCCGCCGCCACCGGACACCGCCGCACGGATCCTTGTCCGTGATGTTCGTCACAGCACGGCGACGGCCGCAGGCGCAACGCCGGGACCCCGGCGAGGCCCGGCGGCCGCTCCGTGGGCCGAGCGCCCGAAGCGTAGCAGATTCCGGCGTCGCGCGCTGCCGATCGGCGTGGAAAGGGCCTCGCGGCCGAAGGAAGACCCGTTCGCCGTCCCGGCTCAGCCGATCGCCTTGATGTAGATGCTGGTGTCCAGGTACTCGGTCGCCTTCACGAACTGCGTGATGCCGGCATTGCTCATGAAGAAGTCGGTCGTCTGCTGCAGCCAGTTGGTCACCGTGCCGTCCGCGTAGAGGCGCTTCCAGTCCTTGGAGGTGAACATCTTCTGGGCGCGGAACTGCTCCTGGATGTCGGCGAGCGGGACGGCCGGGTAATGCTTCTCCTGCAGGTCCTTCACGGCCGCGTCGCTGTTGGCCATGATGTAGTCGTTGGCCTCGGCCCAGCCCTTCACGATCCGCCCGAGCACCTCCTTGTTGCCCTCGTAATAGTCGTTGCGGGCGGCCCAGCCGCCGATGATGGCGGCCTGCGGGTAGTAGGCGGAGGCGTCCGTGAGCTTGACGGCGCCCGGGACCTTGTCGCGCACCGTGATGTTGAACGGGACCCACAGGGCGACCGCCGGCACCGCGCCCGACACGAAGGCCGTCACCGCCGAGGGCATCGGCTGGTTGAGGATCTCGACCTCCTTCGGGTCGATCTTGTTCGCCCGCAGCGCCCGGTCGAGGAAGACGTGCGCGGTCGTGCCGACCGCGGTGGCGATGCGCTTGCCCTTGAGGTCCGCGAAGGACGCGATGCCCTGGTCGCCCCGCACCCAGAGCTGGGCCGTGGCGACCTCGATGTCGTTGATGAGGAAGACCTTGCCCTGCCCGCGGGCGGGGAAGTTCGACAGCACCGCCCCGGTCGAGAGCACGTCGAGGCTGCCGCCGATCAGGGCCTGGAAGAGTTCGAGCCCGGTGTTGAACTGCTTCATCTCGAAGTCGAGACCATGCTTGGCGAAGGCGCCGCGGTCGAGCCCAGTCCAGATCTGGCCGTCCACCGCGACGGTGTGCAGGTATCCGACCCGCACCCTGGTCCGCGCCTGCGCCAACGCGGGCCGCGCCAGGGCCGCGCCCGCGACCGCACCCGCCAGAAACTCACGACGCCTCATGGCCACCTCCCCGTGTTGCCGCCCGAGGCGGAGCCGCCGGGGGCGGATCCGCGTCGGGCTCTTGCCGCCTACTCCGAGAACGAGACCGGCCTGACCTGTCCCTGCTGCGCGCGGTACTCGTCCATCACGAGGTCGCGGATATGCGACCGCAGCTCTCCGAATTCCGGCCGCTCGTGGATCGCCTCGTCGCGCGGGTAGCCGAACGGCACCTCGACGATCTCGCGCACCCGGGCCGGCCGTGCCGTGACGATCACGATGCGGGAGGCGAGATAGATCGCCTCCTCGACCGAATGGGTGATCAGCATCACGGTCTTGCGCTCGACGGCCAGGATCTCCAGCAGCAGGTTCTGCATGTTGGAACGCGTCTGGGCGTCGAGCGCTCCGAACGGCTCGTCCATCAGCAGGAATTGGGGCCGGACCGCGTAGGCGCGGGCGAGCGCGAGGCGCTGGCGCATGCCGCCCGAGAGGTGCTTGGGGTAGGACTGCGCGAAGGCGGCGAGCCCCATCAGGTCGAGGTAGCGCCGGCAGATCTCGGCCCGCTCGCGGGCGGGGACGCGGTTCGCCTTCAGGGTGAGCCCGAAGGCGATGTTCTCTTCCACCGTGAGCCACGGGAACACGCCGTATTCCTGGAACATCACGCCGCGGTCCGGGCCCGGTCCCGTCACCGGCCGGCCGTCGAGGAGAACCCGCCCGGCGGTCGGCGCCTGGAAGCCGGCCAGCATGTTCATCATCGTGGTCTTGCCGCAGCCCGAGGGGCCGATCACCGCGACGAAGTCTCCCTCGCGGATGTCGTAGCTGACGTCCTCCACCACGGGCAGCAGGCCCTTCGGCGTGTCGAAGGCGAGGGTGACGTGGTCGAACCGCACCCGCGGGAGGCCCGACGCACTCACGAGCCCGCCCGCTCCTGCCACGCGAGGAAGCGTGCGCTGAGGCGCCGGAGCGCGAGGTCCATGAGCAGGGCCACGAGGCCGATGCAGATGATGCCGACGTAGATCACGTCGAGCAGGAAGTAGGTGGAGGCGTTCTGGATCATGGATCCGAGGCCGCGCTGGGCGGCGACGAGCTCGGAGGCGACGAGCGTCGCCCAGGAGACCCCGAGCGCCACGCGCAGGGCCGTGAGGATATGGGGCACCGTGAGGGGCACGATCACCCGGCCGAAGACCTCGGTCGGCGTGGCCCCAAGCGTGTGGGCGACGCGCACGAAGAGCGGGTTCGTCTGCGCCACGCCCTCCATCATCACGATGACCCCGGAGAAGAACGAGGCGTAGATCAGGATCACGATCTTGGCCGGCTCATCGACCCCGAAATACACGATCACGAGCGGGATCAGGGCGATGGGGGGCAGCGCCCGGAAGAAGTTCACCACCGGATCGGCGAACTGGCGCGCCGCCCGGAACCAGCCGATCAGGAACCCCACCGGCACCGCGAGCGCGATGCCGACCGCGACGCCCACGAACACCCGCCGGGTCGAGACGGCCACGTCGGTGAGCAGGCCCTGGTTCCACAGGAGATCGGCGAAGCGTGCCGCCACCGCGTGCGGCGCCGGCACCAGGGCCGGGTTGACGAGCCCGCTCAGACGCACCGCGTACCAGACCGCGACGAGCGCGAGCCAGGGAGACAGGACCAGGAGACTGCGCCTGAGGCCGTCCTTCATCACGCCCGCGCTCGCCTCCCGCCCCTTCCGTTGCCGCAAGTCATATTATAAGCCATACGACCATACAACTATCGCGCTCCGCAGGTCCGGTCCCGAGACCCTCATGGACGATCCTCCGATCCGCCGCGTCGAGGCCCGCTGCTATCGCTACCCCCTGGCGACACCGGTCGTGACCTCGTTCGGCCGCATGCTCGACCGGCCGATGGTCCTCGTGCGGATCGAGGATGAGGCCGGCACCATCGGCTGGGGCGAGGCGTGGTGCAACTTCCCGTCGGTGGGCGCCGAGCACCGGGCCCGCCTCGTCGGCGAGATCCTGGCCCCGATGCTGGTCGGGGCCGCGCTCGGTCCGCCGGGCGCGGCGCTGCGGCGCCTCACGGAGGCGACCGCGGTCCTGGCGCTGCAGGCCGGCGAGCCCGGCCCGATCGCGCAGGCGATCGCGGCCCTCGACATCGCCCACTGGGATCTCGCGGCCCGGCGCGCCGGCACGCCGCTGTGGCGCCTGCTCGGCGGGGGAGACCCGACCATCCGGGTCTATGCGAGCGGGATCAACCCGAGCGGCGCGCGCGGGACGGCCGCCCGGGCGCGGGCGCAGGGGCACCGGGCCTTCAAGCTGAAGGTCGGGTTCGCCCCCGAGCAGGACCTCGCCAATCTCGCAGGGCTGCGGGAGGAGATCGGTGATCTGATGCTCGCCGCCGACGCCAACCAAGCCTGGAGCGTCGAGACGGCGGCCCGGCGGATCGCCGATTTCGCGCCCTTCGGCCTCGCGTGGCTGGAGGAGCCGGTGCGCGCCGATACGCCCTGGGCGCGCTGGCGCCCGCTCCTTGTCGCGGGCGGTCCGCCGCTGGCGGGGGGCGAGAACCTCGCGGGCGAGGCGGCGTTCGAGGCGGCGGTCGCGGCCGGCATCCTCGGGGTGATCCAGCCCGACATCGCCAAGTGGGGCGGCCTCAGCCTCTGCGCGCGGGTCGCGCGCACTGCCCGCGCGGCGGGACGCCGGGTCTGCCCGCACTATCTCGGCGGCGGCATCGGCCTTCTCGCCTCGGCCCATCTCCTGGCGGGCCTCGGGGGCGACGGCCTCCTGGAGATCGACGTGAACGACAACGGCCTGCGCGACCTCTGCTGCGGCCCGGTCCGGTCGGTCGTGGACGGAACGGTCACGCTCGGCGAGGCGCCGGGCCTCGGCCTCGACCCTGACCTCGGCGCCCTCGACGCGTGGCGCACCCTGTGACCGGGGGGCTCTACGACTACATCGTCGTCGGCGCCGGGTCGGCGGGCTGCCTCGTGGCGAACCGGCTCTCGGCCGATCCGGCCTGCCGGGTGCTGCTGCTCGAAGCAGGCGGCTCCGACCGGAACTTCTGGCTGCGCCTGCCGGTCGGCTACTACCGCACGATCTACGACACCCGCTTCTCGCGCCTGTTCGAGACGGAGGCCGGCGAGGGCACGGGCGGGCGCCCGATCCTGTGGCCGCGCGGCCGGGTGATCGGCGGCTCCTCCGCGATCAACGGCCTCATCTTCATCCGCGGCCAGCACGAGGATTTCGACGAGTGGGCGCACAGGGGAGCGGCCGGCTGGAGCTACCCGGAGGTGCTGCCCTTCTTCCGGCGCTACGAGCGCTACCGGGGCGGCGAGAGCCAGTACCACGGGGGGCTCGGGGAGCTGGAGGTTTCGGACCTGCGCAACCACAACCCCGCCTGCGAGGCGTGGCTGCGCGCCGGGGTCGAGTACGGGCTTCCCCTCAACCCCGACTTCAATGCCGAGAGCACCTACGGCGTCGGGCGCTACCAGCTCAGCATCGGCTCGCACTGGCGCTCCAGCGCGGCGGCGGCCTTCCTGCATCCGGTGCGGCGGCGGCCGAACCTCACGGTGGTGCCCCGCGCCCACGCGGCCCGGGTGCTGTTCTCCGGCCGGCGCGCGGTCGGCGTGGCCTACCTGCGCGACGGCCGCATGGACTCCGCGCAGGCGAGCGAGGAGGTGGTGCTGTGCGCGGGCGCGATCCAGTCGCCCCAGCTCCTGCAGCTCTCCGGCATCGGGCCGGCCGCGCTGCTCGCGCGCCACGGCATCCCGGTGTTCGTCGACCAGCCCGAGGTGGGCGCCAACCTGCAGGACCATTACCAGGCCCGCGCGATCGTGCGGCTGAACCGCAAGACCTCGCTCAACGACGAGATCCGCAACCCGTGGAAGCTCGCCGGCATGGGCGCGCGCTGGCTGATGGGGGCAGGCGGTCCGCTCACGGTCGGGGCCGGGCAGGTCGGGGGCGCGGCCTGCACGGCCCACGCGGTCGGAGGCCGGCCCGACGTGCAGTTCAACGTGATGCCGCTCTCCGTCGACAAGCCGGGCGAGCCGCTGCACCGCTATTCCGGCTTCACCGCCTCGGTCTGGCAATGCCACCCGCATTCCCGCGGCCGGGTGGCGATCCGCTCCGCCGACCCCCTCGACCAGCCCCGGATCGAGCCCAATTACTTCGCCGAGCCGATCGACCGGACGACCCTCGTGGCGGGCCTGCGCATCCTGCGGGAGATCTTTCACCAGCCCGCCTTCCGCGACCTCTGGGCCGAGGAGGTGCTGCCCGGCGCGCTCGCCCGCGACGAGGCCGGCCTGTGGGAATTCGCCCGCAGCACGGGCGGCACGGTCTTCCACGCGGCCGGCACCTGCCGCATGGGAGGCGAGGACGCGGTGCTCGATCCCGCGCTGCGGGTGCGCGGCGTCGAGCGCCTGCGGGTCGTGGACGCCTCCGCGATGCCGGTGATCACCTCGGCCAACACCAACGCCACCGCGCTGATGATCGGCGAGAAGGGCGCTCACCACATCCTCTCCCGCTCCTCTTGAGCCGCCCGATGCTCTCCTCCGCCGACAGCCGCTCGCCCAAATACGCCCGCATCGCCGACAGCATGCGCCAGCGCATTGCCCGCGCCGCGTGGCCCCGGGGCACGCGGCTGCCGGCGAACGAGGCGCTGGCGGCCGAATTCGGCGTCTCGCGCGTGACGATCCGCCAGGCGGTGGACATCCTGGTGCGCGAGGGGCTGCTGGAGGCGCGCCAGGGCAGCGGCACCTACGTGACGGAGACCCCGTCCCAGGACCGCTGGCTGCGGGTGGAGACCAGCCTCGCGGCGCTGGCGACCATCTACCGGGACACCTCGCCGGAGATCCTGACCATCGCCGAATCGAGTGCCGCCCCGCGGCTCACCCCGGCGGACGGCACGCCGGCCGCCCGCTACGTCTACATGCGCCGGGTGCATTCCCGGGCGGGCGAGCCCTACTGCGTCATCGGGATCTACCTCGACGAGGCGGTGTTCCAGCGCTGCCCGGAGCGCTTCCGGGCCGAGGTGGTGATTCCGATCCTGGCCGGGCTCTCCCGCCCCCGCATCGCCCGCGCCCGCCAGACCTTCACGATCGGGATCGCCGACCTCGACGTGGCGCAGCAGCTCGGCATCCCGCTCAGCGCCCCGGTCGGCGAGGTGCGCCGCGTCTTCACGGACGAGGACGGCCGCGTGATCTACCTCGGCGAGGTCACCTACCGGGGCGACTTCGTGCGCATCGAGATGGACCTGAAGCCCTGAGCGGCCCCGCCCGCCTCACCCCCTGACGAAGGCCAGGAGATCCGCGTTGATCCGCTCGGCGTGGGTCGTGGGCATGCCGTGGGGCAGGCCCGGATAGGCTATCAGGGTGCCGTTCCGGAGCAGTTCGGCCGAGAGCGGCCCGGAATTGGCGAAGGGCACGATCTGGTCGTCCTGGCCGTGCATCACCAGGGTAGGCACCGCGATGGCCTTGAGGTCCTCGGTGAAGTCCGTCTCCGAGAACGCCTTGATGCAATCGACCTGGGCCTTGATCCCGCCCATCATGCCCTGGCGCCACCAGTTGCGGCGCACGCCCTCGCGCAGGTCGGCGCCCTCCCGGTTGTAGCCGTAGAACGGGATGGTGATGTCGATGTAGAACTGCGCCCGGTTGGTGGCGGTGTTCCGGCGGATGTCGTCGAAGACCGCGATCGGCGTGCCGCCCGGGTTCGTCTCGCTCCTGACCATCACCGGGGGCACCGCGCCGATCAGCACCGCCTTGGCGACCCGGTCCCGTCCGTGGCGGGCGACGTAGCGCGCCACCTCGCCGCCGCCGGTGGAATGGCCGACATGGATCGCGTCGCGCAGGTCGAGCGCCTCCGTCAGGGCCGCCACGTCGGCCGCGTAGGTGTCCATCTCGTTGCCGGTCCAGGTCTGGCTCGACCGGCCGTGCCCGCGCCGGTCATGGGCGATCACCCGGAAGCCCTGCTCCAGGAAGAAGACCATCTGCGCGTCCCAGTCGTCGGCGCTGAGCGGCCAGCCGTGATGGAAGACGATCGGCTGGGCGTCCTTCGGCCCCCAGTCCTTGTAGAACAGGGTGACACCGTCCGTGAGGGTGATCGTGTCCATGCTGCGCGCTCCGTGCTTCCGCCGGGGGGACCGAACCTGATCGTGCGATGCACAACCGGCAGTCTAGAGGGGGCGGCGATACACGGCCAGCGGGACGCCGGACGGGCCGCGATGCGGCCCGCGAATGGCGCAGGTCCGGCGGACGGGGCGCAGAGCGGTGCGCAGCGCATCCGCCGCGCGCTGCGCGGCCCGGCCCGGCGGACGCCTACCCGAACACCAGCTCCTCGTTGCGGCGCTCCAGCTCCTCGCCGTACTTGCGCAGCACGTGGGCCTCCGTGACGGTGCCGAGCACGCGGCGAGTCTCCGGGTCGATCACCGCGAGCACGTCGGTCTCGGCCTCCGCGAAGGCCCGCATCACCTGCCGGATCGGCGTGCCAGGCAGCAGCACCGCGTCGCCGAGCCGGCCCACCGATCCCACCGGATCGCCCTCGCGCCCGGCCGCCACGTTGAGGTCGGCGGCCAGCACCAGGCCGGCGTAGCGCCCCTCCCGCACCAGCACGGCCTGCTTCTCGCGGCCGGTGGTGAAGCCCTCGCGCACCTCCTGGATCGGCCGGTCGGCCTCCACCGCCTTGAAGTCGCGCCGCATCAGCATCGCCGCCGAGATCTGCCGGATCCAGCCCACATCGTGCGGCCCGCGGATCGCGTCCTCCCCCCGCAGGTGGAAGCGCCACGTCGCGAAGCTGTAGCCGAAGAGTTCGCGCACGATCAGCGAGGCTATGGCCGCGGCCACCACCGCGCCCACCGTGATCGAGAAGTCGCCCGTGGTCTCCAGCGCCAGGCAGATCATGGTCACGGGGGCGCCCAGCACCCCGGTGCCGAAGGCCGCCATGCCGGCCATCGCCGCAGTGCCGGGCTGGATCACCCCCTGGGGCACCAGCGCGGCGGCGGCGCCCGTGTAGAACTGCCCCAGCAGGGCGCCGAGCAGGAGCGACGAGAAGAACAGCCCGCCACGGAAGCCGGAGCCGAGGGAGAGGGCCGAGCCCGCCATCTTGAGCGCCACCGCGGCGGCGAGCGCGAAGACCGTGGGGTTGCTCACGAGGTAGATCTGCAGCGCCCCGTGGCCGGCCCCGAGCACCACCGGGTTCACCAGGGCGAGCAGGCCGAGCAGCAGCCCGCCGAGCACCGGCCGGAAGGCCGGGCGCAGGGCCGGGATCCGGGCCAGTGCCCGTTCCACCGCCGAGACGCCGAGCATCAGCAGGATCGCCCCGAGCGCGCAGAGCGCGCCGATGAGGCCGACCTGAAGGATCATCTCGGTCGAGAGCGGGGTGGGGAAGCCCGGCACCAGCAGGTAGGCGTGCGTGGTGAACCGGCGCGCCACCAGCGTCGCCGCCACGGCGCTGGCGATCACCGGCACGAAGCCGGCCGCCGCGTAGGCGCCGAGCACCACCTCGAAGGCGTAGAAAGCGCCCGCGAGCGGCGCCCCGAAGGCGGCGCTGATGGCGCCGGCCGCGCCGCAGGCGACGAGCAGGCGCATGTCGGAGCGGCGGGCGGCGAGCGTGCGCCCGAGGAGCGAGCCGAGGGCGGCGCAGACCTGGGTGAAGCCGGCCTCCAGCCCGACCGAGCCGCCGCAGCCGTTGGAGACCAGCGTCTGTCCGGCGATGAACAGCGAGCCGCGCAACGACAGGCGGCCGCCGTACAGGGCGTTGGCCTCGATGGCGTCGGCGAGCTTGGCGCCGAGCCGGCGCGCGACGACGAGCGTGAGGGCGGCGACCAGCGCCCCGCCGAGCATCGGGACGAGAACGGTGCGCCAGGGCGAGAGGCTCTGGGCCGCGCTGAGGTCGACGCCCGCGGGCACGTCGAACAGCAGGGTCTGGAGGGCGTGGGCCGCCTCGTTCAGGCCCGCGACCACCAGCCCGCTCACCACGCCCACCAGCACGCCGGCCATCAGCAGGCCGAGTTCGCGCCGCCGCACGAAGCGGCGCAGGACCTGCGGCACCCGCGCGTCGAGCCGCGAGGCCTCGAAATCCAGGCGAGGGAGGCGAAGGCGGCGCAAGGACGGCATTCCGGCGGACGAAACTCGGGCCTTCCGGCTGAACGGCAGGCGAACGGCCTTCGGGAGAGGCCGGCCGGACCTGCCCCACCTTCCATCGCGTCATTCGCGTGTCCGCGCAATCCGCAGCGACCGTTCGAGCGTCCTTGCGGCACCGTTGCGCACACGGTCCTGCGGCCGGGGCTTGAGCCCGGGTCCGGGGCGTCACGCCGCGAGCCCTCTCGCCCGGGCTCGCGGGCCTCCTTGCGTCAACCTATGAACTCATGCGCGGGCCGCGGCGGCGCTTGGGGGCGGGCGGGTCCGGCTCCAGGTCGCTGAACGGAACCGTGAACAGGGGCCGGTGCTCCGCATCCGCGACGGCGAAGCGATACTCGCTGAGCCGCGGGTTGCGGCGGCAATCCTCCTGCGAGGTGAAACCGGCGCCGTGGCGCGCCACCGACAGGGCCGCGGCATCGTCGCGGCACTCCAATCCGTGAAAGTCGGCGCACACGAGACCGGACCGGGACTGCACGTCGAAGAAGTATCGTGGCATGGCTCGCTCCGCCGCCGGCCGGCCGGCCCTGGTGTCGAGCGGCCGGGTTCGCGGCCGCGAGAGTGCGCCGATCTCGGGCCTCTGTCACGGGGCGGTGAGGCCGTCGCCCGGGAGCGGCGTCGCAGCCGCCTGCCGGCTCGATCCGGGACCGCCCGTCCGACTCGTCAGGTCCGGACGCGCGGCGAGTCGGCGGTCTCATGCCGGGCTGAATCGACCCTGAGACTCAGTGGCCATCATGTGCAGATAGGAGGAGTCGAACTCGGCGAATTCCTTGATCCGCGAGACGCTCGGTATGCTGATGTGACCCTTGTCGTAGATGATCATCCTGTTGTTGCGCAGAGACTGGATGACGCGGTTGATGTGGACGAAGGAGACGGCGGTGGCGTCGGCCAGATCCGCCTGGGTCAGGGGGAGATCGAAGCTGTTCTCGTCGGCCAAGTTCACGGCCTGGAGGCGGACCAGCAGCTCGCAGAAAAAATGCGCCAGCCGCCGCTCGGCCGGGCGGCTGTCGTTGACGAGCCATTCCCGCTCGATCTCGAGTTCCACGAAGGTCACCCACCACAGCGCGCGGGCAATCCCCGGATGTAGCGCGGCCAGGTCATCGAGGGCTTGGCGCTTGATGTCCGCCACGCTGCACGGCGTGAGCGCCCCGAGACGCCAGTCCGACGTGAAGCCGGCCGCGGCATGGAGGTCGTAGAAGTCGCCCGGCAGGATGAAATGCACGATCCGCCGCTGGCCTTCGGGGCGCAGCTTGTAGCGGCACGCGATGCCGCTCAGGATCAGCGGCAAGGTTCCGGCGGCCCGGCTGTGGGCGATGTCCTCCCGCATCGGCACCTGCCGGGCCTTGAGGGTGAGCGCGTCGAGGGCATCCCGCTCGGCGCGTTGGAGGGGGCCTGCGTGCTCCAGCTTCCGGATCAGAGGGTTGGTGGCCATCCCTCGTCCTGCGCCTCCCGGTGGCTCGGCGCATCATACCGCCACACGCGGCCTCACGCAGCCTGTCGGAGGCGTCCCTGGCCGGAGCCGTGCGCCGGCCAGGGACGGCGGGGCGTCAGGCGGCGCCGTGCATCCGGTCCGCGGCCTTCTCGACACGCGCCTGCAGGGTCCGGGCGGCCTCGTCGACGACCCGCAATGACAGTTCGGCGATGCGCTTGTTGCCGTCGATGAGCAACTGGAAGTGGGTCTGCATCAGTTCGCTCTGGGCCGTCACGAGATCCTGCACCGAGCGGCAGTTCGCCAACCGGCTCAACCCGTCGATGTTCTTCGTGGCCCGCTGCTGAGCCAAGTTGACCCATTCGCGCGAGACATCCTGTGCGCCCTTGGCCAGAATAGTCCCGACTTCCGTCACGATCTGGATGTTCTGCGTGGAGCGGCGGGCCATCTCGTCATAGTGCGGGCCGCTGAGCCCCCATGATTGCGAGACTTGGTCGGCCCCATGCTTGAAGCTCTGGGCGGCCGTGTCCATGCTCGTCTGCACGGTGTCTCGTGCGCTCTCGGCGGCGTGGCGGAGAACGTCATCGCCGGCCTGGGCCGCCTGCTTGCCGGCATCGGCGACGCTGCTCGCAGCATCGTGGACGGATTGGGCGACTTCGTCCCCTGAATTCGGGCGAAATTCGGAAGACGTTTTGTTCTGATCCGTGGATTGCGAGTGGTTATCCATTCGTGATCCCTCCTCGGAGTGGGGCAAAACATCGGGTCTGTCGTGCTTCGATCTATGAATAGCCACTCCGAGTAGTCGGATTTATAGCCTATGTTGTATGTCATCGCATACATTTGCTAAATCGATGACGATTCATGCGGTGCGCAGACCGCCGCATGCGGCGGCGCGACGCGACCGGCCGGACACCGCCCCGTGCGCCCTCGGCCCGCGCCGAGGGCGGGCGCCTCCCCGCGTCAGCGCAGCCCGTCCCACTGCGCGATGCCGTCCTGGGCGAGGCCGCCGACGCGCGCGTGCGGGCGCCCGCCCGTGGTCATGGCGATGGAGAACAGGATCTCGTCGGCGCGCGGGGCGTCCGCCACCGCCACTGTGATCCCGTCGAAATGCGAGCGCACATAGGCCGCATCCTTGTGGTGGATCGGCACGTCGAGGCTCGCGCCCATCGGGCCGACCTTGGTCATCGAGGGCACGATGGCGAGCGCGCGGCCGAGGAGTTCGCGCATGGCGTAGCCGCCCGGCACGTGCCACAGCGCCCCGTGCTCCAGCTCCCCGGCCGCGCCGACGAGCGAGCCCTTGCCGTAGGCCTCGATCCGGCCGGGCTCGTTGCCGAGCGCCTGGATCAGCCGCGTCGCGCAGTCGAGCCCGAGCGGCTTCAGCGCCTCCATCATCGGCACGATGTCGGGCTCGTGGCGGCCCGCGAAGGGATTCCTGACCACGCAGGCCACCGCGCCCTTGAGGAGCGGCTGGCTGAGCGGAGGACCGCCGTCGTGGCGCACCTCCTCGACGGTGACGACGATCTTGCGGACTTCGATCATGGGCGGATCTCCCTGAGGATGCCGAGCGTGACGGTCTCGCCCTGCAGGCTCAGGGCGGCGTCACGGATGAGGCCGGCCGCGCGCAGCGCCGCCGCCCGGGCGCGGCCGGCGGCGAGGGCCTGCGCGACGGCATTGGACGGCAGCGGCGCCACCGCGACGGTAACGAGGTGCTCGCCGAGGTCGGAATCGGGATCGAGGCTGATCGCGGGGGCGCGGCGGATGCCGGGATGGCCGGGCAGGTCGACCGCGTTGGCGATCAGGGTCGCGGCCGCGTCAGCGCCTGCGGCGTCGCGGGCCAGCACGGTGACGGAATCGGCGATGCCGAGGGAGAAGGAGCGGCCCTGCCGCCCCGAGGTGGCGATGCCGAAGATGCCGTCCGCGTGCGAGAGCGTCACCCGCCCGTTCAGCGCCGGCACCGGGCCGCGGGAGAAGTCGCCGGCCACCCCCACCGCCAGCGTCTCCCCCTCGGCGAGGTGGAGGGCGATGTCGCCGCCGTCGTTGACGAAGGCCTTGTCCAGGGGGGCGGCCTCCCGCATCGCGGCGATGAGCTCGTCCGCCACCGCGCCCGCCACCGCGGCCATCGGGGTGATGAAGACGCGGTGCGGCCGGCAGGCCGCCACCATCCGGCGCGCTACCGCGCCCTCGACCCGGGGCCGCGCGCTCATGGGCTTTCGCAATTCACCGAGTTCCGCCGCCAGCTCGCCCAGCAGGGGCGCGAAGCGCCGCTCCGCCGCCCGGTGGGCCTCCGCCACGGCGGCTTCGGCCCCGTAGGCGCGCAGCACCACGTCGATCGGTCCGTGCTGGAGGTGCAGCCGGCCGCCCGGCAGCGCCTGGACCCGCGGCCCCTCCACGGCGCCTCAGCCGAGCTTGGCGATGAGGCGGTTCAGCTCGGCCGCCTCCGCGGGGGTGAGGGGATCGAGGGTGCGGGCCGTGACCTCCGCCCCGCGGCTCTTCATGCCCTCGACCACGGCGCGGCCCTCCTCCGTGAGGGCGAGGAGCACGAGGCGGGCATCGTCGGGGTCGGGCGCCGGATGGGCGAGGCCTCGGGCGGCCAGCCGCCGGGCGACGCCGTACATCGTCGCCGGATCGACGCCGACATGGCGCCCGAGCTGGTTCTGCGAGGTCGGCCCGAGGTCGTGCAGCTTGGCGAGCACCGCGAACTGCACCGGCGTGACGGCGAAATCCCGCATCACCGCCTCGAAGATCGCGGAGGCGCGCTGGTGCGCCCGCCGGATCAGGTAGCCGATCTGGTCCTCCAGCCGGTACACCCGCACAGCCTCCGGATCGATGCGCGGGGCCGCCAAGCGGCGGCGCGGCGCGCTCACGGCCGCTCCCGAATCGGCGAGGGCAGGGGCCAGGGATTGGCGGGCCGCCACGCATCGACCCGGGCGCCCGCGCCGACCTCGCGCAGGATGTCGCCGATCGCCACCACGTCGCTCATGTGGCCGCCGAGCCGGGCGTAGAGGTCGCGCGGCAGCGTGAACTCGATCGGGGCGACGAGGGCCGGGGTCGGCACCGAGCCGAAGGCCCGGCCCGGCAGCCGCGTGACATCCGTCATCACGGTGATGCCGCCCCCGGGCCAGACCGTGACGGGGGCGCCCCCCATCGTCACCCGGGTCTCGCCCGCCGCCACCGAGCGGGTCAGCAGCACCGGGTTCTCGGTCACGCCCGCCCGCAGGGAGCCGCCCGCGCCGGCCACGAACAGCACGGTGCAGAGCGAGGGCTCGCAATTCTCGCCGATGCGGTCCACCACCGCGCGCACGGCCGGCGGCATCTCGGCCGGCACCGGCTTCAGGTCGTCGTCGAGGACGAGCCAGAGGGCATGCTCGCCGGTGGTCGAGGTCATCAGCAGGCGCAGGCCCGGCCACGCGGTCTTGGGATCGATGGCCTGGATCAGGCTGAGCGGGTCGGCGATGTCGGTGCCGCCCCAGCCGATGCCCGGATTGGCCACCTGGAAGTAGCGCCCCGGCGTCGAGCGCCGGCCCCGCACCCGGATGCCGGCCGGGCGCATGCCGAGCACGCGGCCGGCCTGATGCTCGGTCAGCACGCCGGTGATGTGGTCGTCCACCACGATCACCTCGTCGGCGTGCCCGAGCCACTGGCGGGCGAAGATGCCGACCGTCGCCGAGCCGCAGCCGACGCGCATGCGGCTCTCGGGCGTGCCGTCCACGACCGGGGCGCGGCCGGCCTGCACCACCACCTCGTGGCCGCCGTCGATCGTCAGCGTCACCGCCTCGCCGCTGCAGAGCGCCAGCATGCTCTCGCAGGTGACGCTGCCCTCCTTCTTGGAGCCGCCGGTGAGGTGGCGCACGCCCCCGATCGAGAGCATCTGCGAGCCGTACTCGGCGGTGGTGACGTGGCCGACCTCCTCGCCCCCGGCCCGGATCGCGGCGCGTTCGGGGCCGAGATGCCGGTCGGTGTCGATCTTCACCTTCAGGCCGCAATAGCTGAAGATGCCCTCGGTCACGACCGTGACGGTCTCGACGCCCGCATGCTCGCTCGCGACGATGAAAGGCGCGGGCTTGTAGTCGGGGTAGGTGGTGCCCGAGCCGATGCCGGTCACGAAGGTGCGCGCGGGATCGAGCGCCCGCCCGTCCCAGTCGGCGGCGCCGAAGGGCACCAGCCGCCCGCCCTCCTCGGCCGTGCGGTGGAGCAGCACCACCGGATCGGTGCGCACGAGGTGCCCGTTCTCGTTGGCGTAGCGCGCGCAGGCCCCCGACCGCCCGGGGCGGATGCGGCAGAGCACCGGGCAGGCATCGCAGCGCACGATGCCGTCCGCCTCCGCGGCGCCGAGCTTGGCCGTGCGGGCCTGCGCCGAGAGGGATGCCGTGGTCTCGCTCATTCCGCCGCCTCCCTGGCATGAAGCGCCGCGTGCAGCCGGTGCGGCAGCACCGGCACGCGGGTCAGGCGCGCGCCCGTGGCGTGCCGGATGGCGCCCAGGATCGCGGGCGCGGTGGCCACGAGCGCGGGCTCGCCGACGCCCTTGGCGCCGTAGGGTCCCTCCGGGTCCGGATCCTCGATGATGCGCACGTCGATCTCCGGCATGTCGCCGGCGGTGGGGATCAGGTAGTCGTGCAGGTTCTCGGTCCGGCCGGGAATGAATTCCTCCATCAGGGCGAGGCCGAGCCCCTGCGCGATGCCGCCGTGGATCTGGCCCTCGACCAGCGTCGGGTTGATCGCCCGCCCGACATCGTGGGCGGCGACGATGCGCCGGACCCGCACGGTGCCGAGCTGCGTGTCGACCTCGACCTCGGCCACCTGCGCGGCGAAGCCGTAGGTGGCGTAGGGGATGCCCTGGCCGTCCGCGTCGAGCGCGGTGGTGGGGGGGTCGTACCAGCCCTCGCCCGCCAGCACCGCGCCGGTCTCGTCGACGGGGAGCGCCGCGAGGTCGAGGCTGCGGCTCGCCTCGCCGTCCGCAATGGTGAGCCGCGCGCCCTCCAGGATCAGCCGCGCGCCCGGACCCGCATTGGCGAGCGCGAGGATCCGGGCGCGCAGGCTCTCGCCCGCGAGCCGCGCCGCGTTGCCGGACACGAAGGTCTGGCGCGAGGCGGAGGTCTTGCCCGCGTCGTAGGTGAGGTCCGTGTCCCCGACCACCGAGCGGAAGCGGTCGGGGGCGAGGCCGAGGGCGTCGGCGGCGATCTGGAGCAGCACCGTCGAGGAGCCCTGGCCGATATCGACCGCGCCGTTGAGGAAGGTGAGGCTGCCGTCGGGTCCCAGCGCGATGCGCATGCGCGAGGGATTCGACATCGAGGTGTTGCCGCAGCCGTACCACATGCAGGCGATGCCGACGCCGCGCCGCCGGCGGGGGCCGCCGGCATTGGCCGCCGCGGCGGTCTTCTCCAGCGCGAAGAAGTCGTCGCGCAGCGCATCGAGGCAGCGCGGCAGCCCGGCCGAGGCGTGCAGCACCTGGCCCGAGGCGGTGGTGTCGCCGTGATCGAGGGCGTTGCGGCGCCGGATGGTCCAGCGGTCGAGGCCGAGGCGTTCGGCGAGGTCGTCGATCAGGGTCTCGGCCGCGATCGTGGCCTGGGGCACGCCGAAGCCCCGGAAGGCGCCGGCCGGGGTGTCGTTGGTGTAGACCGCCCGCGTGCGGTTGCGGACATGCGCCACCCGGTAGGGACCCGGCGCGTGGACCGGCACCCGGTTGGCGACGGTCGGCCCCCAGGAGGCATAGGCGCCGGTGTTGAAGTCGCCCTCCATCTCGAAGGCGGTGAAGTGCCCCGCCGCATCCGCCGACATCCGGGCGCTGATCCGGGCCGGATGGCGCTTCGTCGTGGAGGCCATGCTCTCGATGCGGGTGTAGACCATCCGCACCGGCCGCCGCGTCAGCCATGCGGCCACCGCCAGGATCGGCTGGAGCGAGATGTCGAGCTTGCCGCCGAAGCCGCCGCCGCAGGCGGTCGGCACGATGCGCACGGACGACAGCGGCAGCCCGAGCACTCGCGCCACGTCCTCCTGGTCCATCACCGGCGCCTGCGTGCAGGCCGTGACCTCGATCCGGTCGCCCACGCGCCGGGCATAGCCCGCCTCCGGCTCGATGTAGGCGTGCTCCACGAACGCGGTCTCGAAGCGGCCCTCGGCCGTGGCCGCGCCCGCCGCGTGGCCCAGCGCGACGTCGCCGCGCGCGAGCCGGCCGCGGGTGAGCACGTTGTCCGGCACCGCCGCGTGGAGGGCCGGCGCCCCCGCCTCCAGCGCCGCAGCAACGCCCGTCAGCGCAGGCTGCACCTCGTAGCGCACCGGCAGGTCGGCATCCGGACAACCCTCCACCGCCGCGCGGGTCCCCACCAGGGCGGCGACCGGGTCGCCGCGCATCCGCACGCGCCCGTCCGCCAGCACCGGCTGGTCCTTGAGGTGCGGGAAGACCCCGAAGGAGTTCTCGCCCGGGATGTCGCGGGCGGTGAGGATGCGCACGAGGCCCGGATGGTGGGCGAGCACGGGGGCGAGGTCGCCGATCGTGACGCGCGCCGCGGCGTGGGGCGAGCGCACGAGGCGCAGCCAGAGCGCGTCCGCGGGCTGGTGGTCGGCGCCGAAGCGGTCGGTGCCCGCGACCTTCGCCCGGCCGTCGACCCGGGCGATGCGGGCGCCCACCGCCGCGCCGGCCCCGGCCTGCGGGGCGAGCGCGTTGGCGCCGCGGGCCACGTCCATCACCGCGTCCACGATCGCGACGTAGCCGGTGCAGCGGCAGAGCACGCCGCCGATCGCATCCTCGACGGAAGCCCGGTCCGGCCGCGGATCGCGCCGCAGCCCGTCCGCGGCGGCCAGGATCATCGCCGGGGTGCAGATGCCGCATTGCGCCGCCCCGCGGGCCAGGAAGGCCTCGCGCAGGCGGTCGATCAGGCCGGCGGGGTCGCTGCCCTCGATAGTGGTGACGGCGCGCCCGTCGGCCTGGGCGGTCGGCACGAGGCAGGCGCAGACCTGCTCGCCGTCGAGGAGCACCGTGCAGGCGCCGCAATCGCCCGCCTCGCAGCCGACCTTGGTGCCGGTGAGGTGCAGGCCCTCGCGCAGGGTGTCGGCAAGCGTCGCGAAGGGCGGCGCCTCGACCGTGCGGGGCTCGCCGTTGACGATGAGCGTGACGGGTGGGGTCATCAGGCCGCCCTCGCGACGGGGTGCCCGGCGAGGTGCGCCAGGGCGTCGGCGACCAGCGTGCGGGCGGCGGCCATGCGGTAGGCCGCGCTCGCCCGCACGTCGTCGATGGGGGAGAGCCCCGCGAGGTGGCGCTCCGCGACGAGGCCGGGCGCCTCGGCCAGGGGCAGGCCCGCGAGATCGGCCTCCAGGGCCGGGAGCCGTCGGGCCAGGGCCGCGCAGGCCCCCACCGCGATGCGGGCCTGCACGATGCGCCCTCCCGGATCGGTCTCGACCGCGAGGCCCGTCATGGCGATCGAGATCACGAGGTAGCGACGCGCGCCGAGTTTCTCGAAGTGGCCGCGGCCGGGCCGCTTCGGGATCCGGATCGCGGTCACGAGGTCGTGCGGCCCGACCGCCGTCGCGCGGTAGCCGGTGAAGAAATCCCGGGCGGCGACCTCGCGGCCCGAGACCGCGAAGGCCGCGTCGAGGGCGAGCAGGTTCGGGATGCCGTCCCCCGCGGGCGAGGCCGTGCAGGCATTGCCCACCAGCGTGCCGCGGTTCTGGATCTGCACCCCGCCGACGGCCCGCCCGGCGGCCTTCAGCCCGTCGAGGAGCGGCGGCAGGTCGGCCCGGATCAGGTCGGTCCAGGTGGCGAGCGCGCCGATGCGCCAGTGGTCGCCCTCGTCCGCGATGCCGCGCAGTTCGGCCAGGCCGGAGATGTCGAGGATGTCGGGATGGGACGGGTCGCCCCAGGCCCGGCGCGTGGCCGCGGCCGGGTAGACGTCGGTGCCGCCGGCCAGCACCGTGACGGCGTGCTCGCGGCGGATCGCCAGGGCGTCGGCCAGGGAGGTCGGGCGGAAGTAGCGCATCAGGCGGTCCTCCCGGCCATGCCGCCCCGCACGGGAGAGGGGAGGCCGTCCGTGGTCCATGCGCAGGGGACCGGCGGCGCGGACGGCCGATCGCGTCGGTGCACCCTCATCCCCGCCTCCCCCACAGCCGCTCGGCCTCGTCCGCCCGGTAGTAGCCGCGCGCCACGTCCCGCTCGACGAGCGCTGGATCGCGGCCTCCCGGATCGCCGTAGCCGCCGCCGCCCGGGGTCATGATCTCGACCCGGTCGCCGGCCCGGATGGCGATGTTCTGGTCCTTCGAGAGGTGGAGCGGCGTGAGGGTCTCAGCCCCGCGGTGGATGCGCACCACGTTGGGCGCGCCGTCCGCGCCGCCGCGCACGCCCGGCGGGCCGAACCGGCCGTGATCCATCACGAAGGAGGCGCGGGCTTCCCCGCGCAGCAATTCCACCTCGTAATGGACGCCGAAGCCGCCGCGATGGGCGCCCGCCCCGCCGGAGCCCTCGCGCAGGGCGAAGCGCCGGAAGAGCACGGGATAATACTGCTCCATCACCTCCACGGGTGCGGTCTTCGAGATACCGATGGTGGAGCAGCCGTTGGAGAGGCCGTCGTGGTGGGCGTTGCCGCCGTAGCCGCCGCCGGTGATCTGGTACATGACGAAAGGTGCGTTGCGCTCTGGATCGAAGCCGCCGAGCGCGAAATTGCCCGAGGTGCCGGCGGGTGCGGCGGTCACGCGGTCGGGGATCGCCTGGACCAGGGCCAGGAAGACGGATTCCGCGATGCGCTGGCTCACCTCCGCGGCGCAGCCCGAGACCGGGCGCGGGTAGCGGGCATCCAGGAAGGTGCCCTCGGGCCGGTGCACGACGAGGGGCGCGAAGGTGCCGGCGTTGATGGGCATGTCCGGAAAGACGTGCTTGACCGCGAGGTAGACCGACGAGAGCGTGGTCGCCCAGACCGAGTTCATCGGCCCGCGGCAGGGCGGGGACGAGCCCGAGAAGTCGAAGGTCAGGCTGTCACCGGCCTTCGTCAGGTCGAGCGCGATGCGCAGCGGCTCGTCCACCACCCCATCCGAATCCACGAAGGCCTCCGAGCGGTAGGTGCCGTCCGGGATGCCCCGGATCTCGGCCCGCATCCGATCGGCGGACCGGGCGCGGATCTCCGCGATGGCCCGATCGAGGGTGGTGCGGCCATACTTAGCCAGCAAATCACCGAGCCGGCTCTCGCCGACCGCGAGCGCCGCGGCCTGGGCCTTGATGTCCCCGATACGCTGATCGGCGACCCGGATGTTCGAGCAGATGATGGCGAAGATCTCGCGATCCATCTCGCCGCGCTTGAACAGCTTCACGGGCGGCAGGCGCAGGCCCTCCTGCTCCACCTCGGTCGCATGGGCCGAGAACCCGCCGGGCACGGAACCGCCGATGTCGGGCCAGTGTCCAGTGTTCTGTAGCCAGCAAAACAGCTCCCCGTCCACGAAGACGGGCCGGGCGAAGCGCACGTCCATCAGGTGCGTGCCGCCGAGATAGGGATCGTTGACGATGTAGACGTCGCCGGGCTCCGGAGCACCGGCCTGGCCCTCGCGGATCAGCCGGATCAGCTCGCCCGTCGAGTGCTGCATGGTGCCGACGAAGACCGGCAGCCCGTACTCGCCCTGGGCGACCAGCGCGCCGGTCTCCCGGTCGTAGATGCCGTCCGAGCGGTCGTCGGCCTCCGCGATCACCGGCGAGAAGGCCGAGCGCGAGAAGGCGATGTCCATCTCGTTGCAGACCTGCTGCAGCCCGGCCTGGATCACCGCCAGGGTGAGGGGGTCGATGGCGCTCATACGCGGATCCTCAGGTTGCCGATCGGATCGACGGAGGCGACCGCGCCCGGCTCGACGACGGTGGTGGCGTCGAGCTGCTGGATGACGGCCGGCCCCTCCACCCGTGCCCCCTCGGGCAGCCGCTCGCGGGCGTAGACCGCCGCCTCGTGCCAGCGCCCGTCGGCGTGGAGCGCGCGGGTGCCGAGGCGGGCGCCGTCGAAGTCGGTGCGGGCGTCCGGGTCGAGCAGGGCGGCGAGCGGCAGGGTGCGCCGCCGGCCGATCACCGAGGTGACGAGGTTGACGACCACCGCCCGGATCTCCGGCAGCCGCACCTGGAAGCGGCGGAAATAGGCGGCCTCGAACAAGGCCTGGAGCGTCGCGCGGTCGATGTCCGGCGAGGGGATCGCCACGCGGATCAGGTGGGTCTGCCCGCGGAACTGCATGTCGGCGCCGTACGTGAGGGTGGTCGCCTCGATCTCGGCGCGCTCCTCCTCGACGACGGAGAGCGCGTCGGCGGCCTGCGCCTCCAGCACGCTGTGCAGCTCGGCCATGTCGAGCCCGTCCAGCGGACGGTTGAGGGTGTTGACCCGGTCCTGGCGCAGGTCCGCCACGAGGCAGCCGAGCGCGTTGGTGAGGCCGGGCCGGGCCGGCACCAGCACCTCCGGGATGCCGAGTTCGCGCGCCAGCGCCACCGCGTGGAGCGGGCCCGCCCCCCCGAAGGCGAACAGCACGAAGTCGCGCGGGTCGTAGCCGCGCGACAGCGACACCATCCGGATCGCCCCCGACATGTGCACGGTGCCGAGCCGGATCACCGCCGCGGCCGCCTCCTCGACGGAGAGACCCAAGGGGCCGGCGAGGTCGCGGTCGAAGGCGGCCCGGATCGCGTCGAGCGACACGCCCGCGCGCACGGCGGTGAGGCGCTCCGGGTCGAGGCGGCCCAGCACGAGGTTGGCGTCGGTGATGGTCGGCCGGGTGCCGCCGCGGCCGTAGCCGATCGGGCCGGGCTCGGAGCCGGCGCTCTCGGGGCCGACCCGCAGCATGCCGGCCCGGTCGACCGAGGCGATCGAGCCGCCCCCGGCTCCCACCGTGTGCACGTCGACCATCGGCAGGTGGACGGGCAGGCCGTAGGCCAGGGTCAACTCGGCCGAGACCTCCGGCACGCCGCCCGCGATCAGGGCCACGTCGGTGGAGGTGCCGCCCATGTCGTAGGTGATCGCGTTCGACAGGCCCGACTGCGCCAGCGTCGCGGCGGCCGCCATCACGCCCGAGGCCGGCCCTGACATCACGGTCTTGGCCGCGGCCTCGACCACGCGCCCGGCCGGCACCGTGCCGCCGTTGCCGTTCATGACGAGGAGGTCGCGGGAGAAGCCCTGGGCGCGCAGCTCGTCCTGCAGGCGGCGGATGTAGCGGTCGAGGATCGGCTGCACCGCGGCGTTGACCGAGGCGGTGGTGCCCCGCTCGTACTCGCGGAACTCCGAGAGCAGGGCGTGCCCGAGGGTGACGTAGGCGTTGGGCCAGATCTCGCGCGCGATCTCGCCCGCGCGCAGCTCGTGCGCCGGGTTGGCATAGGCGTGCAGGAAGTGGATGACCAGGGCCTCGCAGCCCGCCTCGCGCAGCGCCAGCACCGCCGCGCGCAGGGCCGCCTCGTCGAGGGGCGTGTGCACGCGCCCGTCCGCCATCACCCGCTCGGGCACCTCGCGGCGCAGCTCGCGCGGGATCAGCGGCTCGAAGGTGCCGAACAGGCCGTAGGGCTTGGGCCGCGTGCGCCGCCCGAGTTCGAGCACGTCGCGGAACCCCGCCGTGGTGACGAGGCCGACCCGGGCGGTCTTGCGCTCCAGCACCGCGTTGGTGGTGGCGGTGGTGCCGTGGATGACGAGGCCGAGATCGGCGGGCGCGACCCCCGCCGCCTCGATCGCCGCGATGACCCCGCCGGCTTGGTTGCGCACGGTGGTGGGCACCTTGGCGAGGCGCACCCGCAAGGGCCCGCCGGGCTCCGCCTCCGTCAGCAGGAGGTCGGTGAAGGTGCCGCCGACATCGATGCCCGCCACGCGTCTCACGTCACACCTCGATCGTTCGCATACGAACGGCCGGCCCGCCGGCCGCCGCTCCCGCCCGCCGGCCTCACACCGTCAGGTACGCCTCCCGCACCGCCTCGTCCGCCTCCAGGGCCGCCATCGTGCCCTCGAAGCGGATGGTGCCCTTCTCGATCACGTAGGCCCGGTCGCAGACCGCCGCCGCGAAGGTGAGGTTCTGCTCCGAGAGGAGCACCGCGATGCCCTCCCGCTTCATGCGCAGCACCGCCTCGGCCATCTGCTCGACGATGAGCGGGCTCAGGCCCTCGGAGGGCTCGTCGAGGAGCACGGCGTGGGGGTTGCCCATCAGGGTGCGGGCGATGGTGAGCATCTGCTGCTCGCCGCCCGACATCGCCGAGGCGCGCCGCCCGCGCATCTCGGCGAGGTTGGGGAAGACCGCGAAGAGCCGCTCGGGCGTCCAGGGCGGCCGGCCGTCCGCGATCCCCGCATCCGTCGCGCCTTTGCGGCCGACCTCCAGGTTCTCGAACACCGTGAGGTCGGTGAAGATCCGCCGCTCCTCCGGCACGTAGCCGAGGCCCGCGCGGGCGATGCGGTAGGGCTCCCAGCCGGTGACCGGACGGCCCTCGAAGACGACGCTGCCGCCGAGGGGCGCCAGCAGGCCCATCACGGCCTTGAGGGTGCTCGACTTGCCCGCGCCGTTGCGGCCCATCAGCGCCGCCACCTCGCCCGGCCCGAGGGTGAGCGAGACCCCGAACAGCACCTGCGCCTGCCCGTAGGCGGCCGTGAGGTTCGCGACGTCGAGGAGCGCCATCACGCCACCGCCTTCCGGCGCGCCTTGAGCGCCGCCGCGGTGCCGGCCTCGCCGAGATAGACCTGCCGCACCCGCGCGTCGCCGCGCACGTGGTCGGGCGAGCCGGCCGCGATGATCTCGCCGCGCACCAGCACCATCACCCGGTCGGCATGGCCGAAGACCGCCTCCATGTCGTGCTCGGTGTAGAGCACGCCGATGCCCCGCTCGCGGGCGAGCCGGGCGGTGAGCGTCATCAGCCCGCCGCGCTCGCGCGGGGCCATGCCGGCGGTGGGCTCGTCCATCAGCAGGAGCTTGGGCTGCGAGGCCAGCGCCACCGCGAGTTCGACCCGCTTCACGTCGCCGTAGGCGAGTTCCGAGACCGGCCGGTCGGCCTCGGCCCGCATGCCGACCTCGGCGAGGAGCGCCAGCGCCGCCTCGCGGTGGAGGCGGCGCGTGTCCGCGAACAGGCGGCGGCTCTCCCCGTGCCGGGAGACCAGGGCCATCTGCACGTTCTCGGCGACGCTCATCGACACGAAGGTCTGGGCGACCTGGAAGGTGCGCCCGACGCCGCAGCGCCAGACCGCGCGGGCCGGCCGCCCGGTAATCGCCTGCCCGTCGAGGGTGATGCTGCCGGAATCGGGCTTCAGCTGCCCGCCGACCATGTTGAAGGTGGTGGACTTGCCGGCCCCGTTCGGGCCGATGATCGCCAGCATCTCGCCGGCCGCGAGCGTGAACGAGACGTCCCGGGCGGCGAAGACGCCGCCGAAGCGCTTGTTGAGGCGGTCGACGACGAGGAGGGTCATGCGGAGGCCGCCGCGGTGGCCGGGGCCCGGGCGCGCCCGCGCAGGGTGTCGGCCGCGCCCGCGAGCCCGCGGGGGAAGACCAGCACGGTGGCGATGATCGCCAGCCCCAGCAGCAGGCGCCAGAACTCGGTGAGCGGCATCACCACGTCCTTCAGGGTGTGGAAGAAGGCGGCGCCGAGGAGGGGACCCATCACGGTCTGGATGCCGCCCACCAGCACCATGACGAGGAAGTCGATCGAGAGCGGGATCGCCGCGAGCGTCGGGTCGATCGAGCCCTTCTGGAAGGCGTAGAGCCCGCCGGCGAGGCCCGCCGCGGCCCCCGCCAGCGTGAAGCCGAGCCAGCGGTGGGTGCGCACGTCGAGCCCGATCGCCCCGGCGCGGGTGGCGGAGTCGCGCGCCGCCCGCAGGGTGTAGCCGAAGGGCGCGTAGATCACCCGGCGCAGCAGCACGATGCCCGACAGCGTCAGCGCCGCCACGAGGTAGAAGTAGACGGTGCGGCCCGAGGCCCAGGCCGAGGGCCAGACGCCCACGACGCCGTTGTCGCCCCCCGTCACCTCGACCCACTGGAAGCCGATGGCGTAGACGATCTGCGCGAAGGCGAGCGTCAGCATCGCGAGGTAGATGCCCGACAGGCGCACGATGAAGAAGCCGAACAGGGCCGCGCCCGCCCCGGCGACCAGGGGGGCGGCCAGGAGCGCGAGTTCCATCGGCGCCTTCAGCGGCCCGGTGACGAGCAGCCCCGCCGCGTAGGCGCCGAGCCCGAAATACGCCGCGTGCCCGAAGGAGACGAGGCCGCCGACGCCGACGAGGAACTGCAGCGAGAAGGCGGCAAGCGCGAAGATCAGGATCTCGGTGGCGACCTTGGTGGTGTAGGGGTCGCCGAGCAGCGGCACCGCCAGGAGCGCCGCCACGGCGAGCAGCGCGAGCGCCGCCTCCGGCGGGCGGAAGCGGCGGAGCGTCAGGATGCCCTCCGGCAGGACCACCCGGCCCGAGCCGGAATCCGGCCGCCCGAGCAGCCCCCAGGGCTTGACCACCAGCACCACCGCCATGAGGGCGAAGACCAGGACCAGCGTCACCTTGGGCAGGATGAGGATGCCGAAGGCCTGGAGCTGCCCGATCAGGAGGGCGGCCAGGAAGGCGCCCGGCACCGAGCCCATGCCGCCCACCACCGTGACCACGAAGGCATCGGTGATGATCGACAGGTCCATGTGGGAATTGGCGGGGATGCGCGGGATCTGCAGCGCCCCGCCCAGGCCCGCGAGGCTCGCGCCGAGGAAGAGCGTCAGCGTGAACAGGCGCGCCTGGTTGACGCCGAGCGCCCCCACCATCTCGCGATCCTGCGTCGCCGCCCGGATCAGCACGCCGAAGCGGGTGCGGTGCATGACGAGCCACAGCAGCGCCAGCACCAGCGGGCCAACCCCGATCAGCACGAGCTCGTAGGCGGGAAAGCGCTGACCCAGGATCTCGACGCCGTGGCGCAGGGAGGGCGCGCGCGGCCCGGCGATGTCGACCGGCCCCCAGATCTTGAGCACCACGTCCTCGACGATCAGGACGACCCCGAAGGTGGCGAGGAGCTGGAAGAGTTCCGGGACCCGGTAGATGCGGCGCAGCAGCAGCATCTCGACCGCGACCCCGATCAGCCCGACGAGGAGGGCCGCCAGCAGCACCCCGAGGAAGAACGTCCAGGGCGAATAGCTGAGGTCGAGGAGCCGCGGCACGATCGTCACCGCGAGATAGGCCCCCAGCATGTAGAAGGAGCCGTGCGCGAAGTTGACGATCCGGGTGACGCCGAAGACGAGGGTGAGCCCCGAGGCGATCACGAACAGCGACGAGGCGCTGGCGAAGCCGGAGAGCGATTGCAGGACGAGGAAGGACAGGTCCATCGGTCTTGCGCTCCGCCTCCCCGGCCGGTTGATCCTCAGCCCCTGCGGGCCGCCTTCACCTCGGCCTCGGGATGCAGGTACTTGGCCCCGTCCTCGTAGGTGTACTTGACCATCGTGCCCTTGCGCCCGTCGAGCGCGGTCTCGCCGACCCAGGCGCCGAGCGTCGACTGGTGGTCGAGGGCCCGCATGGTGACGGGGCCCGCGATGGTGTCCGATTGCAGGCCTTCGAGCGCGGCGATCAGCGCCTCGGTGTCGGTGGACTTCGCGGTCTCGAGGAGATCGCGGATCATCTGCACCACCACGTAGCCGAGGAGCGAGCCCAGCCGCGGCGTGTCTTTGAAGCGGGCGCGGTAGGCGGCCACGAAGGCCTTGTGGCGCGGGGCCTCGATCTGCTCCCACGGGTAGCCGGTGGTGACCCAGCCCTCGGGCGTCTCGTCGCCGAGCGGGATCATGTATTCGGGCTCGCCGGTGAGCAGGCTCGCCACCGTGCGCTTCTCGAACAGGCCGCGGGTGTTGCCCTCGCGCACGAAGGCGGTGAGGTCGGCCCCGAACAGCACGTTGAACAGCCCGTCGGGCTTGGCCTGCGCCAGCGCGCCCACGGTGGCGCCCGCATCGACCTTGCCGAGCGCCGGGAACTGCTCGCCCACCACCTCGAAGCCCGGCACCGCGGCGGCCATCAGGCGCTTGAAGTTCGCCGCCGCCGACTGGCCGTACTCGTAGTTGGGCGCCACGATCGCCCAGCGCTTGACGCCGCGGGCCTTCACGGCCTCGACCAGCATCTTGGTCTGCATGTAGGTGTTGGGCCGGACCCGGAAGGTGTAGCGGTTGCCGCTGCCCATCGTGAGGGCGTCGGTCAGCGGCTCCGTGGCGAGGAACAGCACCTTGCGCTGGTTGGCGAAATCCGCCACCGCCAGTCCGACATTCGACAGGAAGGTGCCGCACAGGAAGACGACGTTCTCGCGCGTGAGCAGCTCCTCGGCCACCCGCACCGCGTCGCCCGGCGTCGAGCCGTCGTCGCGGAAGATGATCTCGAGCGGGCGCCCGCCGAGCGCCTTGATGCCGCCCGCTTGGTTGATCTCGTCCTGCGCGAGCATCATGGCGTTGCGGTAGGGACCCGCGAAGGCCGCCATGCGGCCGTAGGAGTTGAGTTCGCCGATGCGGATCGGGGCGCCCTGCGCCCGTCCGGCCGTGCCCGACAGGGCGAGCGGCGCCGCGGCGAGGCCCGCGACCACGGTGCGGCGGGACGGGAGTGAAACCGGCATCGCGCGACCCTCCGGACGATCGTCCCGGCCCGACCGGACCGGCGAGATCATTCGCATACGAACGATACTCGTCCGCAAGAGCAGCGCAAGATCAGGCCGTGCGGAAAAGTCGGGCGCCGGTTGCCCGCGGATGAGGCGGCCGCGCCCGGATCACTCGGGCACGAATTCGCGCACCGGCCCGCCCTCGTCGCCGCGCGGCCGCTCGGCGTCGATCTCGGGGCCGTCGAGGTCCGGGATCAGGATTGGGTCGGTGGGCGTCACCGTGCCGGTGGCGTCGACGTCGTCGACGGAGATCCAGGCCTTCGGCGGCGGGCGGGAC
This sequence comes from Methylobacterium isbiliense, assembly GCF_022179325.1. GTDB lineage: Bacteria > Pseudomonadota > Alphaproteobacteria > Rhizobiales > Beijerinckiaceae > Methylobacterium > Methylobacterium isbiliense. The sequence goes on along the minus strand of NZ_BPQQ01000034.1, from coordinate 104,659 downwards.
GCGTCGGTCTCGGTGGCAAAGGCCGCCGGGGCGACCAGAAGGGCGGCGAGCGCCAGGAGAGCGAGGGGTGATCTCATGCGAGGCTCCATCGGCCCGGATGTCGTGCGCATGGTCAAACCGGGTCCGCGCGGTTCGTTCCGCGCAGGGGCGCCCCGTCCCGGGGCCGCCCCGCGCGTGAAAAAAAGATCCGGACCGCTGCATCCGGTCGCCGCCGCCGGGGCTAACGGCCCCGATGCCGCGAGCCCGGCAGACGGAGGCACCCATGCGCAAGTCGATGATCGCCGCGACGCTCCTCGCCGGAGCCGTCCACGCTCCTGCGAGCCAGGCCCAGACCCTCGCCGCCCTCGTGGGCGACGCCACCCTCGCCCATGTCGACGCATCCGCCAGGAAGGTGGTGAAGACCGTGCCCATCTCCGGCGTCTCGGGCCGGGTGCTCGGCATCGACGTGCGGCCCGCCGACGGCCTGCTCTACGCCGTCCTGTCCGACGGAAGCGTGGCGACGGTCGACCCGCAGACCGGCAAGGCGACGCCCAAGTCCAAGCTCGACGCGACGCTGCCCGCTGGCGCGGCCGCGACGGTCGACTTCAACCCCGCGGCCGACCGCCTCCGCCTCATCTTCTCGGACGGCACGAACCTGCGCGCCAACGTGGACGATGGCAAGGTCACCAAGGACGGGCCGCTCAAGTTCGCCGACAGCGACGCCATGAAGGGCAGGACCCCGAAGGTGGTCGCCGGCGCCTACACCAACTCCGTGAAGGGAACCAAGGAGACCGCGCTCTACGACATCGACGCATCGGGCACCTTCGTGAAGCAGGCGCCGCCGAACGACGGCATCCTTGGCACCGTGGGCACGCTGGGCCTGTCCGGCGAGGCGGTCGCGTTCGACATCCTGTCGGACGGCCAGGGCGGCAACCAAGCCTACGTCATGGCCGACGGCGCCCTCTACGGCCTCGACCTCGCCACCGGCAAGGCCACGAAGGTGGGGACGGTCGCGGGCGTGACCGGCCACGTGCGCGACATCGCCGTCCTCCCTGGTATGTAGGCGGCGATGGCCCGGCTGCGGTCCGCGGGCCGGAGCCGGGCTTCGCCCGGGGGCGCCGACGAGACTCGGGCGAGGCCGGGATGATCATGGATCGGTTCGACCACGCTGCCGAACTGGAAGCCTGCGCGCGCCGGGACATTGCCGCGCTGCGCCGCCTCTACGACCGAGAGGCCGGGTTCCTGCTCGCCGTGGCGCTGCGGATCGTGCGCCGGGCCGACGTGGCGGCCGACGTGATCCACGACGCGTTCCTCGACATCTGGGAGCGGGCCGGGACTTACGACCGCGCCCGCGGCGAGGGGCGCGCCTGGATCATCAGCGTCGTGCGCTACCGCGCGCTCAAGCACGTGCGCCGGGCCAGCCGCGAGGCTGCCTACGACCCGGCCCTCCACGAGGCGTTGCGCGACGACGGACCCGATCCTCTGGCGGCGCTCGCGGCCTCGCAGGAGGCGCGGGCGCTCCACGATTGCCTCGCGGCGCTTCCCGCCGAACGGCGGCGGGTGATCCTGCTCGCCTATCTCGACGGCCTGTCCCAGACCGAGATCGCCGCGCGGCTCGGGACGCCGCTCGGGACGATCAAGGCGTGGGTGCGCCGCAGCCTCCTGGCGTTGAAGGGATGCCTGTCATGATCCCGACCAGCCCGGACGAGCGCGACGTCCTCGCGGGCGAGTACGTCCTGGGCCTGCTCGATGCAGGCCTGGCCGCCGAGGTCGAGCGCGCGGCGCAGGACGACGCCGACCTCGCCCGGCGCATCGCCTTCTGGGAGCAGCGCCTCGCGCCTGCGACGGCGTCGGTCGCGCCGCTGCCGGGGGATGCGGGCCTCTGGGACAGGATCGCCGGATCCCTGCACCGGGGCGCCGGCGGTCCGCTCGCCGCGGTCCCCGCCCTCCCGCGGCGGACCCGGCGGGTGCGGGACGCCTGGGGGAGCGTGCGGCTCTGGCGCGCCGTCGCGGCCGTCGCCACCGCCGCCGCCCTCGCCCTCGCGATCCTGCCGCCCCGTCCGCCCCCCGAGAGTGCCACGCGGTTCTTCGCCCTCCTGCAGGGCCGGGACGCCTCGGGGGCCGAGACCGGACCCGGCTGGCTGATCCAGGTCGCCCGGGACGGCACGGTGCGCTCGCTGCCCCTCACGGAGGTCGAGCCGGGCTCCGGCCAGGCGCTCCAGCTCTGGACCTTGTGGGACCAGGCGCGCGGTCCCGTCTCGCTCGGCGTGCTGCCGCCGGGCGGCGCGGTGCGGCTGTCGCCCGAGCGCCTCGACGTGATCGCGAGCGGGCAGTTGTTCGAGATCACCCTGGAGCCGGCCGCCGGCTCCCCGACCGGCCGGCCGACGGGCCGCATTCTGTTCATCGGTCGCGCCCGCGCGCCCGCGCCGCAGCCGCTGTAGCCTCGCGGCCTCCGGCTCCGGGCGGTTCTGCCGCTTCCCCCGCTCCCCGGCGGCTGCTAGAAGGGCCGGATGTCCGACTCGCGTCACCGGCTCAGCCTGCGAATTACGAGCCCGGCTTCCGCCTGAGGGCCGCGCGCGGCCCTGCGGGGGCCGGGATGCCGTTCGTCCGCGACGTCGAGTGACCGGGCCCGGCCGCATGGCCGCCGCGCCCCAGATGAGCCCCTGATCCCATGACCGAGCCCAAGCCCGCGATGCCCGAATCCGCGACCGGGCGCGACTATTCCGAGACCCTGTTCCTGCCCCGCACCGACTTCCCGATGCGCGCCGGGCTGCCCGAGCGCGAGCCGGAGATCCTGCGGCGCTGGCAGGCGATCGATCTGTACGGACGGATCCGGGCCGCCGCGGCGGGCCGGCCGAAATTCGTCCTGCACGATGGCCCGCCCTACGCCAACGGCCACATCCACATCGGCACCGCGCTCAACAAGATCCTCAAGGACGTGGTGGTGCGCGGCGCCGGCGTGCTCGGGGCCGACGCCAACTACGTCCCGGGCTGGGACTGCCACGGCCTGCCGATCGAGTGGAAGATCGAGGAGCAGTACCGCGCCAAGGGCCGCAACAAGGACGAGGTGCCGGTCGTCGAGTTCCGCCGCGAGTGCCGCGCCTTCGCGGAGCACTGGCTCTCGGTGCAGCGCGAGGAGTTCAAGCGCCTCGGCGTCACGGGCGACTGGGACCACCCCTATTCCACCATGGCCTTCGGGGCCGAGGCGCAGATCGCCCGCGAGCTGATGACCTTCGCGATGACGGGCCAGCTGTACCGCGGCTCGAAGCCCGTGATGTGGTCGGTGGTCGAGAAGACCGCGCTCGCCGAGGCGGAGGTCGAGTACGAGGACCACGTCAGCGACACGATCTGGGCCGCCTTCCCGGTCGTGACGGCCGCCGACCCGGCCCTGGCGGGCGCCCACGTCGTCATCTGGACCACCACCCCCTGGACCATCCCGGCCAACCGGGCCGTGGCCTATTCCCGCAAGGTTTCATACGGACTCTATCGTGTTTCTGCCGCTCCTGAAGAGAACTGGGTTCAACCTGATTTTCGTTGCATTGTTGCTGACCAACTCGCGGGCGACGTCTTCAAGGCCGCTCGCGTCGATGCTTACGAGCGCGTGGCCGACGTGGCGCCCGAGGCGCTGGCGGGCCTGACGCTCGCGCATCCGCTCGCGCGCTGGAACCCCGGCTACGGCTTCGCCGTGCCGATGCTGGAGGGCGAGCACGTCACCGACGAGGCGGGCACGGGCTTCGTGCACACCGCCCCGAGCCACGGGCGCGAGGATTTCGAGGTCTGGACCGCGAACGGCCGCGCCCTGCGCGCCCGGGGCCTCGACGTGACCATCCCGTACACGGTCGATGCCGACGGCGTGCTCACCGAGGAGGCCCCGGGCCTCACGGGCCGGCGCGTGCTGACCGAGAAGGGCGAGAAGGGCGACGCCAACAAGGCGGTGATCGCCGCCTTGGCGGAGGCCGGCACGCTGGTCGCGCGCGGCACCCTCAAGCACAGCTACCCGCATTCCTGGCGCTCGAAGAAGCCGGTCATCTTCCGCAACACCCCGCAATGGTTCATCGCCCTCGACGCGCCCGTGCCGGCGCTCCGGGGCCGGAGCCTGCGCGAGGTGGCCCTGCGCGAGATCGCCGCCACGCAGTGGGTGCCGCCGCAGGGGCAGAACCGCATCACCGGCATGATCGCCAACCGCCCGGACTGGGTGGTGTCGCGCCAGCGCGCCTGGGGCGTGCCGATCACGGTGTTCGTGAGGAAGGGCACGAGCGAGATCCTGCGCGACGAGCGCGTCAACGCACGCATCGCCGAGGCCTTCGCGGCGGAGGGGGCGGATGCGTGGTTCGCCGATCCCGACGGCGCCCGCTTCCTCGCGCCCGACCACGATCCCGCCGCCTACGAGAAGGTCACGGACGTCCTCGACGTCTGGTTCGATTCGGGCTCGACGCACGCCTTCACGCTGGAGGACCCGAAGGCCTTCCCGGGCCTCGCCGGCATCCGCCGCCGCCGCGACGGCGGCGAGGACACGGTGATGTACCTCGAAGGCTCCGACCAGCACCGGGGCTGGTTCCACTCCTCGCTGCTCGAATCCTGCGGCACCCGCGACCGCGCGCCCTACGACGTGGTGCTCACCCACGGCTTCGTCCTCGACCCCAAGGGCGAGAAGATGTCGAAGTCGCGCGGCAACGTGGTGGCGCCCCAGGACGTCATCGCGGCCTCGGGCGCCGACATCCTGCGGCTGTGGGTGGCGGCCTCCGACTACACCGACGACCTGCGCATCGGCCCGCCGATCATCAAGACCTTCTCGGAGACCTACCGGAAGCTGCGCAACTCCCTGCGCTGGATGCTCGGCACGCTGGCCCACCACCGTCCGGAGGACCGGGTGGCGGCCGCGGCCATGCCGGAGCTGGAGCGCTTCATCCTGCACCGGCTCGCCGAACTCGACGGCGAGATCCGCGAGGCCTACCGCACCTACGACTTCAAGCGCGTGGTGGCGCTGCTCAACGGCTTCATGACGGGCGACCTCTCGTCCTTCTACTTCGACGTGCGCAAGGACGCGCTCTACTGCGACCCGATCTCCAGCCCCACCCGCCGCGCGGCGCTGGCGGTGGTGGAGGAGACCTTCCGGCGCGTGGTGGTCTGGCTCGCCCCGGTCCTCGCCTTCACGGCCGAGGAGGCCTTCCTCGCCCGCACCCCCTCGGCGGACGGCTCGGTCCACCTCCTGACCCTGCCCGAGACGCCGCAGGAGTGGCGCGATCCGGTGCTCGACGCCCGCTGGGCGCAGATCCGCCGGGTGCGCCGGGTGGTGACCGGGGCGCTGGAGATCGAGCGGGCGGCCAAGCGCATCGGCGCGAGCCTGGAGGCCGCGCCGGTGGTCCACGTCGCCGATGCCGGGCTGCGCGCGGCCCTCGACGGCATCGATTTCGCGGAGGTCTGCATCACCTCAGGCGTCCGCATCGAGACGGGGGAGGGACCCGCGGAGGCCTTCCGGCTCGACGAGGTGCCGGGCGTCGCGGTGGTGCCGGCGCTCGCCGAGGGGCGCAAATGCGCCCGCTCCTGGAAGGTGTCGCCCGCGGTCGGCAGCGATCCGGATTATCCGGACGTGACGCCGCGCGACGCCCAGGCCCTGCGGGAATGGGACGCGCTCCATGCCGCCCGGGCGGCGGAGTGATGGGCCTGCCGCCCTTCGCGCTCGGCCTCCTCGTGGCGCTGGCGACGCTGGCGCTCGACCAAGCGACCAAGCTCGGCCTGCTGTTCCTGGCCGACCTGCCGCTGCACCAGCCGCTGGTGCTCGCGCCCTTCGCGCAGCTCGTGGTGGTCTGGAACCGCGGCGTCTCCTATGGGCTCCTGCAGCAGGACGGCGAACTCGGGCGCTGGCTCCTCGTCGCGGTCTCGGTCCTGGCCTCGGCGGCGCTCACCGTCTGGATGGCCCGGGCCGAAACCCGGCTCGTCGCCGGGTCGCTCGGCCTCATCGTCGGCGGCGCGGTCGGCAACGCCATCGACCGGGTCGTGTACGGGGCGGTGTTCGACTTCGTGCATCTGCACGGGGGCGGCTGGTCCTGGTACGTGTTCAACGTCGCCGATGCGGCCATCGTCTTCGGGGTGGTCGGACTGCTCTACGACGGCCTCTGGATCGAGCGCCGCGACGCCGAGCCGGGGCGCGGCGCCTGACCGGCGCTGTGATGCGCCCGCCACAGGACCGTCTCCGCGTTCGGTCCTCCACAGGCTGCGCCATACCTTCGCCCGAAACCCGACCCACGCCCAGGGTAACGAGAAGCGTCGCGTATCCGCGGCGGCAGGGTCCGGGAGCCAGCATGACCGACCATCGCACGATCCTCACGCTCGCGGCGCTGCTGTGCGGCGTCGCGTCCGTCGCGCAGGCGGAGGAGGGCGTGTTCATGAAGAACGCCCTCTCGAACATCGGTCTGATCGAGCCGGAGCGGCCGACGATCACCTACCGCGAGCGCGCCCCGCTGGTGCTGCCGCCCAAGGCCGGCAACGCTGCCCTGCCGCCCCCCGTGCCCCGCAGCGCCGTGCGCGAGGCCGCGCCGCAATGGCCGACCGATCCGGAGGCCGCCGCCCGCGCCCGGCAGGCCAAGGAGGCGCGCAAGCCGATCACCCGCGGCGAGCAGGGCCGCATGAACGACAACAACATGACGCTCTCGATCTACGAGATGCGCGCCGGCCGCCGCGAGGGCGCGGGCGTTCCCACCGAGCCGACCTACAAGCCCGGCGACAACGTGCGCGAGTCGACCTGGCTCAACCCGCTGCAGCTGTTCCAGGGCCGCAAGGACGACACCCCGGTCTCCGACGTCGAGCCGAGCCGCGACATCCTCACCGATCCGCCCACCGGCTACCGCGCCCCGCCGAACGGACGTCTGGCGCGCGCGCCCGAGGGCCCGAGGCAGACGCTCAGCGAGAAGGAGCGCGAGGAATCCGATCCGCGCGCCTACCTGCGCTCGCGGGCGCGCTGACCCAGTCAGCGCCAAGCTCAGCTCCGGCGGCCGCGGCCGCCGAAACTGTGCCGTTTGCCGCGACGTCTGTCGTCGACGCATATCGGGCAGGGCGCAGCCGCGTCCTGCCTTAAAATCTTCTAGAAACACCGGTTGAACGGTCCCACATCCGGGGGGCGGGCCAGCGATTCGCGCGAGGCTCCCCTAGGCTTCCATCGAGGGAAGCGTTCCACGATCATCACGGGCCGATCCGGCAGCCCGCTCACAAGGACCTCAGGATGGACTTGTTCAGGACGCGCCCGCTCACCCGCCCGACCGGCTATCCCGGAGCCGCCCTGCGCCTCGACGCGGCGCCGTTCGGGAGGGCCGAGGCGGGCGGGCCGGAGGTCGCCTCCTTCGCCCTGGACAATGGTCTCGACGTCGTCGTCATCCCCGACCACCGCACCCCGGTGGCGACCCACATGATCTGGTACCGCAACGGCTCGGCGGACGATCCGCTCGGCCAGTCGGGCATCGCGCACTTCCTCGAACACCTGATGTTCAAGGGCACCGAGACCCACCCGGTCGGGACCTTCTCGAAGGTCGTCTCGGGGCTCGGCGGCCAGGAGAACGCCTTCACGTCCTTCGACTACACCGCCTACTTCCAGCGCGTCGCGCGCGACAACCTCCGGACCATGATGGAGTTCGAGGCCGACCGGATGACCGGCCTCGTCCTCGACGACGCCGTGGTGGCGCCCGAGCGCGACGTGGTGCTGGAGGAGCGCCGCATGCGGGTCGAGACTGACCCGAGCGCGCAGCTCTCGGAGGCGATGGCCGCCTCGCTGTTCGTGCACCACCCCTACGGGATCCCGATCATCGGCTGGATGCACGAGATCGAGGACCTGAACCGCACCCACGCGCTCGCCTATTACCAGCGCTTCTACACCCCCGAGAACGCAATCCTGGTGGTGGCCGGCGACGTGACCGTCGACGAGGTGCGCCGGCTCGCGGAGGACACCTACGGGCGGGTGGCGCCCCGCGGCGCCCGGCCGGTGCGTCAGCGCCCGCGCGAGCCCGAGCCCCGGGCCGCCCGCCGCCTGAGCGTCGCCGACCCCAAGGTCGAGCAGCCGACCCTGCAGCGGCTCTACCTCACCCCCTCCTGCATCACCGCCAAGGAAGGCGAGGGACATGCCCTCGAACTCCTCGCCGAGGTGATGGGCGGCGGGCCGACCTCCTACCTCTACCGCTCCCTCGTGATGGAGCAGGGCGTCGCCGTGAATGCGGGCGCGTGGTACATGGGCTCGGCCATGGACGACACCCGCTTCTCCGTCTACGCGGTGCCGGCCGAGGGCGTGAGCCTGGAGGCGCTGGAGCAGGCGGTGGACGCCACCCTGCGGCGCCTGCCCGGCGAGGCCCTGTCGCCCGAGGCGGTGGAGCGGGCCAAGACCCGGCTCGTCGCCGAGACGGTCTATTCCTCCGACAGCCAGTCCTCGCTCGCGCGCATCTACGGCTCGGCGCTCGCCATCGGCGAGAGCATCGAGGAGGTGCGCCGCTGGCCGGCCGACATCGAGGCGGTGGAGGCCCGGCGGCTCGCGGCGGCGGCCGAGCGCTACCTCGTCCCGGCCCGTTCCGTGACCGGCTACCTCACCAAGGCCCGCGAGGCCGACGCGCCGACGGCGGTCTCCGCCGCCTGAGCCTGCGCCGCCCGCACCCGCCCCGGAACCAGAAGAGGTCCCCTATGACCCCGGCCGATGCCGTCACCCGGACTGCCGCCCTCAGCACCGCCTCCTCCCCGGCCCAGGCCCGCCCGGTCGCCGCCGCCTGCGGCGTCGAGGCGTGGCATGTCGAATCCCCGGTCGTCCCGCTGATCGCGCTCGCCTTCACGTTCGAGGGCGGCGCCGCCCAGGATCCGGAGGGCAAGTCCGGCGCCGTGCAGATGCTGGCGCGGCTCCTCGACGAGGGTGCCGGCCCCTACGGCTCCGACGCCTTCCAGGAGCGCCTCGCCGCCCGGGCGATCGAGCTGAGCTTCCATGCCGGCCCCGACGCGATCGGCGGCTCGCTCAAGATGCTGGTCAAGCACGCCGACGAGGCGATCGAGCTCCTGGCGCTCGCCCTGGCGCAGCCCCGCTTCGACGAGGCCGCGATCGAGCGCGTGCGGGCGCAGATGCTCGCGGGCCTGCGCTACCAGCAGAACGACCCCGGCGTGATGGCCTCGCGCCGCTTCTTCGCCGAGGCCTATCCGGGCCATCCCTACGGCCGGCCCTCCGGCGGCACCCTCGAGAGCGTGTCGGGCATCACCCGCGACGACCTCGTGGCGCTCCACGCGCGCCTGCTCGGCCGCGGCCGGGTCAAGGTCGCGGCGGTGGGCGCCATCGGCGAGGAGGCGCTGCAGCGCGCGCTCGACGCCGCCTTCGGGCGCCTGAGCGAGGGCGGGGCGCTCGCCGCGGTGCCGCCGGCACGCATCGCGGGCCGCGGGCGGCGCATCGTGGTGGATCTCGACGTGCCGCAATCGGTGATCCGCTTCGGCACCGACGGCGTGCCGTGGCGCGACCCCGACTTCATCCCGGCCTACGTGCTCAACCACGTGCTGGGCGGCGGCGCCTTCACGTCGCGGCTGTTCCAGGAGGTGCGCGAGAAGCGCGGCCTCGCCTACTCGGTCGGCACCTCGCTGGTGAGCCACCGGGCCGCCTCGATGACCTGGGGCTACACCGCCACCAAGAACGAGCGCGTCGCCGAGGCCCTGGCGGTGATCGCCGAGGAGATCGCGCGGCTCACGCAGGACGGCCCCAGCGACGAGGAGCTGCAGAAGGCCAAGGACTACCTCACCGGGTCCTACGCGCTGGGCTTCGACACCTCGACCAAGATCGCCCACCAGCTGGTGCAGGTGGCCTTCGAGGGGCTCGGCATCGACTATATCGGCCGCCGCAACGGCCTGATCGGCGCTGTGACCCAGGACGACATCCGCCGCGCCGCCGCCCGCACGCTCGGCGACGGCCGCCTCCTCGTCGTGGCCGCCGGCCGCCCGACCGAGCTCTGACGGGAGGCCGGAGGGCCGCGGGGCTCCGCCCCGAACCCCGTGGGGCTCCGCCCTCAACCCGCCGGGGCCATCGGCCCCGGACCCCGTCAGGCCATCGGGTCCTCGCCCGCCGGGCGCAGGCCGTCGAGGTCCGGCCGCAGCACCACGCTCTCCTGCTCGTTCGGGTCCGTCCGGGCGATCACCGCCGTGCACGGCTCGGTGCGGCTGGCGTTGTAGGGCAGGTGCGGCACCCCGGCCGGGATATGGACGTAATCGCCCGCGCGCGACCACAGGTGGTGCTCCAGCCGCAGGCCGTACCACATGCCGGCGACCCCGCTCAGCACGTGCAGGGCCGTCTCGTGCCCCTCGTGCAGGTGGGCCTTCGCCCGGGCACCCGGCGGCATCGTCACGGTCTGGAGGTGGATGGCCTTCGCCCCGACCGATTCGGCCGAGATGCCGGGCGCGTAGGTCAGCGCCTGCTTGCCGACGTAGTCGGCGCCCGCGCCCACGACCCGGCAGGTCGGCTCCTCGGCCATCGCGTGCTCCCTCGCTTCGCGCCCGCGATCCTAACCCGACCCGCGGGCGCGCGCGACGTGACAGACACGACTTGCCCGGCCGGACTTGCGCGACGCCGCACGGCCACGCTTAAAAGGCGGCCGATGTCCGCTTCCGCTTCCTGGCCGCAGCGCCAGCGCTCCCTCGGCCGCGTCGCGCTCTCCGCCGCGCGGCTCGACGGGGGCGCCACCCGCCTCACGGACCTCGCCGAGGCCGGCCCCTTGCGCCTGCGCCTGCCGCGTCCCGAGGGACCCGGACTCGAAGGCGTGCTCCTCAACAGCGCCGGCGGGATCGCCTGCGGCGACCGCTTCGCCGTCGAGGCCACGCTCGGGCCGGGAGCCGATCTCGTCCTGACCACGACGGCGGCGGAGAAGATCTACCGCTCGGACGGGCCGGTCACCGATCTCGCGACGCGGCTCGCCCTCGCGTCCGGCGCGCGCCTCGCGTGGCTGCCGCAGGAGACGATCCTGTACGACACGGCGCGGCTCACCCGTCGGCTCGACGCCGACATGGCGCCGGACGCCGCCCTGACCCTGTTCGAGGCGCTGGTGTTCGGCCGCGCCGCCCGCGGCGAGAGCGTGCGCGAGGGGAGCCTCCGCGACGTGTGGCGCATCCGCCGGGGCGGGCGTCTCGTCTACGCCGACACCCTGCGCCTCGACGGCGCGGTCGCCGATCTGATGGCGCGTCCGGCGGTGGCCGGCGGCGCCAGGGCGCTCGCGACGATGCTTCACGTGGCGCCGGACGCCGAGGCCGAGCTCGACCGGATGCGGGCGCTGATCGACGCGGCGGGTTGCGACGCCCTGCAGGTCGAGGCGGGGGTGAGCGCCTGGAACGGGATGCTGGTCGTGCGCCTGCTCGCTCGCGAGATCGGCGCCCTGCGCCGGGCGGCGGTGCCCCTGCTCGAAGGGTTCCGCCGCACGCCGCTGCCCCGGGTCTGGCAGACCTGAACCGCGGCCCGCGTCTTGCCTCACGCCCAAGTCTTGCCTCACGCCCAAGTCTTGCCTCACGCTCAAGCCTCGTGAAGGATGCCGCAAGGCTCGCCAACCCGCCCGACGAACCCAGGGGACGCTTCCGTGCTGCTCACACCCCGCGAGAAGGACAAGCTCCTCGTCGCCATGGCGGCGCAGGTGGCGCGCAACCGTCTGGCCCGGGGCGTGAAGCTCAACTACCCGGAGGCGGTGGCGCTGATCACCGACTTCGTGGTCGAGGGCGCCCGTGACGGGCGCACGGTGGCCGAGCTGATGCAGGCGGGCGCCCAGGTGCTCGACGCCTCCCAGGTGATGGAGGGCGTGCCCGAGATGATCCACGACATCCAGGTCGAGGCGACGTTCCCGGATGGCACCAAGCTCGTGACGGTGCACCACCCGATCCGCGGCGCGGTCTCCTCCGACGTGCCGGGCGCGGTCGCGACGCTCCCGGGCGAGATCGTGTTCAACGCGGGCGCGCCCCGCACCCTGATCGAAGTCGCCAATACGGGCGACCGGCCGATCCAGGTCGGTTCGCACTACCATTTCTTCGAGGTGAACCCGGCCCTGCGCTTCGACCGCGACAAGGCCCGCGGCCAGCGCCTCGACATCGCGCCCGGCACGGCGGTGCGCTTCGAGCCGGGCTCGACCCGCGAGGTGGCGCTGGTGCCGATGGGCGGCGCGCGGGCCGTGTACGGGTTCCGCGGCGACGTGATGGGGACGCTTTGAGTGCGCGGCGACAGGAGAACTGGAGCGGCAGCCATGCAGCGGTTCGCGGTGAAGCTGAATGCGGGCGGGCAGGTCACTCTTCAGCCCGAGGTGCGGGACGGGATCGGCGCGCGGCCTGGGGACGAGCTGTCTCTGGTCCTCGACGGAACCCACGCCACGCTGGCGCGAGCCGAACCGGGCTTGGCGCGCATGCGGGAGATCGCGTGGCATGCCCGGGCCGCGGGTGCGACGCCGGATCCCGGCGAGGATCCGATCGGGGACGCCCTCGTCGCCGAGGATGAGCGCACGAAATCGCGCCCATGATCGGCATCGACACGAACGTGCTGCTGCGTCACACGCTCGACGACGATGCCGTGCAGTCGCCGCAGGTCATCGCGTTCCTGGAGAATGACGCGCGAGGGATCGAGCCCGCCCTCATCAGCCCGGTGGTTCTGCTCGCATTCGTCTGGACGCTGCTGCGGCGCGAGCGCTTTCGGAAGGAGGAGGGTCTGGCCCTCCTCGACGTGCTCGTTTCGTCCCCGCACGTGATCCTCACGGACCGCCTAGCCGTCACGGATGCCTTCGAGGGACGGCGCGCCGGCCGCGCGGGCTTTCAGGACGACCTGATCGGAAGCCTCAACCGCGTGGCCGGCGCCCGCACGACGCTGACCTTCGACTCCGAGGCGGCGCGCCACGCCGACGTCTCGCCCATGCCCGCCTGACCGAAAGCCGTCCCGATGTCCAACACGCCCAAGCCCGCGAGCCTGCCGCGCGCCGCCTACGCGGCCATGTTCGGACCGACCAAGGGGGACCGGATCCGGCTCGCCGACACCGCCCTCGTCATCGAGGTCGAGCACGACCACACCCGCTACGGCGAGGAGGTGAAGTTCGGCGGCGGCAAGGTGATCCGCGACGGGATGGGGCAGGGGCAGGCGAGCAACGCGGCCGGCGCCGTCGACACGGTGATCACCAACGCGGTCGTCCTCGACCACTGGGGCATCGTGAAATGCGACGTCGGGCTCAAGGGCGGCCGGATCGTCGCGCTCGGCAAGGCCGGCAATCCGGACATCCAGGACGGCGTCACCATCGTGGTGGGCCCCGGCACCGAGGTGATCGCGGGCGAGGGCAAGATCCTCACCGCCGGCGGCTTCGACAGCCACATCCACTACATCTGCCCGCAGCAGATCGACGAGGCACTCAATTCCGGCGTCACCACCATGCTGGGGGGCGGCACCGGGCCGGCCCACGGCACCTTCGCCACCACCTGCACGCCCGGCCCCTGGCACATCGCCCGGATGATCGAGGCCGCCGACGCCTTCCCGATGAACCTCGCCTTCGCGGGCAAGGGCAACGCCTCGCGCCCCGAGAGCCTGGAGGAGATGATCCGGGCCGGCGCCTGCGCGCTGAAGCTGCACGAGGATTGGGGCACGACGCCCGCCGCCATCGATTGCTGCCTCTCGGTCGCGGACGCGCACGACGTGCAGGTCATGATCCACACCGACACGCTCAACGAGTCGGGCTTCGTCGAGGACACGATCGCGGCCTTCAAGGGCCGCACCATCCACGCCTTCCACACCGAGGGGGCGGGGGGCGGGCATGCGCCGGACATCATCAAGGTGGCGGGGCTGGGAAACGTGCTGCCCTCCTCCACCAACCCGACCCGGCCCTACACGAGGAACACCATCGACGAGCATCTCGACATGCTGATGGTGTGCCACCACCTCGACCCGTCGATCCCCGAGGATCTCGCCTTCGCGGAGAGCCGCATCCGCAAGGAGACGATCGCCGCCGAGGACATCCTGCACGACCTCGGCGCGCTCTCGATCATGTCCTCGGACAGCCAGGCGATGGGCCGGGTCGGCGAGGTGGTGATCCGCACGTGGCAGACCGCCGACAAGATGAAGCGCCAGCGCGGCGCGCTGCCGGGCGATGCCAGCGGCAACGACAACCTGCGCGCCCGCCGCTACGTGGCGAAGTACACGATCAACCCGGCCATCGCCCACGGCGTGTCGCGCCACATCGGCTCGGTGGAGCCCGGCAAGCTCGCCGACCTCGTGCTGTGGTCGCCCGCCTTCTTCGGCGTGAAGCCGGACCTCGTCATCAAGGGCGGCGCCATCGCGACGGCGCCGATGGGCGATCCCAACGCCTCGATCCCGACGCCGCAGCCGGTGCATTACCGGCCGATGTTCGGCGCCTTCGGCCGGGTGCCGGCCTCGACCTCCCTCACCTTCGTGTCGAAGGCGGCCGTGGAGGCCGGCCTGCGCGACGCGCTGCGGGTGCAGAAGGAGCTGGTCGCGGTGGAGAACGTGCGCGGCGGCATCGGCAAGCGCAGCATGATCCTCAACGACGCCACGCCGGTGATCGAGGTGGACCCCGAGACCTACGACGTGCGCGCCGACGGCCAGCTGCTCGTCTGCGAGCCCGCCGAGGTAGTGCCGATGGCCCAGCGCTACTTCCTGTTCTGAGGCCTCACGTCACCCGGAAGACGCTCAGGCGCACATGGTCCGGCGCGCGCTCGCCGGTGGCGAGGAACAGGCTGGTGGTGAGCCACGCGAGGTGGGCAGCCGCCGTCTCGAAGCGCGGGGCGGTGCGGAAGTAGATCAGGCCGGGATCGACCGCCTCGCCCCGGCGCAGCCGCTCCAGCGCCTCGGGCGGGCCGAAGCGCAGGCCCGTGTTCTCGACGTAGACGAGCGCCCCGTCCGCGGCCTCGATGACGTAGCGGGCATGCACCAGCGTCAGCCCGTCCGCCTCGATGGTCTGGAAGTCGGCCCCGCCCGGCAGCACCCGGCCCGAGAGGCCGGGCCCCGCCACCGTGCCGCCGGTGATCGCGATCACGCGCCGCTCGCCCGTCCGGGTCGGCCCGACGCTGCAGGGCGGGGCGACCGCGATCCGCGCGTCGAACGCGAAGGCGAGTCCGGGCGGCGGCAGGCTCACGGCTTCCTCACCAGCGGGCAGTCGCTCGCCTCGATCGGCCGGAACGCCTCCGCACCCGGCAGGGTCGCGACCCGCTTGAGCAGGTCCCACTCGCCCTTCGATTCCTCGGGCCGTTTCACCTGGAACAGCGAGACGTCGCGGATCACCCGCCCGTCCGGCCGCAGGCGGCCGCCCTTGGTCATGAAGTCCTCGATCGGCAACTCGCGCATCTTGGCCATCACGGCGTCCGGCGCGTCGGTGCCGGCCTCGCGCACCGCCTTGAGGTAGTGCGTCACCGCCGAGTAGACGCCTGCCTGGTAGCTGTTCGGCATCGCGCGCTGGCGCTCGTAGAAGCGCTTGGCGAAGGCGCGGGCGGCCTCGTCCTGGTCCCAGTAGAAGGCCTCGGCCACGTACATCCCGCCCGCCACGGGCAGGCCGAGCGCGCGGACATCCACCGCCGTCATGTAGAAGCCCGCGAGCTTCTGGCGGCCGCCGAGCACGCCGAACTCGGAAGCCTGCTTGACCGCGTTGATCGCGTCGCCGCCGACGTTGAACAGCGCGATCACCCCCGCATTCGATCCCTGCGCCTGCAGGATCTGCGAGGAGAGGTCGGGGGAGAGCAGCGGGTGGAAGACCTGCCCCACCACCTTGCCGCCGCCGCCCGTCACCACCGGCGTCACGTCCGCCACGAAGGACTTGCCGAGCGTGATGTCGGCGACGACGTAGAACCAGCTCTTCTCGCCCCCCTCCACCAGCGGCTTGGCGATGGTGCGGGCGAGCGCGTAGGTGTCGATGACCCACAGCGCCCCGTTCGGCGAGCACTGCGCCCCGGTGATCACCGTCGAGCCCGAACCGGTGATCAGGGCGAGCCGTCCCTTCTCCTTCGCGAGGGCCTGCACGCCGAGCGCGATCGCCGAGTTGTCGAGGTCGGTGATCATGTCGACCCCGTCCTGATCGAACCAGCGCCGGGCCAGCGTCATCGCCACGTCGGGCTTGCTCTGGTGGTCGGCGGAGACGAGGTCGATGCGCTTGCCGAGGACGGTCGGCCCGAAATCCTCAAGCGCCAGGCGCGCCGCCGTGACGCTGCCGGTGCCGAAATTGTCGGCCATGCCGGTCGACATGTCGGCCAGCACGCCGATCCGCACCACGTCGCCGGAGATGACGGGGCCTTGAACCGCGGGGCCTTGCGCCCGGGCCGGCGGGGCGAGCGCCCCGAGCAGGGCCGCGAGCGCGAGGGCGCCAAGGGACCCGGTGCGAAGCGATCGGGTGCGGCGGCGGGCCGGTTGCCTCGCGTCCGTCATGGCGCGTTCTCCCTGGTCCGGATCTGATCGCGGGGGCCGGGCAGCCTGTCGATCCGGTATGATAGTTATATTGCATTACAAAAATGCTTTGGCAATCGGGGCGTGGCCGGCGGCGTGCCCCTTGGCCCGGGCCGCGGTTCGCGCTCGCGTCTTCCACCGGTCAAGAAGCTCGGCCAAAAAGGGGCGTCCGATCTTCGCCCCGGAGGCCCGATGTCCCGCCCCTCCCGCCGCCAGACCCTCGGCCTCGGCCTCGGCGCCGGCCTCTCGGCGACGCTCGCCGGCGGGCCGGCCCAGGCGCTCGGGCCCGACACCGATTTCACGCTGCTCCTCGTCAACGACATCTACCGGATGGGCGCGCTCGACGGGCGCGGCGGCTTCGCCAAGCTCGCGGCGATCGTGAAGGCCGAGCGGGCGCGGGGCGTGCCCCTGCTGTTCTGCCACGCGGGCGACACGCTCTCGCCCTCGCTGATGTCGGGCTTCGACAAGGGCCGCCACATCATCGAACTCACCAACCTGATCCGGCCGGACGTGTTCGTGCCGGGCAACCACGAGTTCGATTTCGGCCAGGAGATCTTCCTGCAGCGGCTCGGCGAGGCGACCTTCCCGTTCTTCGCCGCCAACCTGCGCCGGGCCGACGGGACCCCGATCCCCGGCATGCAGGATTCGACGATCCTCAGCCTCGGCCCGGTGAAAGTCGGGGTGGTGGGCCTCGCCCTGCCGGAGACGCCCCAGAAGGCGCGCTCGGGCGACTGGCGCTTCGGGCCGGCCCTCGACACGCTGCGGGCGGAGGCCGCGCGGCTGCGGGCGGCCGGCGCCGAGTTCCTGGTGGCCGTGACCCACACCGACCGGCCCACCGACGACGTGCTGGTGCGCTCGCGCCTCGTGGACGTGGTGCTCTCGGGCCACGACCACGACCTCGCGCTGCGCTACGACGGCCGCACGATCTTCGTGGAATCGAGCGAGGAGGGCTACTACGTCACGGCGATCGACGTGCGGCTGGATTTCGTGGGCGAGGGCAAGGCGCGCCGGATCGTCTGGACCCCGAGCTTCCGCATCCACGATTCGAGCGCGGTCGAACCGGATCCCGAGGTGCTGGCGATCGTCTCCCGGCTGGAGGCGCAGCTGTCGCGCGAACTCGACGTGCCGGTGGGCCGCACCGACGTCGATCTCGACACCCGCATCAGCGCGATCCGCCAGGGCGAGACGGCCTTCGGCGACCTCGTGGCGGATGCGATGCGCGCGGCGGGCGAGGCCGAGATCGCGATCACCAACGGCGGCGGCTTCCGGGGCAACCGGCTCTACCCGGCCGGCAGCATGCTGACGCGCCGCGACGTGTCGGCCGAGCTGCCCTTCGGCAACACCCTGGTGGTTGTGGAGATCACCGGCGCGCAGGTGCTCGCCGCCCTGGAGAACGGCTTTGCCGAACTCGGCCGCCCGGCCGGGCGCTTCCCCCAGGTCTCCGGCCTCGCGGTCACGGTGGAGGCCGCCGCGCCGGTCGGCCGGCGCGTGGCGGCGGCGCGCGCCGACGGCACCCCGCTCGATCCCGAGCGCCGCTACCGGGTCGCCGCCAACAACTTCATGCTCGGCGGCGGCAACGGCTACGGCATGCTCGCCGATGGGCGCACGCTCCTCGGCGCCACCGACGGCCCGCTGCTCGCCAACCTCGTGATGAGCTACATCGCCGCGCACGCGCCGGTCCGCGTGGAAACAGGGCGCATCCTGATCCGTTGAGCCCGCATGCCTGATCCCGACAGCGTCGCGGGCGCGCTCGCCCGGTTCCGCGCGAGCGGCTCGCCCTGGCTCTCGCTGCCCTTCTTCACCGACGGCAGCGCCGAGCGGGTGGCCGAGGCCGTCGATGCCCGCAGCCGCGCCGGCGCCACCGTGCTGCCGCCACCCGAGTCGGTGTTCGCGGCGCTCGCGCTCACCCCGCTCGACCGCGTGCGGGCGGTGATCCTCGGCCAGGATCCCTATCCTACCCCCGGCGACGCCCACGGCCTCGCCTTCTCGTATCGCGGGCGGCGGCGGCTTCCCGCCTCCCTGAAGGTGATCCTCGCCGAGATGGCCGAGGAGACCGGGACGACGGTGCCCACGACCGGCGACCTCACCGCCTGGGCGCGCCAGGGCGTCCTCCTCCTCAACACCGCCCTGACGGTGGAGGCGGGCAAGGCCGGCGCGCATCTGAAGCTCGGCTGGTCGGCCCTCACCGATCAGGCGGTGGCGGCGGTCTCGGCCCGGCAGCCGGCGGTGGCCTTTCTGCTCTGGGGCGCGCCGGCCCGCCAGCGCGCCGCCCTGGTCGATCGCGACCGTCACCTCGTGCTGGAGGCCGGCCATCCCTCGCCGTTGAACCGTAGGGCGGATTTCCGCGGCAGCCGCCCGTTCGGGCAGACCAATGCCTGGTTCTCCGCCAGGGGCCTGCCGCCGATCGACTGGCGGCTCGACGGCCCGGCCTGATCCGTTTCGGCCCGCTCCCTGCATGGCCCGGACCTGCCGTAGGGGAAGCGGGGTGCACACCTCGGTCCGTCTGCGGGATCCTGCCCTGGGATCACCCCGATTCGGGCAGGCGGAGCCGCGATGGACCTCACCACGATCACCAGCGTCCTGACGCCGCGCACCCGCGAGGACCTGCCCGCTTGGCGGGCGGGCGATGCGTGGCTTGCGGGCGGGACGTGGCTCTTCTCCGAGCCGCAGCCGGAGACGAGCCGGCTCCTCGATCTCACCAGCCTCGGCTGGCCGCCCGCTCAGGTCGGCGCGGACGGCCTGTCGCTCTCGGCCACCTGCACCCTCGCGCAGCTCCACCGGCTCGACCTGCCGGCGGCCTGGAGCGCCGCCGCCCTGATCGACCCGTGCTGCCGGGCGCTGCTCGGCTCGTTCAAGATCTGGAACACCGCCACGGTCGGCGGCAATCTCTGCCTCGCGCTGCCGGCCGCCCCCATGATCGCGCTCACCGCCGCCCTCGACGGCACCTGCGTGATCTGGACTCCGGACGGGGGCGAGCGGCGGTTGGCCGTGCTCGATTTCGTGCGCGGGCCGCAGGAGACGGCGCTGCAACCGGGCGAGATCCTGCGCCGCATCGACCTGCCGGATGCGGCCCTCCGGCGGCGGACCGCCCTCCGGCGCATCGCCCTGAGCCCGAACGGGCGCTCCGGCGCCCTGCTGATCGGCACGCGCGATGCGGGCGGCGCCTTCGCGCTCACCGTCACGGCCTCGACTCCGCGCCCTAGGCGGCTCGGCTTCCCGGCGCTGCCCGGCGCGGACGGGCTCGCGGCGGCGCTCGAGACCGCCATCCCGGAGAACGCCTATTACGACGATCTCCACGGCGCCCCCGACTGGCGCCGCCACGTGACCCGTCTCCTCGCCGAGGAGATCCGGCGCAGCTTCGACGGGAGCGCCGACGCATGATCCTGACCGTCAACGGCCACGCGCAGGAGGCGCGTCCGGCGCCCGGCCAGTGCCTGCGCACGCTCCTGCGGGAACTGGGCTGGTTCGGGGTCAAGAAGGGCTGCGACGCGGGCGATTGCGGCGCCTGCACGGTGCATCTCGACGGCGAGCCGGTGCACAGCTGCCTCGTGCCCGCGTGGCGGGCCGAGGGGCGCAGCGTCACGACCGTCGAGGGGCTCGCCGGCCCCTGCCGGCCCGGCGATCCGGTGCCGACGGAGTTGCATCCGGTGCAGGCGGCCTTCCTGGCGGCGCAGGCCTTCCAGTGCGGCTACTGCACGGCCGGCATGGTGATGACGGCGGCGAGCCTCGACCAGGGCCGGCGCCGCGACCTCGCGGACGCGCTCAAGGGCAACCTGTGCCGCTGCACCGGCTACCGGGCGATCGCGGACGCGGTGGCGGGCCTCGGGCTCGATGCCTCCGGCGCCGATCCGTGCGGGCGCAGCCAGCCCTCGCCCGCCGGGCCGGCCCTGGTGAGCGGGCGCGCGGACTTCACCCAGGACCTCGCGGTCGAGGAGGCGCTGCATCTGCGGGTGCTCCGCTCGCCCCACGCCCATGCCCGCATCCGGCGCATCGACCGCGCGGCGGCGCTGGCCGTGCCCGGCGTCGTCGCAATCCTCACCCACGAGGACGTGCCGGCCGCCCGCTTCTCGACCGGGCGCCACCACGATCCGCGCGACGATGCGCCCGACACGCTGATGCTCGACCCCGTGGTGCGCTTCGCCGGCCAGCGGGTCGCGGCCGTGATCGCCGAGAGCGAGGCCGCCGCCGAGGCGGGCTGCCGGGCGCTGGTGGTGGCCTACGACCTGCGCCCGGCCCTTCTCGACCCGGAGGCGGCGCTCGACCCCGGCGCGCCCCTCGTGCACGACGCGGCGGACTGGCCGTGGGCGCAGGCGCGCCCGCTGAGCCCCCATCCGAATCTCGCCGCGGAGGTCCACGGCGCCGTCGGCGACGTGGAGGCGGGCTTTTCCGCCGCGCATCTCGTGGTGGAGGGCACCTACCGCTCGCAGCGCGTCCAGCACGCCCATCTCGAAACCCACGGCGCGGTCGGCTGGCTCGACGCGGACGGGCGGCTGGTGATCCGCTCCTCGACCCAGGTGCCGTTCCTGACCCGCGACGCGCTCTGCGCGCTCCTCGGCCTCGACCGCGACCGGGTGCGGGTGGTCTGCGGGCGGGTCGGGGGCGGCTTCGGCGGCAAGCAGGAGATGCTGACCGAAGACCTCGTGGCGCTGGCGGTGCTGCGCCTGCGGCGCCCGGTGCGCTGGGACTTCACCCGCGAGGAGCAGTTCATCGCCGCCACCACCCGCCATGCGATGCGGGTGCGCGTGAAGGTGGGCGCGCGCCAGGACGGCACGCTCACCGCCATCGCCCTCGACGTGCTGTCGGAGACCGGCGCCTACGCAAACCACGCGGGCGGTGTGCTCCACCACGGCTGCAACGAGGTGATGAGCGTCTACCGCTGCCCGAACAAGCGCGTGGACGGCCGCGCCGTGCACACCCACACCCTGCCGGCCGGCGCCTTCCGGGGCTACGGCCTGAGCCAGACCATCTTCGCCCTCGAATCCGCCCTCGACGACCTCGCCCGCGGCCTGGGGCTCGACCCCTACGCCCTGCGCCGCCGCAACGTGGTGCGGCCGGGCGACCCGATGGTCTCGAAGAGCCTGGAGCCGCACGACGTCGCGTACGGCAGCTACGGGCTCGACCAGTGCCTGGACCTCGCCCAGGCCGCGATGGCGGCGCCCGGCGGCCTGCCCGCGCCCGGACCGGACTGGCGCCTCGGTGAGGGCATGGCGCTCGCGATGATCGACACGATCCCGCCCCGGGGCCACGTCGCCGAGGCGCGCCTCGCGCTCGCGCCGGACGGCACCTACGCACTTTCGGTCGGCACCGCCGAGTTCGGCAACGGCACCGCGACGGTGCACGGGCAGATCGCCGCCTCGGTCCTCGCCACCGCGCCGGAGCGGATCACCCTGCGCCACGCCGACACCGACGCGGTGGGCCACGACACCGGCGCCTACGGCAGCACCGGCATCGTCGTGGCCGGGCAGGCGGTGCTTCGGGCCGCCGAGGCGCTGGCGCGGCGCATCCTCGCCGCGGCGGCCGCGCGCACGGGTGCCGATCCGGCCGCCTGCCGGCTCGGCGCCGAGGCGGTCGAGACGCCGCACGGGCCGGTGCCGCTCCCGGCCCTCGCGCCCCTGGAGGCGCAGGGCCGCGCGGACGGCACCCCGCGGTCCGTCGCCTTCAACGTGCAGGCGTTCCGGGTGGCGGTGCATCCGCGGACCGGCGAGGTGCGCATCCTGCGCAGCGTCCACGCCGCCGATGCCGGCCGGGTGCTCAACCCGGCGCAGTGCCGCGGGCAGATCGAGGGAGGGGTGGCCCAGGCGCTCGGCGCCGCGCTCCACGAGGAGGTCCGCCTCGACGCGCGCGGGCAGGTCGCGACGCGCAGCTTCCGCACCTATCACATCCCGGCCTGCGCCGACGTGCCCGTCACCGAGGTGCTGTTCGCCGACACCCACGACCGCATCGGCCCGCTCGGCGCCAAGTCGATGAGCGAGAGCCCCTTCAACCCGGTGGCGGCGGCGCTCGCCAACGCGATCCGCGACGCCACGGGCGTGCGCCTGACCGCGACGCCCTTCGCGCCGGACCGGATCTATCGAGCGGTGATGGATGCCGCGACCTGAGGAGAGGGGATGATGGACGCGATTCGGGACCCGGAGGTTGGGCGGCCGGAGGGCATGCTGGAGCGGCTCTTCGCGCTGCGGGCGCACGGCACCACGGTGCGCACCGAGCTGCTCGCCGGGCTCACGACCTTCCTGACGATGGCCTACATCGTCTTCATCAACCCCTCGATCCTGGCCGATGCCGGCATGCCCAAGGGCGCGGTCTTCGTCGCGACCTGCCTGATCGCGGCCTTCGGCTCGGCCCTGATGGCCTTTCTCGCCAACTACCCGATCGCGCTCGCGCCCGGCATGGGGCTCAACGCCTACTTCGCCTACGTGGTGGTGCTCCAGATGGGCTACACGTGGCAGGCGGCGCTCGGCGCGGTGTTCATCTCCGGCATCTGCTTCCTCGTCGTCACCCTCACGGGCCTGCGCAGCCTGATCGTGGACGGCATCCCGCGCTCGATGCGCATCGCCATCACGGTCGGGATCGGGCTGTTCCTGGCGATCATCGCGCTCAAGAACGCGGGCGTGGTGGCGGCGAGCCCGGCCACCTTCGTGACGCTGGGCGACCTGCACAAGCTGAGCACCGCCCTGGCGGTAGCGGGCTTCATCCTGGTGGCCGCGCTCTCGATCCGGAAGGTGAAGGGAGCGCTGCTGATCGGCATCCTGAGCGTCACGGTCCTGAGCTTCGTCGTCGCCGGCAACAGCTTCCAGGGCGTGGTGTCGTGGCCGCCCGCGGTCACGCCGACGCTGTTCGCCCTCGACCTCTCGGGGGCGCTCTCGGCGGGCCTGCTCAACATCGTGCTGGTGCTGTTCCTGGTGGAGCTGTTCGATGCCACCGGGACCCTGATGGGGGTCGCGAGCCGGGCGGGCCTGCTGCGGGAGGGCCCCAACCCGCGCCTCGACCGGGCGCTGATGGCCGACAGCGGCGCGATCTTCGCGGGCGCGCTGCTCGGCACGTCGAGCACCACGGCGTATCTGGAGAGCGCGTCGGGCGTCGAGGAGGGCGGGCGCACCGGGCTCACCGCCGTCACGGTGGCCGTCCTGTTCCTCGCCTGCCTGTTCTTCGCCCCGCTCGCCGGCTCGGTGCCGCCCTACGCCACGGCGCCGGCCCTGTTCTACGTCGCCTGCCTGATGCTGCACGACCTCGTGGACCTCGACTGGGACGACCTGACGGAGGTCATCCCGGCCTGCGTCACGGCGGTGCTGATGCCCTTCACCTACTCGATCGCCAACGGCGTCGCCTTCGGCTTCATCACCTACGCGGCCCTCAAGCTCCTCACCGGGCGGGCGCGGGGGGTGAAGCCGGTCGTCTGGGTGATCGCGGCGGTCTTCCTGTTCAAGTTCGTCGAGTCGGGGTTCGGGCACTGACGGGGTGCCCGCGGCGGGGCAGGGTGCGGGGTTTGCGCATCGCCGCTCCGTGCGCCCGTCCCATCACCCTGCCGCAGCGGGCGCAGCCGCCGCTCAATACTCCCAGAAGATGCGCTGCAGCTCCCGGGTGTCGCCGGTCTTGGTCAGGGCGACCGCGGCCAGGATCTTGGCCTTCTGCGGGTTGAGGTCGTGGGCGACGACCCAATCGTACTTGTCGTCGGGCTGCTCGGCGTTGCGCAGCACGAAGCCGTCGCCGACCCGCGAGGAGCGGATGATCAGCGTGCCCTTGGCGCGCAGGTCCCGCAGCGTGTCGACGAGGTAGCCGGCCACCGAGCCGTTGCCGGTGCCCGCGTGGATGATCGCCTTGGCGCCGGCCTGCACCGCGGCCGTGTAGGCGACCGGGCTCATGTTGCCCGAGCCGTAGACGATCGCGACCTCGGGCAGCGCGTCGATCGTGTCGATGTCGAACTCGGACGAGGGGCCGCGGCGCTTCACCGGGGCGCGGAAGTAGTAGGTCTTGCCCTCGACCACCATGCCGAGCGGTCCCCACTGGCTCGCGAAGGCGCTCGGCTTGATGTTGATGCGCTTGGAGACGTCGCGCCCGGCCTGGATCTCGTCGTTCATCGTCACGAGTACGCCCTTGCCCCGCGAGTCGGGGCTCGCGGCGGTGACGACCGCGTCGGTGAGATTGAGCGCGCCGTCGGCCGAGAGGGCCGTGGAGGGGCGCATCGAGCCCACCACGACGATCGGCTTGTCGCTCCGGACCACGAGGTCGAGGAACAGCGCGGTCTCCTCCAGGGTGTCGGTGCCGTGGGTGATGACGATCCCGTCCACGTCGTCCTGCTTGAGGAGCGCCGCGACGCGCTTGGCGAGCTGCACGAGCTGCGCGTTGGTGAAGCTCTCGGAGGCGATCTGGAAGACCTGCTCGCCGCGCACGGTCGCGACCTCACCGAGATTCGGCAGGGCGGCGATCAGCTTGTCCACCGGCACCTTGGCGGCCTGGTAGGTGGCGCTGTTGCTCGCCTCCGCGCCGGCCCCCGCGATGGTGCCGCCCGTCGCCAGGATCACCACGGAAGGCTTGCGCAGCGCCGCGGCGGCGCCCGGCTGGGGCGCCTCGCGGGCCGCGGCCGGCAGCCCGAGGGGCAGCGCCGCCCCGAGGAGGAGCGCCGCGAGGGCGGCGCGTGGGCGAAGGGTGTGAAGCATCGGACGGCCTTTGCTGATGACGCCGGGCAGGCACTGCCCCCGGGCGCGACCATAGCTTGGCGCCCGCCCGACGCCAGCCGGCCCTGACGCTGGAGCGCCGGGGGGCGCAGGCCGTAGCCACCGGCCGCGCCCGCGGGGCATACGGGGCCGGTGAACCGCAGGATCCGCCCATGACCGAGCCCCGCCCGAGCCCCGCCCGTGCCGCCGGAGCCGCGCCGTGAGCGGTGACCTGCGCGACGTCGCCGTGCGCCTGCTCGACGCCCGCCTTGCCGGCTGGGGCTTCCCGCGCTGGGGCTCGGCGCTGGCCGCCGGCCTCGACCTGCATGCCTGCCTGGACGCGCCCGTCACGCTGGCGCCGCAGGCGCCGCCGCTCCTGGTGCCGGCGGGCATCGCGGTGGCGATCCGCGATCCCGGCTGGTGCGCCCTCGTCGTCCCGCGCTCGGGGCTCGGCCACCGGGAGGGGCTGGTGCTCGGCAACACCGTCGGGGTGATCGACGCCGATTACGAGGGTCCCCTGATGCTCTCGGCCTGGAACCGGAACCCGCCCGGCGGGGCGGCCATCGCCATCGCGCCCGGCGAGCGCATCGCGCAGCTCGTCTTCACCCGCGTGGCGCGCCCGCACCTGCACGTCGTCGAGAGCTTCGCGGACGGGCAGGAGGGTGGGCCGGCGAGCGGGCGGGGCGAGGGGGGCTTCGGCTCGACGGGCCGGCGCTGAGGCGCGGCCGGCGGCCGTCCGGGGCCGCCGGCTTAAGCAAGGCTTCAGCAAACCCGGCGATGATCGGGGCGATGCCGCCCCGGCCGGGGCACGCGCCGGTCACGAGCCTTGCGGACCATGCCTCCTGCTGCGGACCCCTCGGTCGTCATCGTCACGGCTCGCCCGGATGCGGGCGCTCTGGTGCGGATCGTCTCGCCCGCCCATACGAGCCGCGTGCTGGACACGGCGCCCGCCGCCCTCGCGGCGCTCGGCGAGGGCACCGCCGACCTCGTGCTGATCGAGGATTCGCCGCATCTGGACGGCGTCGCCCTCGTGCGCGACCTGCGCCGCCTGCCGCACCTCGTGGGCACCTCGCTGATGCTGATCGGGGCGGGCGACCCGGCCGCCACCCGCCGCCGGGCGCTGGAGGCCGGGGCCACCGACGTGGTGCTGCCGCCCCTCGACGGCTTCGACCTGCAGATCCGCGCCCGCAACCTGATCGCGCTCGCCCGAGCCCAGGGCACGGCCCGGCTGCAGGCCGCCGATCTCGCCCGGGCGCGCGAGCAGGCCGAGACCGAGCGTGCGCAGCGCGAGCGCGAGATCATCCACCGCCTGATCCTGGCCGCCGAGTTCCGCGACGACCAGGCCGGCGACCACCTCACCCGGGTCGCGGGCTGCGTCATCGCCATCGCGGACGGGCTCGGCCTGTCGGAGCAGGAGGCGAACGACATCGCCCTCGCCTCGACCATGCACGACATCGGCAAGATCGGCGTCGCCGACAGCATCCTGCACAAGGCCGGCCCCCTCACCGAGGCGGAGCGCACCGAGATGATGCAGCATGCCCTGCGCGGATACCGGATGCTGCACGACAGCGACTCGCCGCTGCTGCGGCTCGCCGCCGAGATCGCGCTCACCCACCACGAGCGCTGGGACGGCAGCGGCTACCCGCGCGGCCTTGCCGGCGAGGCGATCCCGCTGCCCGGCCGCATCACCGCCGTGGCGGACGTGTTCGACGCCCTCATCTCCGACCGGGTCTACAAGCCGGGCTGGCCGCCCGAGCAGGCGAGGCGCTTCCTGGAGGAGCATGCGGGCAGCCACTTCGATCCCGCCTGCGTGCGGGCCTTCGTGTCCCGCTGGGACGAGATCGCGGCCCTGATCGCGGATCGCCCGGCGAGTCAGGCGGCCTGAGGTTCGGGCGCCTCGCTGCGCTCCAGCGGCAGCGTCAGGCGGCACAGCAATCCGTCCGACAGGAAGTCGAGGGCGACGGTGCCGGCGAGTTCGCGCTCGACGCTGGTGCGGATCAGGCGGGTGCCGAACCCCGTGCGCTCGGGGGCGGCCACGGCGGGGCCGCCGCTTTCCTGCCAGGACAGGCGCAGCAGGCCGTCGGCGAGCGTCCAGCGCACCACCACCCGCCCCTCCGGCACCGAGAGCGCCCCGTACTTCGCCGCGTTGGTGGCGAGTTCGTGCACGGTCATGCCGAGCGGCACGGCGATGCGCGGCGCCAGCCCCACCTCCGGGCCGTCGAGGTGGATCCGCTCCGGCCGGCCCGAGGCGTAGGGCGCGAGTTCCAGCTCCAGGATCCGGCGCAGGCCGGTGGTGCTCCACTGGCTCGCGGTGAGGAGCATGTGGGTCTGCGACATCGCCAGCAGCCGGGCCTCGAACGCAGCCGTGAAGGCCGGGACCGAATCCGCGCCGCGGGCGGTCTGGCGCGCCAAGGCCTGCACGGTGGCGAGCGTATTCTTCACCCGGTGGTTCAGCTCGTGGATCAGCAGCTCCTGGCGCGCCTCGGCCTGCCGCCGCTCTTCCGCGCGCTGGCGCAGCGCCTCGTTGGCGGCCGAGAGGGCGAGGCCGATCGCCTGCGCCTCGCGCACCGGGCTCTCCGGGACCGAGAGCGGCGTTCCCCGGCCGAGGGCGCCCGCCGCGAGCGCCAGCCGGCGCAGGGGGCGGGCGAGGCTGGCCGCGGCGAACCAGCCGGCGGAGGCGGAGGCCGCCGCCACCGCGAGGCCCCAGAGCAGGATCTGCCGGTGCAGGGCGCGCACCGGCGCGAGCGCCTCGGCCGCGTCCTGGCGCACCAGCACGCTCCAGCCGAGACCCGGATAATCGCGGTAGCCCCGCGTCGGCTGATAGCCCGTGAGGGCGACGCGGCCGTCCGGCCAGGTCTCCTGCGTGGCGCCGCCGGCGCCCGCGCGCACGGCCGCGACGCTCGGCAAGTCCGCGAGCACGCGGTTGCGCAGGGCCGGCGGCCCGAGCAGCACCGTGCCGTCGCGGGCGAGCACCATCACCTCGACGCCCCGGCGCCCGCCGGACGCCTGATCGTGCAGGCTCGCCTCGACCTCCCGCGACCAAGCCCAGTCGAGATGGGCGACGACCACGCCGGCGAGCGCCCCCTCGGGGGTGCGTACGGGCGCTGCGAGATCGAGCACCCGGGGCGGGTCGGCCGGGTCGCGGCCGGGCTGGAGCGTGGCGAGCAGGAGCGCGTCGTGCACGTCGCCGACGAAGGGACCCTGCCGCCCCTGCGTGAAGTAGACCCGGTGGGCGACGTCGAGGCCCTCCAGCCGCCCGCTGTCGGTGACGGCGATCCGGCCCTCGGGGGCGATGAGCCCGACGATGGCGTAGTCCGGATAGGTCTCGTGGGCGCGGCGCAGCACCCGGCGCTTCTGCTCGCTGCCGGCCTGCGGGTCCCGCAGAGTGTCGTTCTCGGCCAGGATCAGGATGTCGCGCCAGCGCTCGAACATGGTGCGGTCGAGCTGGCCGGCCACGTGGCGGGCGAGGTCGCCGGTCTCGCCCGCGATCCGCTCCGACAGGCGGTCGGCGGCCACCCGGGAGACCACGAGGGCGAGCACCAGCGTCGCCGCGAGACCGGCCGCCCCCAGGCCGAGGGCCAGAAAGGCGCGGAGAGGCAGGCGCGGCACGCGACTCAACTCCCCGCTGATTCGAGCATCGCCGACACCTTAGCCGCGAAGGCGTCCACCGCGAAGGGCTTGGTGATCATCTCCATGCCCGGTGCGAGATGGCCGCTGCCGAAGGCGGTGTTCTCGGCATAGCCGGTGATGAACAGCACCTTGAGGCCGGGCCGGACCGCCCGCGCCTGATCCACCATCTGGCGCCCGTCGAGCCCGGGCAGGCCCACATCCGTCACCACGAGGTCGACCGCCCCGTCCGTCTCCAGGGCGCGAAGGCCCGCCGGCCCGTCCGCGACCGCGATCACCCGGTAGCCCGCCTCCTCCAGCGCCTCGCCGATCAGCGCCCGCACGGTGGCGTCGTCCTCCACCACCAGCACGGTGCCGTGGCCGGCGGCCCGCGCGGCCGGCGCCGCGGATTCCTCCGCCTCCTCCGCATCCGAGCCGGCATGGCGCGGCAGGTACAGGCTGACGGTCGTGCCGCGCCCGACCAGCGAGGCGATCCGCACGTGCCCGTCCGACTGCTTGACGAAACCGTAGATCATCGAGAGCCCGAGCCCCGTGCCCGCGCCGAGGGGCTTGGTGGTGAAGAACGGCTCGAAGGCGCGCGCGACGACATCCGGCGGCATGCCCGCGCCGGTGTCGCTCACGCTGACGCACACGTATTCCCCCGCCCGCGCGCCGGGCTCGCCCGCCACCGCCGCGGCGTCCAGCTCCACATTCGCGGTGGCGATGTGGAGGCGGCCGCCGTCCGGCATCGCGTCGCGGGCGTTGATCGCGAGGTTGAGGATCGCGTTCTCCAGCTGGTTCGGGTCGCACAGGGTGCGCCAGAGCCTGTCCTGCGTCTCCAGCGTCAGCGTCACGCGCTCGGACAGCGTGCGGCGCAGGAGGTCGTCCATCGAGGCGACGAGGCGGTCGGCCTCGACGCTGCGCGCCACCAGCGGCTGGCGGCGGGCGAAGGCCAGCAGGCGGTGGGTGAGCGCCGCGGCGCGCTGGGCCGACGCGGTGGCGAGGTCGGCGTAGCGCGCCAGCGTGTCGAGGCGTCCCTCCGCGAGGCGGCGCTTCATGAGGTCGAGGGCGCCGGTGATGCCGGTGAGCAGGTTGTTGAAGTCGTGGGCGATGCCGCCGGTGAGCTGGCCCACCGCCTCCATCTTCTGCGATTGGCGCAGCGCCTCCTCGACGCGGCCGCGCTCGGCGATCTCGGCGGTCAGGCGCGCGTTGGTAGCCTCTAAGGCGGCCGTGCGCTCGCGCACCAGCGCCTCCAGGGTCTCGCGCCCCTGCGCCAGCGTCTCCCGGGCCCGCACCTGATCGTCGATGTCGGTGCAGGTGCCGAACCAGCGCTGGATCGCCCCCGTCGCGGCATCCCGGATCGGCACCGCCCGCCCGAGCACCCAGCGATACACGCCGTCGTGCCGCCGCAGCCGGTACTCGATCTCGTAGGTGTCGCCGGTGGCCAGCGCGTGCCGCCAGCGCCGCCACGCCTCGGCTTGGTCGTCCGGGTGGAAGATCGCGTTCCAGCCTTCGCCGTCCGTGGAGCCGGAGGCGACGCCGGTGAACTCGTACCAGCGGGAGTTGTAGTAGTCGTGATTCCCATCCGGCAGGGTCGACCACACCATCTGGGGCATCGACTCGGCGATGGCCTGGAACTTCAGCAGGCTGTCGGCGAGGGCCGCCTGAGCGGCCTTCTCGCCCGTCACGTCGAAGGCGAGGAGGTGGAAGCCGCCCGTGGGCTCGGTGGTGGGCAGGTAGCGCACCCGCGCGTCGCGCACCCCGCCGTCCGGCCCCGGCACCGTCGTGTCGAACAGGACGGCTTCCCCCGCCAGCACCCGCGCCAGGTAGGGCCTGCGCTGCGCGTAGGCCGCCTCGCCGACGACCTCCCGCACGCTGCGGCCGACCACATCCTCGGCGCGCAGGCCGAACCACGTCTCGTAATGGCGGTTGGCGAAGCGGTAGATCTCGTCGCGGTCGATGGTGGCGATCAGCACCGGCAGCCCGTCGGTGATCTGCCGCAATTCGCGGCGGCTCGCCTCCGCGGCGGCCAGCGCCCGGTCCCGCTCGGCCAGCGCCCGGCGCAGATCCATTCGCGCCATCACCTGCCGGGCGAGCGCCGCGAGCGTCAGCCGCGCCTCCTCGGGCAGGCCCTCGGGCCGCGGCACGGTGTCGAGGACGCACAGGGCGCCCAGAGGCATGCCGTCGGGGCTGACCAGCGGGTGGCCGGCATAGAAGCGCAGCCCCGGCGGGCCGGTGACCAGGGGATTGCGCGCCGTGCGCGGGTCCTGCGTCAGGTCCGGGATGACCAGAAGGCCCTCCCAGCCCATCGTGTAGGCGCAGACCGAGGCGTCGCGGCCGGTCTCCCGGACCCCGAGTCCCGCCTCGGCCTTGAACCATTGCCGGTCCGCGGCCACGAGGCTGACGAGCGCCATCGGGGTCCGGCAGGCGAGGCGCGCGATCTGCACCGCATCCTCGAACTCGGCCTCGGGCGGCGTGTCGAGGATCGCGTAGGCGTCCAGCGCGGCGAGCCGCGCGTGCTCATCCCAGCACGGCGCGTCGCCCGGCACGCCGGTCGGCGTGCGATCCCGCGATCGGCTCATCGGTATCCGGTCCAGGCCGACCGCGCGTCGGCGGTGGCGCAGCACGGCGATAGACGTCGCGCAGCGTCAAGGCAACCTGCCGTCACCACCGCCGTGGGGACGATGCGGCGTCGAGGCCCGTCGTGGCCCGGCTGCGGCGGAGCCGCACGGCCGAGCCGCAGGCACGGGGCGGCGTGATTCCGTCGCAGGCGGTACGGGGGCGCTTGCCGAATCGGCCCTGCCCCGGTAACCTGTTGATTATGTTATAGTTTTCAACCGTTCTAATCTAGAAGATCGGGCCGGTGGCCCGCTTCCGAACCGGGTGCCTCGATCCCCAGCATGATCGTCTGTTCCTGCAACGTCTTCTCCGACGGACAAGTGCGCGCGTGCCTCAATCCCGGCCCGGGCTGCCCTCGCACGCCGGCCCAGGTCTACGCCTGCCTCGGCTGCAGCCCGAAATGCGGCCGCTGCGCGCGGACGATCCGGGGCATCCTGTCCCGCGCGCTCGCCGAGGCGCACGAGACCTGCACCAGCGCCTGCGGCGCGGCCTGCACGCTCAAGGCTGCCGAGCCGGCGCCCGCCGAGGCGGCCTGATCCCGCTCCTGCGCCGAAGGGGCGGCCGGTCCAGTGACGACGATGGGGCCGGTCCGCCGACCTTAGGGTCTGCCGAGGTCAGGGCAGGCTGATTCCGAAAGTCTGCGAGAACCCCCGCCGGCCGGTCGGGGTGATCACGACGGCGCGGCTGTCCCGGCTTCGCGCGATCCAGCCGAGGTCGTGGACGCGCCGGCACAGGGCGGCCCCGAGGCGGCCCGCGAAGTGCGGTCGCCGCTCGCTCCAGTCGAGGCAGGTGCGGCACAGGGGGCGCCGTCCGCCGTCGCCGAGATCGAGACCGACCTCGTCGCACAGGAAGCGCGTGCCGGCCGGCGTGATAGTGCCGACCCCCTCCTCGGTGAGCGTCACGTGGCCGTGCTCGCGCAGGCTGTCGGCCAGCGCGGTGCCGAGCCGGCCGGCGAGGTGATCGTAGCAGGTGCGGGCGAGCCGCATCGCCGCGTCGCGCGGACCGGTCGGCCGGTGCCGGGCCGGCCCCGCCGCCGCCACCTGCATCAGCGCCTCGACGGCCGCCGCGACCTCGGGCGTTGCGAGCCGGTGGTAGCGATGGCGCCCCTGCCGCTCCACCGCCACGAGCCGCGCGGCCGCGAGCTTCGCCAGATGCCCGCTCGTCGTCGGCGCGCTCACGCCCGCGTGCCACGCCAGTTCGCCCGCCGTGAGCGCCCGCCCGTCCATCAGGGCCGAGAGGATGTTGGCCCGCGCCGGATCGCCGATCAGGCCGGCCACCTCCGCGAGCGTGTTGCCTGAGACCATCGCCATGCCGCCCAGGATAGGCTGCCCGCCCGCGCCCGTCAGCCGCCGATGCTTCGGCCGCGGCCGCAGCGTTCGGCCGCGACGCGAGGCGCGCTGCACGGCAGCCTTCCCGCCGTCACAGGAGGAGCAGGCATGCGCAGCGCGACGATCCGACCCCGCCCGGAGGTCCCGGCCCGCGCCGCGAGGCTGGTCGCGCTTGCCCGCGCCTGGCTCGCGCGCGCCGCCGCGCGGCGGCGCCAGCGGCTCGACCTCGCCGTGCTCGACGCCCGGCTGCTGCGCGACATCGGCCTCACCCGCGAGCAGGCGGGCGCCGAGGCCGCGAAGGGGTGCTGGCGCGCCTGACAAAACCTCCAACGCCATGTCGCTTCTCCCGATCTCCTCGGGCCACCCCTCCGCCGAGGCGGCCCTTTCCTGCGTCGGCGGCCACGCCTTGCCGCGGTCGCAGAACGCCGCCGAGCAAGCCGACAACCCTTTCGCGACAAGGGGCGTGCCGATGGGCGCGTCCATCTCATCGATGGAAGGACGAACCTATCGTGATGCTGGTGGTCCTGGCGATGGTCGCCGCCGATCCGATGAGATGATCCGTTTGCACCCTCGTGAAATGCTCGGATCATCCAATTGAATGGCCAATTCTGTGGCATGCAGGCGGCATGAATAATAGTTATATGTTAGAACTCTTGATGGTGTGGCCGGTGTTTTTTTGGTAATTATGCATCATAATAATCGAGAGACCCAGTGAAAAATTCGATGAATGAAATTTATCTGCCCGAACTTGAAATCATGATGAAATGCAGGCAATGTCGTTGCGCGCTGGACGGTGCCAATGCGCAAGTCCCGGTGTTTCGGAGGGGGATTCGCCGATCATGGCGCGACGCACGACTCGTGGTTCGTCCGGAACCGAAGCCGCCCAACAAGCCCCGGCCCTGGGCATCATGCCGTTGGCGACACCGCCGGTCCCGAACCCGTCT
Source organism: Methylobacterium isbiliense (assembly GCF_022179325.1). Lineage (GTDB taxonomy): Bacteria > Pseudomonadota > Alphaproteobacteria > Rhizobiales > Beijerinckiaceae > Methylobacterium > Methylobacterium isbiliense. The sequence goes on along the minus strand of NZ_BPQQ01000034.1, from coordinate 71,136 downwards.
CCCCAGCCCGGTCTACCAGGTGGTCCCGAAACGACGGGCCGATTTCTCGTCCTGCTGGAGCCGGACAAGCTCACCGCCGGTGCCGCGGCTCTCACGAAGGGGGTGGGCCTTCAGCTCGCTTATGCTGGAGACTTCCTGAAAGATCCCGAAGGCCTCCTCACCGTCAAGGAGAGCGAAGGCATCGTATTCGAAGACCTTGGCGTCGCCGTGGTCAATGCCCCGCCCGATCAGGCGGCGGCGATGAGTTCGATCGTCAGCAAGGAGAGTTCGCTGCGCACGGTGGAGCCGGAGCGGATCGTCTACGCGCTGGGCGGCGCACCCATGGACCTGTCCTACCTGCGGGGCTACCGCGATGCCGTCAACCATCTGGTCGACGGCCTCCTCAAGGGCGACAGTGCTGAGGGAGGTAGCGCCGCCTTGAGCTTCGAAGAGGCGGCGTTCACGTGGGGTCTGCAGGCCGTTGGCGCCAGCCGCTCCCGCTTCACCGGACGGGGTATCAGGATCGCGGTGCTCGACACGGGACTGGACTTCAATCACCCCGACTTCATCGGGCGTTCGATCCAGTCCCGCTCCTTCGTCGACGGGGTCCCGACCGCGCAGGACGGGCACGGCACGCATTGCGTCGGTATCGCGGCCGGTCCGGCCAGGCCGGCTCAGCCGCCGCGCTTCGGCGTAGCCCCCGAGGCCGAGATCTTCGTCGGAAAGGTCCTGAACGATGCAGGGCGCGGGACGGACGGTTGCATCCTGGCAGGATTGCAATGGGCCATTGCCAATGGTTGTCACGTGATCTCGATGTCCCTCGGCGCCCGCGTCCTGAGGGGGCAAGGATACTCGGCGATATTCGAGCAGGCTGCGCAGCGTGCGTTGGCGAGAGGATCCCTGATCCTGGCTGCTGCGGGCAACGATAGCCGCAGGCCGCAGACCGTCGCGCCCGTCAGCCATCCGGCGAACTGTCCGTCGATCTTCGCGGTGGGCGCGATCGATCGAGCCCTCTCCGTTGCCTGGTTCTCGAACGGGAGCATTAACGCGGAGGGCGGCTCCGTCGACATCGTCGGCCCTGGCGTGGATTGCCGTTCCTCCTGGCCGATCCCGACCCAGTACAAGGACGAGAGTGGAACGAGCATGGCCACACCGCATGTGGCGGGCGTCGCCGCACTCATCGCGGAGGCCAATCCGGAGGCCCGGGGCCCCCGCCTGCATTTCCATCTCGTCCAGACCGCCCGTCGCCTGAGCGGTTCGGCCGCCGATGTGGGGGCGGGTCTCGCGCAGGCGCCGGTCTGAGCCGGTCGGCCTCATCGCCTGCGAGCGCAGATTCCAGTACAACGGGCCGGAAGCGCAGGAGCCCGTCATGAGCAAGGTCGACGTGAGCGTATCGATACCCGATGCGAGCAGTTTCGAGAGAACCGTGGCCGCCGCCGGCAAAGTGGGGTTCAAGGTCAAGGACAAGCTGGATATCCTCGGCGTGGCCACTGGCTCGATCGAGCGAAGCGCCCTCGCGAAGCTGAAGCAGGTTCCCGGAGTGGACAGCGTCGAGGAGCAGCGCGAGGTCGGCACTCCAACACCGGTTCGCCGCTTCCCGTGAAGCTCCAACCGGCTCCGGACTGAGCGGCCGGGCTCTGACCCACCGGATCCTGCGGACAGGCTCGCGTCGCCGGATGCGACACGGACCTGCCGGGTTCAACGGCGGTGGACGCCACTACGCTGCACGGAGCCGTCGGCGTCAGAACTCCATGTCGAGTTCCTCGATCTCGTCGGGCTCGCCCTCGGCCTCGGCGATCCATTCCTGCATCGGCGCCCAGGCCATGACGTGGTCGCGGAACGCGGCGGAGCGGGCCGGCAGGCCGACGCCGTAGGTGACGAAGCGGGTGCAGACGGGCGCGTACATCGCGTCCGCGACGGTCGGTCGCTCGCCGAACAGGAACGGCCCGCCATGGGCGCCGAGCGCCTCCTCCCAGATCTCGACGATCCGGGCGATGTCGGATTGCGCCCCGCCCCAGAGCTTGAAGTCGGTGTAGCGCGCGCGCAGGTTCATCGGCAGGGCCGAGCGCAGGTTGATGAAGCCGCCATGCATCTCGCCCGCGATCGAGCGGCACCACGCGCGCTGGAACCGGTCGGCGGGCACGAGGCCGGCCTCGGGCCGCCACTCGTCGAGATACTGGGCGATCGCCATCACGTCCCACACCCGCACGGGACCGTGGATGAGGCGCGGCACCAGGAACGAGGGCGAGAGGTGCAGCAGTTCGGCCCGGCTCGCCGCGTCGCCGCCGCCCAGCACCTCGACCGCGACGTCGAGGCCGGCCATCCGGCAGAGCAGCCAGCCCCGCAGGGACCACGACGAGTAGTTCCGGCTCGAAATCGTCAGCGTGGCCTCGGCCATGCGTTCCTCCCCGCGGCCCGTCCGGGCCTGCCTGCGGGACGGCCCGATCCAAGACTCGTGCCGGCCGCCGCAGGATAAGCCGCGCCGGACCGGGCCGCCACCCGTCCCGGTCACCCCGTCTTGGCACGCCAGTCGCATGGCCCGGGCGGGCCGTGCGCTGGCCGGACCACACTGAACGAAAGTCATCTCGCGGGGAGACGAGCTGTGCCGTACGTCTGGACCAGGGCGGACGCCCGTGACCCTGCGTGGGTGTGGGAGTAGCCCGGGCGATGCTCTACGACACCTTCGAGGTCCAGTCCGATCTCGCGGCCGGAACCCGGGCCTGGGGGCGCCTCCTGCACGACGGCGTCTCGCCCTGGACGCAGGCGGGCTACGCCGAACCGGCGACGTGGTGGCTCGCCGCCGCCCGCATGATGATGCGCACCGGCCTCACCCATGCGCGACCCGATTACGGCATCGCGCGCGTGCGCGTGGGCAACCGCGACGTGCCGGTGAGCGAGGAGGCGGTGCTCTCCACCCCCTTCGGCACGCTCCTGCACTTCCGCAAGGATCTCGTCGGCGAGCAGCCGCGGGTGCTGGTGGTGGCGCCGCTCTCGGGCCACTTCGCGACCCTGCTGCGCTCCACCGTGCGCACGCTGCTGGCCGATCACGACGTCTACATCACCGACTGGCACAACGCCCGCGACGTGCCGGTCGAGGCCGGGCCGTTCGGCTTCGACGACTACGTCGCCCACGTGGTCCGCTTCCTGGAGGCGATGGGGGAGGGGGCGCATCTGGTGGCGGTGTGCCAGCCCGCCGTGCAGGCGCTCGCCGCCGCCGCGGTGATGGCCGAATCGCGCAACGCCGCCCACCCGGCCAGCATGACCCTGATGGCCGGGCCGGTCGACACCCGCATCAACCCGACCAAGGTCAACGAACTCGCCACCGCCCGGCCGATCGAGTGGTTCGAGCGCAACCTGATCGCCACCGTGCCGCGCCGGCACGCGGGCGCGGGCCGCCGGGTCTATCCCGGCTTCATGCAGGTCCTCGCCTTCATGTCGATGAATGCCGGGCGCCACATGCACGGCCACGTCGACCTGTTCTGGAACATCGTGCGCGGCGAGGAGGACAAGGCCCACCAGATCGAGACCTTCTACGACGAGTACTTCGCGGTCCTGGACCTCGCGGCCGAGTTCTACATCGAGACCGTCAGGACCGTGTTCCAGGAGGCGACGCTCGCCCGCAACGCCCTGACCTATCGCGGCGCGCCCATCGACATGCGGGCGATCCGCAAGACCGCCCTGATGACGGTGGAGGGCGAGCGCGACGACATCTGCTCGGTGGGCCAGACGATGGCGGCGCACGATCTCTGCAGCAGCCTGCGTCCCTTCCGTAAGCGCCACCACCTCCAGGCCGGCGTCGGCCATTACGGCGTCTTCTCCGGGCGCAAATGGGAGAATCAGACCTACCCGCTGGTGCGCAACTTCATCCAGGCCAACGCCTGAGGCGCCACGATCTGCGGATTTTCAGGATCACGCGGCGGCGCCCCGGTTGGAAGTCGCGCCGAACTGGTGTATCTGCCCACGCAGGCGCAGCTTGTGCGCCGGCCTCGAACGCCATCGCGACCTGCGCCCCTCCCGGTCCGGAACGACCGGGCGCTGGGGCGCATGCCGGTTGGTTCGCCCCGCCGCGGGGCCGTCGGGGGCGGTGGCACCGAAACGGATTTTCTAGAGGATACACCCTTGCAGGTACTCGTTCGGGACAACAACGTCGATCAGGCGCTCCGCGTGCTCAAGAAGAAGATGCAGCGCGAGGGCATCTTCCGCGAGATGAAGCAGCGCAAGGCTTACGAGAAGCCCTCCGTGCGCAAGGCCCGCGAGAAGGCGGAGGCCGTGCGGCGCGCCCGCAAGCAGGCCCGCAAGACCGCCATCCGCGAGGGTCTGATCGCCGCGCCGAAGCCGAAGCCCCGCGCGGTCGCGCCGCGCCGCCCGGCCGCCGCTCCGGCCCCGGCCTCGGCGCCCGCCGGCAACGCCTGAGACGCCCCGCTCCGGCGGGACCATTGCCCATCCCGCGAGAGAGGCCCGGCGCGCCAGCGTGCGGGCCTTTCGCCGTGGCGCGGGCGCTCACGCCCGGCCGTGCGACTCCACCGTCGCCCGCTCCGCCTGGACCAGCACGTCCAGGGGCCGCCAGGGCTTGCGCATGAAGACGGTGTGGTCGGGAAGCGGCTGCGCCCGGCCGGTCTCCGACGTCACCACCACGCGGATGTCGGGCCATTCGCGCTCCACCGTGCGGGCGAGCGCCGCCCCGTCCATGACGCCGTGCAGGCTCATCTCCGTGAACAGGAGCGCGACCTCGGGTCCGTGCTCGCGAATCACCGCGAGCGCATCCTCGGCGGAGTCGCACGCGATCACGTCGAGATCGGTCTCTTCGAGGATGGCCGACGCGAAGTCGCGCACGGCCTCGTCCTCCTCCACCACCACGGCGATCGGAACGGCTGACGCTGCTCTGCCCATGAAGCCTCCTCAAATCTGCGAAAGACCCGCCGCGGCCGGCGGTTCGGACCCGTCGACGGGCTGAACGGCCGCCCGTGCGGGCGTGGCGGGGAGAGATGCCGCAGCGGCATGGAAGGCGCCGCCGGCAGGGGTCAACGATGCAGGCCGGCCATCGATCCCGCGCCCGTCCAGCAAACCGTTATCTGGCGGTGAGCGCTGGCGCACGCCGCGCCATGCTGCGCCGCATTAACGGACTGTTCACCCTGCGGGGCCGAATGTTACGGTTCGATGAAGGCGACGGGCTCAGCCTCGGGAGCAAGCCCGCCGCGCCAAGCAAACAGGTGGGACAGGCGATGTGCCGCTTCCTCGCCTATCACGGCGAACCGGTCTACCTCGACGAACTGGTCTGCGTGCCGACCCATTCCCTGGTTCACCAGTCCCTGCATGCCGCCGAGGCCAAGACCGAGACCAACGGCGACGGGTTCGGCCTCGGCTGGTACGGCGAGCGGCCCGAGCCCGGGCTCTTTCGCGACGTGCGGCCCGCTTGGTCGGACGAGAACCTGCGCAGCCTCTCGCGCCAGATCCGCGCCCGCACCTTCCTGGCCCATGTGCGCGCCTCGACCGGAACCGCGACCACGCGGGCGAACTGCCACCCTTTCGCGCACGGGCGCCTGCTCTTCATGCACAACGGGCAGATCGGCGGCTACGCGCGCATCCGGCGGCGGCTCGAAGCCTTGATTCCAGACAGCCTCTACGAGGCGCGGCAGGGCTCGACGGATTCCGAGGCCCTCTTCCTCCTCGCGATCGCCAACGGGCTGGCCGAGGATCCGGTCGGCGCCATGGCCGAGACCCTCGCGACCGTGCGCGGGCTGATGCGCGGGGCGGCGATCGACGAGCCGGTGCGCCTCACCGCGATCGCCACGGACGGCGAGACCCTGACCGCCTATCGCTGGGCCTGCGACGGCTGCCCGCCCAGCCTCTACTGGCGCGAGACCGCCACCGGCCTCGTCGTGGTCTCGGAACCGATCGACGGCTGCCGCGACGGCTGGCGGGTGGTGCCGAAGGGCGGCGCGCTCGTGGCGCGCGCCGGGGCGCCCGTGCGGGTGCTGGAGCCCGGACTCGCCCAGGGGCGCATCGCCGCCTGACCCGCAACGCTGCCCCGAACCCGCGATCCCGGCGGCGGGATCAGCCCCGACCTCCAGGCGGCGTGGGACCATGTGCTGCAGCATTTGGACGGGACTGAACTTGCGCGTCATCCGTGGTGCATCGGGCGGCACCGGGGCAGGCGCGCGGGACTGCGGCTAAATATCCGGAACAACTTCGTGATGACGTTCCGGAGCGGGCACCTGAACGGTGCCGCAGGCGGACCGAGCGACGCATGCGGGCCGGATCCGTCCGCCCCGCGACCGCCGGGACCGCCGCCAAGTGCTTGACGAACAACACCTGCTGATCCTCGAGCCACCCTCCGGCGCCTCACCTCCCAGTCCCCGGCTCTCCCGCCGGCTGCCGGAGCGGAGGGTGCCGCCGCGCCCGGGCCTGTCGTTGAGGAAGGGTGCGGTGGGCCGCAACCATCTCAAGCATGGTCCGGTTGATCCGGCGTCGCCCGTGCCGGCCGCCGGTGCGTCGGGCGGCGACGCGCCGCGACCGCATAAAGAGGATCTTCCGTGGACACGATCATCCAGGGCATCACCGAATTCCGCGACGCGGTCTTTCCCGGCCAGCAGCAGATGTACCAGCGCCTCGTGCGCGACGGGCAGCAGCCGAAGGCGCTGATCATCGCCTGCGCCGATTCGCGCGTGGCGCCCGAGCACATCACCCAGGCCGGCCCCGGGGAACTCTTCGTCTGCCGGAACGCCGGCAACATCGTGCCGCCTTTCTCGCCGCATATCGGCGGCGTCACCTCGGCCGTCGAGTACGCGGTGGTCGCGCTCGGCGTGCGGGACATCGTGATCTGCGGCCACTCGGATTGCGGCGCCATGAAGGGCCTGGCCCAGCCCGACGCGCTCGGGGCGATGCCCAACGTGGCCGCGTGGCTGCGCCACAGCCACGCGGCGAGCCAGATCGTCTGCGAGGCCTATCCGACCGACCTCGATCCCAAGCAGCGCCTGCGCGCGCTGGCGCTGGAGAACGTGGTGGTGCAGCTCAACCACCTGCGCACCCATCCGAGCGTGGCGGCGGGCCTCGCCAAGGGCGACCTGCGGCTGCACGGCTGGTTCTTCGAGATCGAGAGCGGCTCCCTGCTCGCCTATGACGGCGAGGCCGGCCGGTTCGTGCCGCTGAGGACCGAGGAGGCCCTGCCGGTGGCCGAGGCCTCCGCCCCGCGCCTCGCCGCGCCCGACGTCGCCGCCCGGGCCGCCGAATAGGCCCCGAGACCTGCCCGACCCGCCTGCCCGACCCGCCTGCCCGATCGGGCAGGTGTGGGGGCGGGCCGGACTCCCCATACTCGGGGGCCTCGCAGGAGCCCTCGCCATGTCCGATCCCGCCTCCCCGATCCAGGGCTCGCCCCTGCAGGCCTTCTCCCAGGACCTCGCCGGCCTCGTCGCCCGCGCGGCGCCGAGCGTGGTCGCGGTCCGCTCGCACCGCCGCCGGGCCAGCGGCTTCGTCTGGCGCCCCGGTCTCGTCGTCACCGCCGACGAGGCGCTCGCCGAGGAGGGCGAGATCACGGTCGAGACCGCGGACGGCGCGAGCCTGCCCGCCACGCTCGCGGGCCGCGATCCCTCGACCGACATCGCGCTCCTGCGTGTCGCCCGCAGCGACCTGCCGGCCGCGCCCCTGGCGCTGGGAACCGTCGCGGCCGGCGCGCTCGCGGTCGCGGTGGGGCGGTCCGACGGTGCCCCGACCGCCGCGCTGGGCCTCGTCTCGCGGGTCTCGGGGCCGTGGCGCAGCCTGCGCGGCGGCGAGATCGACGCGCGCATCGACCTCGACCTGGCGCTCCGCCGCTCGGCGGAAGGGGGGCTTGCCCTCGATCCGTCCGGTCGGGTGATCGGCATGGCGGTGTTCGGCCCGCGCCGGCGCGTCCTCGTCATCCCGGCCGCCACGGTGGCGCGGGTCGCCCCCGTCCTCGACGCGCGCGGCCGCGTGCCCCTCGGCTATCTCGGCCTCGGCCTCCAGGCGGTGCGGCGCGAGGATCGCGGCACCGGCCTCATGGTGATGAGCGTGGAGCCCGGCGGCCCCGGCGCACGGGCGGACCTGCGCCAGGGCGACGTCATCCTCGCCTGGAACGGCGAGCCGGTGCGCGGCCTCCAGGCGCTCCAGGGCCTGCTCGGCCCCGGCAGCGTCGGCACGGTCGTGACGCTCGCCCTGTCGCGGGGCGGCAGCCCGCACGAGGCGGCCCTGACCATCGGCGAGAGGCCGTGAGCGCCGGCCCGCTGCTGATCGCCCTCGACGTCGCCGAGCCCGACCTCGCCGACCGGCTCGCCGCGCTCCTCGCCGGCGTGCCGGGCCTGGTGCTGGTGCGGCCGGGCGAGGCCGCCGACGCGATCCTCACCGGGCCGGCCGGCGCCCGCGGGGCCGAGCCCGGGCTCACGCCCCGGGAGGCCGAGGTGCTGGCCCTCCTCGCCGAGGGCGCCTCCAACAAGGCGATCGCACACCGGCTCGGCATCTCGGTCCACACCGCGAAGTTCCATGTCGGCTCGCTCCTCGACAAGCTCGACGCCACCGGCCGCACCGACGCGGTCGCCCATGCGGCCCGGCTCGGCGTCATCCACCTGTGAGACCGCACCTGTGAGACCGCACCTGTGAGTAAGGAGCGTGTGCGGGAGCGCACCGACCGGCCGGCCCGGCCGTTCCGCGCGCACCGCGATGTGCTAGATGCGGCGCCCGATCCCCTCAGCCCCGTCGGAGCGATGCCGCCGATCATCTCCATCACCGGCCTGTCGAAGGTCTACGCCTCCGGCTTCCAGGCCCTCCGCTCCGTGAACCTCGAGATCCGGCGCGGCGAGATCTTCGCGCTCCTCGGGCCGAACGGGGCCGGCAAGACGACGCTGATCGGCATCGTCTGCGGCATCGTCAGCCCCACCGAGGGCCGCGTCACGGTGGACGGGCACGACATCCGGGCCGCCTACCGCAAGACCCGCCGGCTGATCGGCCTCGTGCCCCAGGAACTCACCACCGACGCCTTCGAGACGGTGTGGGCGACGGTGAGCTTCAGCCGCGGCCTGTTCGGGCTGAAGCCCGATCCGGGCCATGTCGAGCGCGTCCTGAAGGACCTCTCGCTGTGGGAGAAGCGCGACAGCCGGATCATGACCCTGTCCGGCGGCATGAAGCGGCGCGTGCTCATCGCCAAGGCGCTCTCGCACGAGCCGCAGGTGCTCTTCCTCGACGAGCCGACCGCCGGCGTCGACGTGGAACTGCGCCAGGACATGTGGCGCCTCGTGCGCCGCCTGCGCGACCAGGGCGTCACCGTGATCCTCACCACCCACTACATCGAGGAGGCCGAGGAGATGGCCGACCGGGTGGGCGTGATCCGCCGCGGCGAGATCATCCTCGTCGAGGAGAAGGCCGAGCTGATGCGCAAGCTCGGCAGGAAGCAGCTCACCCTCCAGCTCCAGTCGCCCCTCGACGCGCTGCCCCCGGCGCTCGCCGTCCACCGCCTCGACCTCTCGGCGGACGGGTCCGAACTCACCTACACGTACGACAGCCAGGGCGAGCGCACCGGCATCACCGCGCTGCTGACGGACCTGCGCGCCGCCGGCCTGCGCTTCCGCGACCTCCAGACCCGGCAATCCTCGCTGGAGGACATCTTCGTCGACCTCGTGAAGGAGCGCGCATGAACTGGCCGGCGGTCCGCGCCATCTACCTGTTCGAGATGGCCCGCGCGTGGCGCACGCTGCTGCAGAGCCTCGTCGCCCCGGTGATCTCGACCTCGCTCTACTTCGTGGTCTTCGGCGCGGCCATCGGCTCCCGGCTGACGGTCGTGGAGGGCGTGCCCTACGGCGCCTTCATCGTGCCGGGGCTGATCATGCTCTCGCTCCTCACGCAGAGCATCGCCAACGCCTCGTTCGGCATCTACTTCCCGCGCTTCTCCGGCACGATCTACGAGATCCTCTCGGCGCCGATCTCGCCGGTCGAGATCGTGATCGGCTATGTCGGCGCGGCGGCCTCGAAGTCGATCGTCCTCGGGCTCGTCATCCTGGCGACCGCCGCGCTGTTCGTGCCGCTGCGCATCGAGCACCCGCTCTGGATGGCGCTCTTTCTCGTCCTCACCGCCGTCACCTTCAGCCTGTTCGGCTTCGTCATCGGCCTGTGGGCCGACGGGTTCGAGAAGCTGCAGCTCGTCCCGCTCCTCATCGTGACGCCGCTCACCTTCCTGGGCGGCAGCTTCTACTCCATCGACATGCTGCCCCCGGTGTGGCGGGCGATCAGCCTGCTCAACCCGGTGGTCTACCTCGTCAGCGGCTTCCGCTGGAGCTTCTACGGCCAGGGCGACGTCGCGGTGGGCGTGAGCCTCGCGATGGCCTTCCTCTTCCTCCTGATCTGCCTCGGCCTCGTCACCTGGATGTTCCGCACCGGCTACCGGCTGAAGACCTGACGACCCGCGGCGCGCGGGATCGCGTCCCGGAACTTCGGCCGCGGCAGGGGGGTTGCGTCCCGAGACCGACGGAGGCCCGCATGACCGACCTGCGCCACGCCGCCGTGGTGATCACCGGCGCATCGAGCGGCATCGGCCGGGCGACGGCGCTCGCCTTCGCCCGGCGGGGCGCCCGCGTGATCCTCGCCGCGCGCCGCCGCGAGGCCCTGGAGGATCTCGCCCGCGAGTGCCGGTCGCTGGGCGGGAACGCCGCGGCGGTGCCGACCGACGTGACCGATCCGGCCGCCGTCGAGGCCCTGGCCCGGGCGGCGAACGACGCCTTCGGGGGGATCGATGTCTGGATCAACAATGCCGGCACCGGCGTGTTCGGCCCGTTCCAGGACGCGCCCCTCGACCTGCACCGCATCACCGTCGCGGTGAACCTGCTCGGCGGGATGTACGGCGCCTACGCGGTGCTGCCGACCTTCCTGCGCCAGGGGCACGGCACGCTCATCACCAACATCTCGCTCGGCGGCTGGGCGCCCGCGCCCTTCGCGGCGGCCTACACGGCGAGCAAGTTCGGCCTGCGCGGCTTCACCGCGAGCCTGCGCCAGGAACTGCGCCGCCACCCGCACATCCACGTCTGCTCGGTCTTCCCGGCCATGATCGACACGCCGGGGCTGGAGCACGGGGCCAATGTGTCGGGCCGCGCCATCGACACCGGGCCGCTGGTCTACGCCCCCGAGGACGTGGCCGAGACCTTCGTGCATCTCGCCCGCCACCCGCACGACGAGGTGGCGGTGGGCTGGCCCGCGCGCCTCGCGCAGGCCGCCTACGCGCTCGCCCCGGGACCGACCGAGCACCTCATGGGCGTGGCGATCCACCGCGCCCTCGACCGGGCGCATCCGGCGCCGGTGACGCACGGCGCCCTGCGCGCGCCGGTGGTGGAGCGGCCGCGCGCGAGCGGCGGCTGGCGCGCCCGCAAGGGCCTGCCCTCGGCCCGCACCCTGAGCACGCTCGGGGTCGCGGCCGGGGCCGCCGGGCTGATGCTGCTCGCCAGCACCCGGGCCGCGGCGCGGGGACGCTGACCGGCGCGGCGCTTGATTCGCCGGATCGGTGGTTTATGGGGCAGGAGGCCGACCTGACCTGACGGAAATGACCCACGATGAGCGAACTGAGCCGCTCGGAGCTTGACTACAGGCTTCGGCAGCAGTCGATTTTGTCCGCTTTCGGCGTCGAGGCGCTGCGGGCGGAGGATTTCGGCCGGCTCCTGCAGCGCGCGACCGAACTCTGCGCCGAGGGCATGGGCGCGCAGTTCTGCAAGGCCCTGGAGTACAAGCGCGACCAGGACCTGCTGCTCGTCGTGGCGGGCGTCGGCTGGGGGCCGGACGTGGTCGGGCAGGCGGTGGTCGGCGCCGACCTCGCCTCGCCCGCCGGCTTCGCCCTCAAGACCGGGCAGCCCGTGATCTCGAACCATCTCGAGAACGAGCAGCGCTTCCGCACGCCGCAGCTCATGGCCGACCACGGGGTGCGGCGGGCCGTCAACGTCATCATCCGCAACCGCGAGGGTGATTTCGGCGTGCTGGAGGTGGACGACACCCGCGAGGGCCAGTTCGACCCGGCCGACATCGCCTTCATGCAGGGGTTCGCCAACCTGCTCGGCGGCGCCATCGAGCGCCAGCGCGGGGAGGCGCGGGTGCAGGCCGCCCTGGAGCGGCAGGACCTGCTCACCCGCGAGATGAGCCACCGGGTGAAGAACAGCCTCGCGGTGGTGGCGAGCCTGCTCACGCTGCAGGGCCGGTCGACCGACAACGAGGACGTGCGGCGCGCGCTCGCCGACGCGCAGACCCGGGTGGCGGCGGTGGCGCAGGTCCACGACCAGCTCTGGCAGCAGCCCAACCTCGCGGCGATCGACATCGCCCCGTTCCTGACGACCCTGGTGGAACGCCTGGCCGAGAGCGCCCCGGCCCACGCCATCCGCTGCCGGATCGACCACCTGACGATGCCGGCCGACCTCGCCATCCCGCTCGGGCTGTTCGTCAACGAACTCGTCACCAACGCGATCAAGCACGCCTATCCGGGCGGGGGCGGCGAGATCCGGGTCGAGACGCGGGCGCGGCCGGACGGGGGCCTGTCGCTCATCGTGGCGGATGACGGCGTCGGCCTGCCGCCGGACTTCGACCTTTCGGGCGCGGCGCGCCGGAGCCTGGGGATGCGGGTGATCCGCGGCATGGCCCGCCAGATCGGCGGCACCCTGCGGGTCGAGGCCGCCGAGGCGCGGCAGGACCGCGGCAGCCGCTTCGCCCTCGACCTGCCGGCTCTCGCCTGAGGCGCCGCCCCCGCCGCTGGATCGGGAGGCCGTGATCTGGCATGCGCTCTTCGCGAGCCCGTCGCCACACGCAACCGGAGCGGGCGACGAGAGGACACCGGCATGCACCGTGAAACCGCCGCCCGCGGCCCGCTCGCGGGCGTCCGCATCGTCGAGTTCGCCGGGATCGGCCCCGGTCCCTTCGCGGCGATGCTGCTGGCGGATCTCGGCGCGGAGGTGATCCGGCTCGACCGTCCCGGCGGGGCCGACCCGTATTCCCGCACGGTGGTGGCGAGGGGACGGGCCAGCGTGACGGCGGACCTGAAGAACCCGGCCGACGTTGCGGCCGTCCTCGATCTCCTGGCGGGGGCCGACGCGCTGATCGAGGGTTTTCGCCCCGGCGTGATGGAGCGGCTCGGGCTCGGCCCCGACGCGGTGCTGGCGCGCAACCCGCGGCTCGTCTACGGCCGCATGACCGGATGGGGCCAGACCGGCCCGCTCGCCAAGGCGGCCGGGCACGACATCACCTACATCGCCCTCACGGGGGCGCTCGCGGCGATCGGACCCGCGGCGCAGCCGGTGCCGCCCCTCAACCTCGTCGGCGATTACGGCGGCGGCTCGCTCTACCTCGCGATGGGTCTGCTCGCCGCGCTGCTCTCGGCCCGGCGGACGGGCGAGGGGCAGGTGGTCGATTGCGCGGTCTGCGACGGGGCCGCCTCGCTGATGGCGATGTTCTGCGATCTGACCGCCCAGGGCCGCTGGCGGGACGGGCGCGCCGCCAATCTCCTCGACGGCGGCACCCCCTGGTACCGCACCTATGCGTGCGCCGACGGCGGCCACGTCGCGCTCGGTCCGCTGGAGCCGCACTTCTACGCCCGCTTCCTCGCCCTCGTCGGCCTCGCGGAGGAGCCGGACTGCCTGGAGCGCGACGACCCGGCGCGCTGGCCCGCCCTGCACCGCAGGCTCGAAGCCCTGTTCCTGACGCGGACGCGGGACGAATGGTGCCGGCTTCTGGAGGGCAGCGACGCCTGCGTCGCGCCCGTCCTCACCCTGTCGGAGGCGCCAAGCCACCCGCATCTCGCCGCGCGCGGCACCTTCGTGACCCATGACGGCACGGTGCAGCCCGCCCCTGCGCCTCGCTTCTCGCGCACGCCGGCCGCGATCGGCACCCCGGCGCCGGTCGCTTCCCTGGCCGAGGCCGTGGCGGCGTGGGGCGGGCCGCGCGACGGCTGAGGGGCGCTTGCCGCCGAGCCCCCGCGTCAGATCTCCAGGATCGCGTAGGGCTTCCCGTTCGGCTTCGGGATGTGCTTGGCGACGTTGTAGACCCGCGCCCCGCCGGGCGTGCGGCCCTCGTAGGCCCCGCGATGGGCGTGGCCGTGCACGACGGCGCTGACCTCGAAGCGGTCGATGATCTCGGCGAGGCGCGAGGAGCCGAGGAAGGGGAAGATCTCCGGCGGCTCGCCCGCCACCGTCTCGGCGATCGGCGCGTAGTGCAGCACCACCATGGCGCGCCGGCTCGCCACCTGCCGCATGGCGTTCTCCAGGCGCATTGCCTCGCGCACGCTCTCGGCCACCAGTGCCTTGATGGCGGGCTCGCCGAAGGAGCCGAGGGTGAAGCGCCCGAAGCCGCCGACGAAGCCCTTCACGCCGACGAAGCCGACGCCCTCGATCTCCACCGACTGGCCGTCGAGGAGCCGCACGCCCGCCTGGCGCAGGATGCGGCAGACCTCGTCCTGCGCGTCCGATTCGTAGTCGTGGTTGCCGAGCACGGCGACGACCGGGATCGCGCAGGCCCGCAGGTCCTCGGCCAGGATCTCGGCCTCGCGCGGCAGGCCGAGATCGGTGAGGTCGCCCGCCAGCACGAGCACGTCCGCCTCGCGCGAGATCTCGCCGAACAGGTCGCGGTGGGAGGCCGGTGCGTCCTGCTTCACGTGCAGGTCGCCGAGGGCCGCGACCTTGAGCGGTCCGGTGCGGTCAGCCATCGCGGTCGGGTCCTTCCGTCTCGTCGCGCCAGCCGCCCTCGCCCCCGAGGTCGGCATAGCCCCAGTCCTTGACGTCGATCTCGTAATCGATGCGCGAGAGCATCCGGCCGCGGCAGATCTTCATCTGCGGCGGGGGCAGGCGCCGCTGCTTGTCGAGGCGGTCGAGCAACTCGTCGAGGAGCCACGCCGGCACCACGTCCCGCTCGGTCGGATAGATCCAGCGGAAATTGAGAAGGTGCGTGAGCAGCAGCTCCCAGTGCTGTTCCATGTAGGCGAGCAGCCGCGCCCAGTCGATCTGCTCGTGGGCGCGCAGGATCGTGTGCGCCACGTCGGCCCCGTCGTAGCGGTGGCGGAGCTGGATGAAGGATTTCGACCAGACGAGTTCGGTCGGGCCGATGATGCGCACGGTGGTGCCGAACAGGTCGAGCTGGCGCGCATGGGCGAACCACGCCTCCGTCACTGGCGTGGCGCCGCTCGGCGAGGCGAAGATCACGTCGAAGAAATGGTCGCCCTTGAGGACCTTGCCGAGCCAGCGGTCGTCCTCGATCGCCACCGCGTAGCCGAGGTCCTGGAAATGGGCGAGGATGCGCGGGTAGTCGCCCGCCTTGCAGAAGACATCGAGGTCCTTGGTCTCGCGCACGATCCCCGTATAGGCGCTCACCGCATAGGTGCCGGCGAGCAGGAAGGGGATGCCGGAGGCCGCGAGCTGGCCGATCGCCTCGACGTAGAACGGCTCCGCCGCCGGGTGCTTGAGCGTCGGCGCGGCCTTCGCGTCGATCTGCGGCAGTCTCAGGGGGGACGGTGAGGTCATCGCGCGCCGCGTGCGGGACAGGAGACCACGCTCAACCGGGCTTGCCGGGGCGGGGTTCCGCGCCGCCCCCGGCGCAAGGGCTTCGGCGCAAGGGCCTCGGCCCGTTCGCTCATCGTCCGCGCGCTGTCCCCTTGGAGGGGCGCGTCGCGTCAGGCCGGTTCCCGGCGATCGTCCGGCTTGGGTCCGGTGTCCGCATCGTCCCGACGGATGACGCTGATGCTGCCGTCGCCCTCCAGCGAGGCAAGCCGCACGTGACCCGGGTCGTCGATCCCCTGCTGGCGAAGCTGACTCATCAGCTCGGCATGCGTGATCATCTGGCGGCGCATGTTCCGCCAGCAGATGCGCCCGTCCACCACGAGGGGCAGCCGCTTCGGCATGATGAGGCGTTCGAAGGCGGGGGAGCGGAAGGCGAGCCAGTCGATGCCGTAGTTCCAGCCGACGATCGTCAGCACCAGCAGGACGCCCTCGGTCAGCGACTTGTACTCGTTCGAGAACGCGTTCTGCGAGACGTCGGCGATCAGCACGATGACCAGCAGGTCGGCCAGGCTGACGGCGCCGGCTTGGCGCTGCATGACGAAGCGCATGATGAGGAAGAGGATGAGGTACATCAGGCTGCCGCGCAGGGCGATCTCCAGCAGGGAGTGCTCCGGCACGAACAGGGCTCGCCAGTCAGGCATCGGTCCTCCACCATCGCTCGACCGTCCCGGACGGCCCCGCGTTCGACCCACGGTCGCGCGGTCGGGCGCCGCAGGATCAAGGCCTCATCCGATGAGGGACGCACCCCCCACCGAGACCGAAGCGGTTCATACCAGCGCTCATTGGAAATGATCGCTGGTTCGGCTCTCGATTTTTCGCCAGATCTTTGATCTGGCGTCGAAGAATCGAGATATATCAACGGCCCGATGCGTCAGCATCTTGGGCCGCTGGCATCAATCCGATCCTTCGTCGGGAATGTTGAGCAGGGTGCCGCAGGCCTTGCAGTGCACCGCATCCGGCTCGTGCCGCTGCAGGCCGCAGGTGGGGCACGGAAAACGCACCTTGTAGGGCCGGAACAGGACCTGGGCGAGGCGCAGGAACAGCGTGACGCCGCAGATCATCACCACGACCGAGATCAGGCGGCCTCCCGTTCCCTGCAGGGTCACGTCGCCGTAGCCGGTCGTCGTCAGCGAGGTGACGGTGAAGTACAGCGCATCGACGTAGTTGCCGATGTTCGGATTCGAGCGGTGCTGGGTCGCATACACGATGCTCGTCATGACGAAGATGAACACCGCGAGGTTCACCACCGCGATGATCACCTCCTCGTTGCGGCGGAAGAACGGAAAGTCCACTCGCAGCCGGTCGAGCAGCTGGTAGGTCCGCAGCAGCCGCAGCGTGCGCAGGATGCGCAGGAAGCCGGCGCCTTCGCCGACGATCGGGGCCAGGAACGAGGCGATCGCCGCCAGATCCGCCCACGTCGTCGGCCGCAGGAACTCGCGCGCCGGCCGTGGGCAGATCGCCAGCCGCGAGAGGAAGTCGGACGCCACCGCGAGGCCGATCAGGACGTCGACGGCCTCGACCGCCGGCTGACGGGGCATGAACGAGGACACGACGATGAACAGGAGGGTGGCCAGATCGAAGGCGAGCAGGCCGTATCGAAAGCGGTGCGCGCGGTCGCTGTCCCCGTCGTAGAGCTCCTGCAGCCTCTCCCTCAGACTTGTCATGGGCACGCACGCTTCCGCCGCTCCGGGTCCGGGAGCATGAACGTTCCTCGGGTGCGGCGCGATCCGCCGCCGGGATGCGCCCGGCTTCCCCGCTCTCCGCGTCCCGATGCCGACGGGCCGCAAGCGGCCGTCGTCGGTCAGGCTCATCGGGTTCGGACTCTGCAGCCCGGACGGACAGGTCTCCCCGGGGCTGGGCTCGCGCGGTGGCGAGGGGCGTCACGGCGCGCGTCCGGTCGACCCACATCCGGGCGTCGCACCGCTCGAGCCGTTTGCCGGCCGTGTGGTCCTGGCGGCCGGTGGTGCATCGCCGCGGATCGGCGATGCCGGGACGGTCAAGCCGCGTCGGCGGTCTCGAAGGCGGTGATCCGCAGCTGGTAGCGGTCGCCCCAGAGCGCCTCGGCCCGCTCGTGCCACTCGCCATCGAAGCAGGAGCGGCAGGCCGCCTCGTTCTCCCAGATGCAGAGGCACAGCATCCGTCCGTCGCGGACGCCAATGTGGCGCGAGGTCAGCCCCCGCGTGATGCCGAACGAGGGGCACAGGTCCGGGCTCGACAGGCCCCGCTCGTTCTCGCCCTCGAACACGACCGGGCAATCGAGCATGGACAGCTGTTTGCTCATCGTGGCGTTCTCCCGACCTCTTATCGTTGATCCTCTTGGCTTATTTTCTGGTATGTCAGGAAGCTACGTCGGGATCGGGCGGTGGGCAATCACAAGAATCCGAAACCCCCGACGTCCGCTCCGGGGCCGCCATCGAAGACCGATGGATCTCACGAACGACGATCCCGGCGCTTGGCCAAGCGCCGGGATCGCGAGGAGTCGGTAGCCGCGTGGCCCGGCTCAGGGCACGGATCGGCTCAGTGGGCGTTGGCCGGGACGGTGCCGTTGGCGGCGTGGTGGCGGATCAGCATCGGCCGCAGCACCGTGATCGCCAGCGTCGCGGCGATCAGGTCCATGATCGCCACCGTGTACAGCACGGTCGCCCAGGTGCCCGTCGCCTGCATCAGGATGTTGCCCAGCGGCACCATCAGCGCCGCCAGACCCTTGGCGCAGTACAGCACCCCGTAGATCTTGCCGATATGCGCCGAGCCGAACGTGTCCGCGGCGGTGGCCGAGAACAGCGAGTACACCTCGCCCCAGGCCAGGAACACGATCCCGCTCAGGATCACGAACGCCCACGGATTGTGCCCGAAGTAGCCCAGCGCCACGATGCCCACGCCCTCCAGCGTGAAGGCGATGAACATCGTCTTCTCGCGCCCGATCCGGTCCGACACCCAGCCGAACAGCGGGCGCGAGATCCCGTTCATGATCCGGTCCAGCATCAGCGCGAAGGGCAGCGCCGCCATGGCGAAGAAGTACAGGTTCACCTGGAAGTTCTTCACCCCCAGATCCTGCGCGATCACGCCCAGCTGCGCCACCGCCATCAGGCCGCCGGTCACCGTGCAGGTGAACATCACCAGCATCACCCAGAAGACCTTGGTGCGCAGCGCCTCCGGCAGTGTGTAGTCGCGGCGCGACTGCAGCACCTTCGAGGAGTACGTCACCTCGCCCTTGGCCGGCGAGCGCAGCCCGATCGAGGCCAGGATGATCAGCGCGCCCTGGATCAGGCCGAAGATGAAGAAGGCCTTCTGGAAGCCGCCGTCGGCGATCATCGAGGCGATCGGCAGGATGGTGAGCGCCGAGCCGGCCCCGTAGCCGCCCGCGGTCAGGCCCACGGCGAGGCCGCGCCGGTCGGGGAACCACTTGAGCGCGTTGGCGATGCAGGTGGCGTAGACGCAGCCCACGCCGATGCCGCCGACCACCGCGCCGAGGTAGTAGCCGGTGAGCGACGTGGCGTAGGAGTTGATGATCCAGGCCAGACCGGTGAAGAAGCCGCCGGCCATGACGACGCGGCTGGGGCCGTAGCGGTCGATGAAGTGGCCCTCGATGGGGGTGAGCCAGGTCTGGGTGACGACGAAGATGGTGAAGGCGACCTGGATGGCGGCGCGGTCCCAGCCGAAGGTCTTCTGGATCTCGGGGACGAACAGGGTCCAGGCGTACTGGATGTTGGCGGCGGCCACCATGCAGACCACCCCGAGGGTGAGCTGGAGCCATCGCCCGGCGATGGGGGTGGCTTGCGCGCGCGATGCGGCAACGGAGGTCATGGGTCGGTTTCCTCACCTTGGTGGTCGCCCGTTCGGGCGATGATCGGCGGGCGCGCCGCACCAAGCGGCGCGCAGGCTCCCGCGTCGGCGCACGCGCCTCGCGTGCGCCGCGCCGAATCTGGTCGAATGAACTGTGGCGGCCCGCTCATGCCGCCGGTTTAAGGGGCCCGGACTGCGTGTCGACCCAGCCTCAAGGCGAAGACGACCGGCTGAAACTTGGCATGTGCGTCGCTCCTCCGTGCAAACTCGTTGTTGTTCTGCCACCGTCCAGCCGTGTCCGGCCGAAACCGCGCGGGCATCCCGCTGCTGCAGGATCGGCCCTGGCTCCGCCTTAGGTCGACGGTATACCAGGGCATGAGTGTGCTCTGAGGATCGTGCCCCTGTCAATGCGGGTTCTCGCGTCGGCCAGTCGTCGCGGCCGCGAATACCCGTATCCTTTTGCAGAGCCGCGATTCCCTGCGTGTCATCACCGACGCGATCGAACGAACGTTCGCCTGTCTTCGCCACCTCTACTTCGCACGTGCACACTCCCTGGGGGCCGGGAGAGACCCGGCTCGGCCCCGAGGCGAGGCAGATGGCGGCCGGGGATGGGAAGCCCCGTCCCGCCGCGAGCGGTCGGGAGGCGTGGGACGAGCGGCCGAATACCGCGCGTTAACCAAGACCTGCGCCCTCTGGGACAAGCGCAACCGGTGCGAGCCACAACCATGTTCCCTTTGGCAAGGCGCTCCGGCGCGGCCGCCACGCTCGACGCGGTCGAGCGGTCCCAGGCGACCATCGCCTTCGCGCTCGACGGCACGATCCTCGAGGCCAATACCCGCTTCCTCGGGCTGACGGGGTACGGCCTCGACGAGATCCGGGGCCGGCACCACCGGGTGTTCGTCGACCCGGCCGAGGCGGCGAGCCGGGACTACGAGGCGTTCTGGGAGCGGCTGCGCCGGGGTGAGACCGACAGCGGGGAGTACAGGCGCGTGGCCAAGGGCGGGCGCGAGGTCTGGTTGCGCGCCACCTACACGCCGGTGCTCGATGCCAGGGGACGGCCGGTCCGGATCCTCAAGGTCGCGCTCGACATCACGGCCGAGAAGCAGGCCGCGGTCGAGACGGCCGGCCAGATCGCCGCCATCCACCGCTCCCAGGCCGTCATCCGGTTCGCCCTCGACGGAACGATCGAGGACGCCAACGCCCATTTCCTCGCGGCGATGGGCTATTCCCTCGACGAGATCCGGGGGCGGCACCACAGCCTGTTCGTGGACGAGGCGGACGCCGCCTCGGCCGAGTACCGCGCGTTCTGGGAGAGCCTGGCCCGCGGCGAGTACCGGGCGGGCGAGTTCAGGCGGCTGGCCAAGGGCGGGCGGGAGGTCTGGATCCAGGCCACCTACAACCCGATCCTCGATTCGGCCGGACGCCCCCTCACGGTCATCAAGTACGCCAGCGACATCACGGCGGCCAAGCAGCTCGCCGCCGAGATGGCCGGCACGATCGAGGCCGCCCGGCGCTCGCAGGCGGTAATCGAGTTCGACATGAACGGCGTCATCCTGGATGCCAACGACAACTTCCTGACGGTGCTCGGCTATTCCCTCGATGAGATCCGGGGCCGACATCACCGCCTGTTCGTCTCGCCGGCCTATGCCGAGAGCCGGGCCTACGCCGCCTTCTGGGAGAACCTGCGTGCCGGCCGGTTCTCCTCGGCGATCTACCCGCGCCTGGCCAAGGGCGGGCGGGAAGTCTGGATCCAGGCCACCTACAACCCGGTGCTCGACCCGAGCGGCCGGCCCTGCAAGGTCGTCAAGCTCGCCACCGACGTGACGCACAGCATGGCAGTCCGGGCGCGGGCGATCGCGGCGGCCGAGCACACCCTCGGCCGGGTGCAGGCGGTCGCCCGTGCCTCGGAGGAGATGCACACCACCTCCGTGTCGATCGCGGCCCAGATGGGGCAGTCGCGGCAGGCCGTCGGCGAGATCTCGGAGCGCATGGAAACAGCTGCCGCCGCCACCGCCAAGCTCGACCATGCGGCGCAGTCGATGAACGGCGTGGTCGAGGCGATCACGCTGATCGCCGAGCAGATCAACCTGCTGGCGCTCAACGCCACGATCGAGGCGGCGCGGGCGGGCGAGGCGGGCCGTGGCTTCGCGGTGGTGGCCGCCGAGGTGAAGAACCTCGCCGGGCAGGCGCAGGCCGCGACGGGCCGGATCTCCGGGGAGATCGGCGCCATGCAGGCGGTGTCGCGGGAGGTCACCGACACCCTGGCGTCGATCCGCGCCGCGGTCGGCGCCGTCCAGGGCTTCATCGCGCAGACGACCTCGGCGAGCGAGCAGCAGCGCAGCACCACCGGCGAGGTCAGCGCCACCGTCCAGACCACCGCCGCCGGGGTGGCGGAGATCGCGCGCAGCCTGGATGCGTGGCTGGTCGGCGTCGAGGAGCGGCGCACCGACGAGCGGATCCGCACCTCGATCCCGGCCGAGATCGAGATGGCGCGGCCGGCCGGCGGGACGGTCCGGCTGCCGTGCATCATCCTCAACCTCTCGGCATCGGGCGCCAAGCTCGCCGTCGATGCCGCGACGCAGGTGCCGGACACGTTCGTGCTGGAGGCCGACGGCCATCCCGCGCGCCCCTGCCGCGTGATGCGTCGGCTCGGGGGCGAGCTGGGCGTCCGGTTCACGGGCTGACCGCGCCGGGTCGCGGCACGCGGACGCTCCGTCCGCCCCGCGTCAGAGATAGCTCCAGCCCGGCCACCGGCCGCGGCGCTTCAGCCGCACCATCCCGCGGCAGGCCGCATACAGGGGCAGGCTGAGGACGGCGGCGATCAGCCAGAGCTGCGCGGGCGAGCCGGCCTCGATCCGGCCCGAGGGGCCGGCGGGAACGAGGAGCCCGGCGCCGTCGTAGATCAGGCGCAGCAGCATCAGGTGCAGCAGGTAGAAGAACAGCGGCGCGCCGCCGAAGGTGCGCAGCCAGCCGAGACAGGCGGGCGGCAGCGCCTCGAACAGCGCCAGCAGCACGAGCCCCAGGCCGAGCGTGAGCAGCAGGAAATCCGCCGAGGGCGGGTACTTCGTCAGGTTGACGAAGGACAGCAGCGTGGCGCCCGCGCTCGCGCCGGGCTGCCAGGGCACGGGGTCGCCGTAGCCGTTGAGGCCCCGCAGCACGAGGAACGCGGCGAGCGCGGCCCCGCCGAGGGCCAGGAGCCGGCGGCGCAGCCCGGCCTCGGCGCCCTGCTGCTGCGCGAAGAGCGGCCCGAGCGCGTAGCCCGCACAGACGACGCCGATCCACGGCAGGACCGGATAGGAGGTGCGCGCCACGCCCCAGGGCAGGGGGAGGAGCCCGCGCTGGTGCAGGATCGACCACAGGGCGTAACCCGCCTCGTCCGGCGCGACCCGGATCCCGTCGAGGAGGTTGTGCCCGAGCATGATGCCCAGCGCGACGAGGACGAGGCCGGCCCGCGGCAGCCAGAGCAGGCCGGCGAGCGCCACCATGCTGAGGCCGATCGCCCAGATCACCTGCAGGTAGAGGACCGGCGGCAGCAGGCTGCGGGTCCAGGCGAGGTTCACCAGCGTCACCTCCAGCAGGATCAGCAGGAACCCGCGCTTGAGCAGGAAGGCGCAGGCCGCGCTGCGGCTGCCGTGCTTGTCCGCATAGAGGCGCGCCGACAGGCCCGTGAGCAGGATGAAGACCGGCGCGCAGAGATGCGAGGCCGCCCGGGTCAGGAAGAGGCCGGCCGGCGTGACGGACAGGTCCACCGGATCGCGGACCTGGGCGTGGAGGAAGAAGAACTCCCGCACGTGGTCGACGAGCATCAGCAGCATGACGAGCCCGCGCAGGGCGTCGATCGCGCCGATGCGGGCGGGCTGTCCGGGCCGGTGCGGCAGGCCGGCCGGGACGGAGCGATCGGGGCGCGCACGCACGGGCGCGAGGGCTCCGGGTCCGTCGTCCGCCGCCGGTCTCATGCCGGCCAGACCGCGAAGCGGTGTCATGCCGGCCAAGCCGCGAAGCGGCGGAAGGCGGCGGCCGCGAGGAGGAGGGTGCTGGCCAGGAGGCCGCCGAGGCACAGCAGGGCCTGCCGCCAGGGCGCCTCGGCGTCGACCGAGGCCGGGAAGGCCGGCACCGCATCGTAGGCGTCGAAGTCGAGGCGGGCTTGGCAGCCGGCGCAGACCGGCACCGGGTGCAGGGCCTGCGCCAGGATGCGCGGCTCGAAGAAGGCGCGCAGGCTGCGGCGGTACTCGGCGGCGGCGGCCAGGAAGGCGGCGTGCCGGGCCGCATCGGTCCCGGCCGCGGTCTCGAGGGCGAGGAGGAGGGAGGCGGCCGGCGAGAGCGGCGCCAGCCGCCGGCTCCACCGGGCGGTCGCCTCGGCATGGAGGCGGGCCGCCTCCCGGTGCGAGGCGACGGCCGCGTCGTAGAAGGCGTCGCGCGCGAGCCGCCGGATCTCGGGCGCGTCCCGGAGCGCCGCGCCGGCCTGCGGCGCCCGCTCGGCGAGCCACGCCGCGGCGATGCGCCGGCCCTCCGGCGCAAGGGAGAAGCGCTCCTGCGCCTCCCGGCTCGCGTCGATCGCCGCGATGCGCGAGGGCCGCGGCGCGAGGGCGTCGACCGCGAGGCTCAGGGACGCGGGCAGGGCGACCGTGAGGCAGGCCCAGGCGAGCACGAGGATCACGAGCGCGAAGACCGCCCCGCGCCACAGGCTCGCCGCGAGCGCGCAGGCCGCGACCCAGAACAGCGTGTAGGCGGCGAGCGCGGCGGCCAGCAGCGCCAGCGTGCCGCCGCCCTCCGCCAGCGGCCCGAGACCCTCGAAGAGCCCGAGGGCGAGCGCCGTCCCGCTGAGCAGGGCGGCGAGCAGGACCAGCGCCGCCGCGCCGAACTTCGCGCCCGCCACGCGGCGCGGCGCGACCGGCTGGGCCGCGATCAGTCGCAGCAGGCCGGAATCCTGCTCCGCGCAGAGCCGCGTGCCGGCGAGGGCGATCACCGCGAGCGGCACGAGGGCGACCAGCACGAAGGCGAGGTCGAAGGCGCCGAGCCTGAGCCGGCCCACGGCGCCGAGATCGTAGTCGGTGTCGTCGAACACCGTGCTGAAGCCGAAGCTCATCCGCATCAGGCCCGGCTGCACGTCGGATTGTCCGGTGGCCAGCACCGCGAGCGGCGTCGGCGGCTTGACCGCGTGCACGGTGAGGAACTGGGTCATGTAGCCGAAGGCGTGGGTCGGATCCTGCCAGTAATGGACCTTGACGTCGCTGGCCTGGGCGTAGCGCACATGGGCGGCCCGGGCCTCGCGCACGGCGCGGGCCTCGTCCTGGGCGGCGCGGGCGATGGCGGCGCGCTCGGCCGCGACGCGCCCGGCTCCGGTGTAGGCGCCGAGGCACAGGGCGGCCAGGAGGGCGGCGAGGATCGCGAGCGTCAGGCGCTCGCCGAGCAGCAGGCGGATCTCGGCCGCGAGGAGGTGCCGGACGCGGGCGGGGGTCACGGCCGCAGCCTCCGGACCAGGGTGGCGGCCGCCCCGGCGAGCAGGCCGATCCAGAGGGCGAGCATCAGCGCGGGCACCCGCGCGTCCCGCAGCGAGCGGGCGAGCGGCAGGGGCGCCGGGTCGAAGGGCGGCACCTCGCGCCACAGGGCCGGCCCGGCGACCAGCAGGCGCCCGCCGCGCTGCGGGTTGTCGCGGATCTCCGCGTTCATGCGCTCCGAGATTCCCCGGCGGTAGGCTTCCGCCGTCCAGACGAAATGGGCGTGCTGCGCGAAATCGGTCCCCGCCAGGATCTGGGAGAGGGCCTGCAGGGCGAGGCGGGGCGTCGCGAGGCCGGCCCAGCCGTAGGCGCGCTCCCGGGCCGCGAGACCGGCGAAGAACGCCCCGAACTCGCGGTCGTAGACCGCGAAGTTGTGCTGCTCGTTCTCGGTCATCATCAGGCCGCGCAGGTCGACCGGCAGCGCGTCGGGATCCTCCACGCCGTAGCGGGCCAGCACCTCGCGGGCACGGGCATCGCTCGCCTCGGCGGTCCGGTGGGCGCGAAAGCCCGCCTCGATCCGGGCGCGGGTCTCCGCGTAGGAGCGGGCCGGCACGAGGGTCTCGACGCCCAGGGCCGCGAGCCGCGGGGCGGCGACGCAGAGGAGCACCCAGACGGCCAGCGCCGCCGCGAGCGCGCCGCGCGCCGTGCGGGCCGTCAGCGACAGCAGCATCGCCAGGAGCAGGAACACGGCTGCGTAGCCGATCTGCGCCGCCACCCAGGCGAGGAGCCGCGGCCAGGCCTGCCAGCCCGGCAGGCCGAACCGGGCGGCAGCGAGCCCGCCGAGCGCGAGGAGCGGCAGGCCGACCACCAGCACGGTGGCGCAGAGCAGCGCCGCGAAGCGGCCGGCGAAGAGCGGGCCCGGCGCGGCCCCGTTGCCGAGGGCCAGCCGCAGCGTGCCCCGCTCGCGGTCGGCCGCGAAGGCCGCAAAGCCGAGCAGGATCGCGGCGAGCGGCACGACGAGCTGCACGATGTCGGCGGGACTGCCGAGGCCCGCGCGGGCCAGCGGGCCGGCATCCTGCACCGCCCGGTAGACGGCGTCGTTGAACACGTGCGCCTCCACCCGCACCATCCGGCCCGTATAGGGCTCGGTGCCGGGATCGAGCACCGCCAGGGGGGCGGAGGGCCGGAAGACCCACAGGCCGAAATGGTCGGCCGAATGCGGGTTCTTCTCATCCTGGCCGAGCCAGCGCGCCCGCTCGGCGAGGCCGATCCGCTCGACCTCCGCGGCGTAGCGCACCGCCTCGCGCCACGTGCCGAGGCCGGCCACGATCAGGAGCAGGGCGAGGACGCCGCCGGTCCAGCGCAGGCGCGCGTCGCGCAGGATCAGGCCGAGTTCCGCCGCGACCCGTCTCACGGCGCCTCCTCCGCCGGCCGCGCGAGGGCGAGGCGCTCCAGCGCAGCCGCGTCGAGGCCGCGCGGATCGATCTCCTCGGCGATGCGCCCGGCGCGGAGCACGCCCACCCGGTCGGCCATCTCCCGCAGCCGGTAGAGGTCGTGCGTCGCCATCAGCACCGCCGTGCCCCGGGACGCCGCGGCCCGCACGGTGCGGGCGAAGTCCGCCGAGGCGCCCGGATCGAGCCCCGAGGTCGGCTCGTCGAGGAGGAGGAGCCTTGCGCGGCGCGCCAGCGCCACCGCGATGCCGACCTTCTGGCGCATGCCCTTGGAGTAGCCGGCGGCGGGCCGCCCATGCGCCTCGCCCGCGAGCCCGGCCTCGTCGAGGAGCCGCCCCGCCTCCGACCGCGAGAGGCGCAAGGCCGCCAGGGTCGCGAGGTAGCGCAGGTTCTCCAGGCCCGAGAGCCCCGGATAGAGGGCGACCTGCTCGGGGATGTAGGCGGCCTGCGCCCGCGCCGCGACCGGCGCGGTCGCGGGATCGAGGCCACCGACCCGGACCTCGCCCGCATCGGCGCGCAGGAAGCCGAGGATGAGGTTGATGGTGGTGGTCTTGCCCGCCCCGTTCGGCCCCAGCAGGGCGTAGACCTCGCCCGCGCCGAGCGCCAGGTCGAGGCCGTCGAGGATGAGGCGCCCCGCGAAGCGCTTCGTCGCCCCGCGGATCGCCAGGACGGGGGCGTCGGGCCCGGTGGCGTCGCGCATCAGAACCGCACCGTCAGCGTGCCGGTGAAGCGGCGCGGCGACCCCGGATAGACCCGGAACACGTTGAGCGAGCTCTCGTAGTAGGTCGTGTCGAACACGTTCTCGACGTTGAGGGCGAAGCGGACATTCTCGAAGGTGTAGTAGGCGAGGGCGTCGGCGGCGATGTAGGACGGCAGGGTGAAGCCGCTGCCGTCCGAGACCCCGGCGCGGGCGCCGACGCCGCGCACGCCGCCCCCGATGCCGAAGCCCTTCCAGGGACCGCCCTGCACCTCGTAGACCGCGAGCAGGCTGCCGCTGTGGCGCGGCACGTTGATGAGCGGCGCGCCGACCGGCAGCACGTTGTCCTTCGTCACCACCGCGTCGGCGTAGACGTAGCCCGCCAGGACCTTCACCTCCGGCGTGAGCTGGCCGGCCGCCGTCAGCTCGATGCCCTGGCTGCGCACGCCGCCGGCCGCCAGCGAGAAGCCGCCGTTGTTGGGATCGGGCGTCAGCACGTTCTGCCGCTCGACCCGGAAGGCGGCCGCGGTCAGCCCGAGGGCGCCCCCGAACAGGTCGAGCTTCGCCCCCACCTCGTAGCCGAGCCCGGTCTCGGGTGCGAACGGGCCCGTGCGCGCCGCGGCGGCGGCGTCGGGGCCGATATTCGGCCGGAAGCTCGTGCCGACATTGGTGTAGAGGGAGAGGTCCGGCAGCGGCTGGTAGACGAGTCCGGCCCGCGGCGTCGCCGCGACGCGCGTCTGATCGGTCTGGGTCGACACGGTGCGCTCGCGGAACGATTGCCCGAAGAAGTCGAACCGCACACCGAGCAGCGCCTTCCATTCCGGGCTCAGCGCGATCTGGTCCTGGGCGTAGAGGGCGGTGTTGGTCACCCGCTCCAGGTTGTTGGTCTGCCGCGCGAGGGGCGGCCGCGCCTGACCGTAGACCGGGTTGTAGATGTCGAGGGCGTAGGGGTCGCGGTTGAAACTCGAGCGGATCAGCTGGGCGCGGCTGTCGGTGCTCTCGCGCTCGAAGCCGAGCAGCAGGGTGTGGCCGATCCCGGCGGTGTCGAAGCGCCCCACCAGCTCCGCCTGGCCGATGGCCACGTCCCAGCGGTAGTTGCGCACGTTGCGGTCGCGCGAGACCGTGCGGTTGTCGGCCGCGATGGCGCGCACCTCCGCCGCCTCGCCCTCGAGCGAGCCGGTGTTGAAATAGGTGGCGAGCCGCATCTGCCAGTCGGCGTTGAAGCGGTGGTCGACGCGCACCTGCATGGTGTCGGAGGATTGCGCGACACTCTGGCCAGGCTCGCCGAGGAAGCGCGAGATCGGCAGGAAGCCGAGCTGCCGGTTGATGGCGATGACGCCGCGATCGAACACGATGCGGTTGCGCAGGAACTCGGTCTCGACCGTGACCTTGGTGTCCGGCGTCACCTGCCAGCTCACCACCGGGGCGACGAGGAGCCGGTCGCCGTCCACGAAATCGCGAAAGCTGTTCTGGCGTCCGGCCGCGAGATTGAAGCGGTAGAGGAGCGTCCCGTCCTCGTTGAGCGCGCCGCCGGAATCCACGGTGCCGCGGACCTGCCCGAACGAGCCCCACAGCCCGCCCATCTCGACGAAGCGCTCGGCGGTGGGCTGCTTGGTGATGATGTTGACGAGGCCGCCGGGGTCGCTGCGGCCGAACAGGCCGCCGCCGGGGCCCTTCAGCACCTCGATCCGCTCGACGTTCTGGGTGTCGGGCGGGGGCGGGTAGCCGCGGTTGAGCGGGAAGCCGTTCTTGTAGAGTTCGGAGGTGGTCACGCCGCGGATGGCGTAGCTGAACACCGTCAGGCCGCCGAAATTGTTCTGCTGGGCCACGCCCGGTGTGTAGGTGAGGACGCGGTCGACGCGGGTGGCGGCGAGGTCGGTGATGACCTCGCGCGGCGCGACCGTGACGACCTGCGGCACGTCGCGCTGGGGCGTGTCCGTCTTCGTGCTGCTCACCGCCCGGTCGGCGCGGAACCCGGGCGTCGGTCCGATCAGGCCGATCGCGCCCGGCGCCGCCGCGCCCCTGCCCTCCACCACCAGCTCCTCCAGGGCGATGGTGGTCTCCTGCGCCCGCACCTCGCTCCCCGACACGCCGAGCGACAGGGCGGCGGCGACGGCCCAGCACGGCCCGCGGCGCGGCAAGGACGCCGTGACGCGCGGGGCGGGACGCTGGACCTGGCTCGGACGGGCTGTCACTGTCGCGCTCGCACTTGTCGAGCGGGATGCCGGGCAGGTCGCGTGCGGGTGGGCGCAGGGCGCCCCCCATCCATGCGCTGGCCCGGGACACCCCGCCCGAGAGACGTTACCGTGCCAAGGCAGGTCTCCTGGCTCGCGGGTCGTCGCGCCGGCCAAGCCTTCCCGGTGCGAGGCACCAGTGGCCGATGGCGGCAGGCGCTCGCCGCTCACAGTTGCGGGGGCAGCTTCGGCTCGGCTCGCGGGAGCCCACCGAATTCCCTCTTCGCTCGCGGGCGGGAGCCCACGAGAACCTTGACGGTCGGACCTTCTCTCCGCCGCGACCGTGGGTCAACCGACCCGATGAGGTTTGTAACAATGTTGCGCTCGCTGTGCTTGCGAGGCCACAGCGATCGGGGCGGCGATCGAGGGGCTGGCCGCCGCGCGGGCCGGGGCCGCGGCGGCTGCCACAACATCACCATCAATGATGGCCAACCAGGGGGAACTCGCCTTCCGCGTGTATCTGGTGTGTTTCCATGGCGCCGCTCTTCTTCCTCCACATCCCCAAGACGGCTGGGACCAGCCTGCGCTACTCCGCCCATGAAGTCTTCCCAAAGGAGAAGATCTTCATGCTGTACGGCAAGGACAGCCCGACGACGCATCCCTTCGCCAACGAGTTGATGTATTATCGGCAAGGAGTCGGGATCGGCGAGCAGCTGCGATTGATCTCGGATTACCTAGTCGAGCACGAGATCGCGTTCTACTCGAGCCATATGAGCGCGGCCTATCTTCCGTGTTTCGATCCCGGACGGGCGTTCTCGCTGTTCCGCTCGCCCTGCGAGCAAGTGCTGTCCTACTACGTCTTCCAGAAGAGGCACGGCCGCACGAGCCAGAGTCTCGAAGAGTTCATCGAGGAGCCGCGCAACCAGAACGTTCAGACTCATTCCTTCGGCAGCGCCGACCTGGAGCGGATCGCGCTCGTCGGCATCCTGGAGGAGTACGAGGCGTTCGTGGCCCGGCTGAACCGCCGCTTCGGCCTGTCGTTCAAGTCCGTGCACAAGAACGCCCGCAGCCTCGCCTCGCGGCTCGCCGGGCCGAAGCCGAGCCCGGCCCTGCGGGCTTACATCGAGCGGCTGAACGGCTCCGACATGGATCTCTACCGCCGCGCGGCGTCGCGCTGGTCCGTGCTCGCCCGCGCGGCGGCCTGAGACCGCTCAGCTCTCCAGCGCCATCACGCCGCCGTTGGCGATGACCGAGCGGGTGAGCCGGTCGGCCCCGAGTTCGCCGCCGGCATAGCCCAGGAGTTCGGCGAGCCTGTCGCGGGCGCGGCAGACCCGGCTCTTCACGGTGCCGACCTTGCACTGCATCAATGCGGCGGCGTCCTCGTAGGAGAGGTCCCCGACCGCAATCAGCAGCAACGCCTCGCGCTGCTCGGCCACGAGCTTGTTGAGCGCCGCCTGGAGGTCCTGCACGTCGAGCCGGTCGCCCTGGTTGGGCGCCGTGGTGAGGCGGGAGGAGTAGACGCCTTCGCCATCCTCGACCTCCCGCGAGCGCTTGCGGTGCTCGGAGTAGAAGGCGTTGCGCATGATCGTGAACAGCCACGCGCTGAGGTTGGTGCCGTCCTCGAACCGGTCGCGGCTCTGCCAGCCCTTGAGCAGGGTGTCCTGCACGAGGTCGTCGGCGCGGGCCGGATTGGCCGTGAGGGTGAGGGCGAAGCGCCGCAAGGCCGGCGCGGCCGCCAGGAGCTCGTCGCGGAAGCGGTCCTGCTTCGGCGCGCCGAGCGCCGCCAGCGCGGCTTGGAGCCGGTCGATCAGGCCCGTGAAGGCGGCCGGCGGCTCGATCTCGCCGAGCGCCGCGTAGGCGTCGCGCAACTGGCGTCCGAGATGCTCCTGCACGTCAGGCGGCAGGGTCGGGGGCGATGACGGAACGGGTTTGGTCCGCCCGGTGGGAGATGAATCGGTCATCGGTCTGCACGCTGGCGCGGGATTCCAGCAAGCTAGACCATAAATCCGCGCCGCGCGAGGGCCGGGGCCGCTCACAGGTGCGCGATCGCACATGACAATTGATAAAGCAGAGAGCCGCCTCCCACGGGATGCGGGGAGGCGGCCTCGGTGCTCGCGGCCGGACGGACCAGCCGTCCGGCCCCGGGATCAGAGCTTGCTCTTCACCGCGTCGGCGGCGTTCTTGATGCCGTCCTTGGCATCGCCGACCGTCTTCTGGGTCTCGCCCTTCAACTCCTGGGCCTTGCCCTCGGCCTTCAGCTTCTCGTCGCCGGTGACGTTGCCGATGCCCTGCTTGACGTTGCCGATCGCCTCGTTGGCGAGACCCTTGATCTTGTCGGTCGTGCTGCTCATCGAATGCTCCGTTGCGTTCACTGTCTGCCGTAACGGCGTTGCGCTACCGAACGGTCGAGGCGCTGGATTGGTTCCATTGGTCGGTACGGGAAGGTTGCCGGGTTGCGTCGATGTGGGCTGTCGAGTGGTGGGGCCCTTCGCCTTGACGGAAGCACGCGGTCGTAAACCGGTCTCGGATCCGCTCCATCATGACTGGTATAGATTCCTACGATGATGGCATCCGAAACAATTGTCATATTTCAAAAGAAGTAATATTCAGATCATGAAGGATAGTAAATTGAAACATCGTCGATAATACCGGATCCAAGGCGCCCTGATGCAGAAGGTTCTAGCAAAGATTCGGGTTGAATGCCGCCTTCCCTTGAAACATGCTGGCACGATCGGCGATGTATGCAGTGTGTTTTGGGAGGTCACGCAGAGTGCAGCGCTTCGAATATCGGGCGGTGGTGAGGGACGGCAGGCCCTGCGTCGGGGGCGCGAGGAAGAGCAGGGTGCTTCCCGGGAAAGGTCGCGAGTCGGTGAGTACTGCGTACGTCCTACCGCTGACGCATTTACTGGCTGCCAAGCCGGGCATGGAGTTGGCGTGAGATGGCGACGTTCCAGGAAGTGGATTCCGTCAGGCCTCAGGCCTGGGATGAGGTCCAGTCGCGGCTGCACATGCGGCCCCGGGGCGTCGGCGTCACGCGCTGCGGCGAGGGATACGGCCTGAAGGCCGTGCTGCCCCGGGCACCGGACGACATGCCGCCCGCCTTCCTCCTGGGCGTCCCGGTGACGTACGACGTCGACAGGGAGGGCCCGCGGCTCCTCGGATCCGTTCCCGCATGGCGGCGCAAGCTCGATCGGCGTTGACGCAGAGGCCGGTTCGGCGTCGTGCGCCGATGCGGTGAGCGCATCGGCGCATGAGGCTCAGCCGTGGGCCGGTTGCCGCGCGGGCTCCGGAGCGCTGACCGGTTCGGCGGCGCCCTGCTCCTCCTCGCGCACGCGGCGGCGCTGGAAGAGGCGCATCACCACCACGAAGAAGACCGGTACCAGGATCACCGCGAGCACGGTCGCGGAGATCATGCCGCCCATCACGCCCGTGCCGATCGCCTGCTGGCTCTTCGAGGCCGCCCCCGTGGCGATGGAGAGCGGGACGACGCCGAAGATGAAGGCGAGCGAGGTCATCACGATCGGCCGGAAGCGCAGGCGCGACGCCTCGACCGTCGCCTCGACCAGCTTCGTGCCCGGCCGCCACAGATCCTTGGCAAACTCGATGATCAGGATCGCGTTCTTGGCCGACAGACCGATGATCGTGATGAGCCCGATCTTGAAGTAGACGTCGTTGGGCATGTCCCGCAGCATTACGCCCGCCACCGAGCCGATGACCCCGAGCGGGATCACCAGCATCACCGAGAGCGGGATCGACCAGCTCTCGTAGAGCGCCGCGAGGCACAGGAACACGATCAGCACCGAGAGGGCGAGCAGCAGCGTCGCCTGCGAGCCCGCCTGCTTCTCCTGCAGCGACTGGCCGGTCCAGGTGTAGCCGAAGCCCTTGGGCAGCTGCGTCATCAGCCGCTCCATCTCGGCGATCGCGTCGCCCGAGGTGTAGCCGGCGGCGGGCTCGCCGGTGATGCGCACCGACTGGTAGCCGTTGAAGCCGATGATCTGGGCCGGCCCCACGCTCCACTTCAGGTCGGCGAAGGACGACATCGGCACCATCGTGCCCTGCTGGTTCTTCACGCCGTAGTTCAGGAGGTCGCTCGGGTTGAGCCGCTGCACGGCCTCCGCCTGCACGATCACGCGCTGCATCTTGCCGCGGTTCGGGAAGTCGTTGGTGTAGACCGAGCCGAGATTGACCTGGATGGTCTCGTTGATGGCCTCGAACGAGACGCCGAGCGCCGCCGCCTTCTCGCGGTCGATGACCAGTTCGGCCTGCGGCGCGGGCGGCAGGCCCTCGACGTAGACGTTCTTCAGCACCGGGCTCTTGCGGGCGAGCGAGAGCAGCTGCTCCTGCGCGGCCATCAGGGCCGAGTAGCCCTTCTGCGCCCGGTCCTGCAGGCGGAAGCTGAAGCCCGAGGCGTTGCCGAGGTTGTCGATCGGCGGCGGCTCCAGGGCCTGGATGATGGCGTCCTTGTAGCTCGCCAGCGCCTTGTTGGTGCCCGCCACCAGGGCGGCGGCCGACTGGTCCGGTCCGCGCTCCGACCAGTCCTTCAGGGTCACGAAGGCCTGCGAGGTCATCTGGCCCTGCCCCGAGAAGGAGAAGCCGTTCACGATCGTCACCGTGGCGACGCCGGGCTGGGCGAGCAGGTGCTCCTCGACCTTCTTCACCGCGGCCAGCGTCCGGTTGAAGGACGAGCCCGGCGGGGTCTGGATGTCGACCGTGAAGAAGCCCTGGTCCTCGACCGGCAGGAAGCCCTCCGGCAGGCGCACGAAGGCCCAGGCCACGCCCGCCACGAGGACGAGGTAGATCGCCATCATCCGCCCGGACTTGGCGATCGCCCACTGCACGCCGCGGCCGTAGCGCGCGGTCTCGCGGTCGACGACGCGGTTGAACCAGCCGAAGAAGCCGCCCTTGGCGTGGCCGTGGCCCTTCTCGATCGGCTTGAGCAGCGTCGCGCAGAGCGCGGGTGTGAGCGAGAGCGCCAGCAGCGCCGAGAAGGCGATCGAGGTCACCATCGCGATCGAGAACTGGCGGTAGATGATGCCGACCGAGCCGGGGAAGAACGCCATCGGGATGAACACCGCGATCAGCACCAGCGTGATGCCGATGATGGCGCCGGTGATCTGGCCCATCGCCTTGCGGGTGGCCTCCTTGGGGGGCAGGCCCTCCTCGTTCATGATGCGCTCGACGTTCTCCACCACCACGATGGCGTCGTCGACCAGGATGCCGATGGCCAGCACCATGCCGAACATGGTCAGCACGTTGATCGAGAAGCCCGCCAGCAGCATCACCGTGCAGGTGCCGAGCAGCGCGATCGGCACCACGATGGTCGGGATCAGCGTGTAGCGGATGTTCTGCAGGAACAGGAACATCACCACGAACACCAGCACCACCGCCTCGATCAGCGTCATCATCACCTTCTTGATCGAGGCGTTGACGGCCGGCGTGATGTCGTAGGGGATGTCCCACTTCACGGTCGAGGGGAAGAACTGGGAGAGTTCCTCCATCTTGGCGCGGATCGCCTTGGCGGTTTCGAGCGCGTTGCCGTCCGGCGCCAGCGTCACCGAGATGCCGGCGGCCTCGCCGCCGTTGAGGCGGGTGGTGAACTTGTAGTCCTCGCCCCCGAGTTCGATGCGCGCGATGTCGCGCAGGCGCACGTTCGAGCCGTCGGGATTGGCCCGCAGCACGATGGCGCCGAACTCCTCGGGCGCCCGCATCTGGCCCTTCACCAGGATCGGGAAGTTCACCTGGTGGGAGGCGGGGCTCGGCTGGGCGCCGACCGCGCCCGAGGCGATCTGGGCGTTCTGGTTCTGGATCGCCGTCGTCACGTCGGAGGCGCTGAGCGACAGGCCCCGGAGCTTGTCCGGATCGACCCAGATGCGCAGGCTGCGCTCGGTCGAGTAGAGGGTCGCGCGGCCGACGCCGGGGATGCGGCGGATCTCGTTGATGACGTTGCGGATGAGGAAGTCGCCGAGCGCCACCTCGTCCATCGAGCCGTCGGTGGAGACCAGCGTGATGATGTTGAGGGTCGCGGCGGAGGCCTCCTCCACCAGGATGCCCTGCTGGCGCACCTCGGCCGGCAGGCGCGCCTCGACGCGCTTGAGGCGGTTCTGCACCTCGACGCCGGCATAGCCCGGATCGGTCCCGGGCGCGAAGTTCGCCGTGATCTCGACGACGCCGAAGGAGTCGGAGGCCGATTCGAAGCTCTGGATGTTGGCCGCGCCGTTGAGTTCGTCTTCGATGAGGCGGGTCGTGCCCGTATAGAGGTCCTCCACCGAGGCGCCCGGATAGGCGGTCGAGAGGGCGATCGAGGGCGGCGCGATGACCGGGTACTGGGCGATCGGCAGGAGCGGGATCGCCAGGATGCCGCCCAGGCAGATGAACAGGGCGACGACCCAGGCGAAGACCGGACGGTCGATGAAGAACGAAGCCACGCGTCGTCCTCCTCAGCGGGTTTCGGAGAAGGACGCCGCGACGGCATCCGCCTCGCTGGCCGGGCCGCCCACGGTCGGGTAGGTGGGCGCGCCCGGGGCGGCGGATTTCCAGGCCACGGCCTTCACCTGCGTGCCCGCCACGATCTTCTGGAAGCCCTCGGCCACCACCCGGTCGCCGGGCTTGAGGCCCTCGCGGATCACCCACTGGCCCTCGACCACCGGGCCGACCTCGACCGGGTGCAGCATCACCTTGTCGCCCTCGCCCACCAGCCAGACCTCCGCCCGGCCGTCGTTGGAGCGGTGGACCGCCTGCTGGGGCACCGCGATGGCGTCGGCATCGATGCCCTGCTTGATGCGGGCGCGCACGTACATGCCGGGGAAGAGTTCGTTGTTCGGGTTCGGGATCACGGCGCGCAGGGTGACCTGGCCGGTGCTCGGGTCGGCGGTGACGTCGGAGAACAGCAGGCGCCCGGGCTGCGGGTAGAGCGTGCCGTCGTCCATGATCAGGCGCACGCTCGCGGTGTTGGGGGCGACGCTCGCCAGCTCCCCGCTCGCGAGGTCGCGCCGCAGCTTGTTGAGCTCGCTCACCGATTGGGTGATGTCGACGTAGATCGGATCGAGCTGCTGGATCGTCGCGAGGTTCGTGGCGCTGCCGACCTCGATCAGGGCGCCCTCGGTGACGAGGGCGCGGCCGATGCGGCCGGAGATCGGCGCGCGCACGTCCGTGTAGCCGAGGTTGAGCCGAGCGCGGTCGCGGGACGCCTTGGCGCCCGCCACCTCGGCCTCGGCCTGCTTCTGGGCCGCGAAGGCGGCGTCGTACTGGGCTTGGCTCGCGGTCTGGCGCGAGAGCAGGGTCTCGAGGCGGTCGGCCTGCTGGCGGGCCAGCACCAGGGCCGCCTCGGTCCGGGCCAGCGTCGCCTCGGCGCTGTCGAGTTCGACCTGATAGGGCGCCGGGTCGATCTTGTAGAGGATGTCGCCTTCCTTGACCTGGCTGCCCTGCTGGAAGGTGCGCTTGACCACGAGGCCCGAGACGCGGGCGCGCACCTCGGCGATGCGGGTGGGGGCCACGCGGCCGGGCAACTCGCGCTCGAACGGGATCGGCTGCGCCTTCACGGTCACGACGCTGACCTCGGTCGGCGGCGTCTGGGCGGGGGCGGCGGCCCTCTGCGACGGGTTGCAGGCCGCCAGTAACGCGGCGAGCGAAACGGCGAGGACGAGGCGGTGTGTCACGGTCGACTCCTGCACGGCGGGACGGGGCCCGCGGCGGCTGGCATGGGAGCGAAGGGGCATGTCCGGCCTCCGGGCATGCAGGGCGCAGCGGCGCCGCGTTGCGTCGTCGGCGCTTCGCATTCCTTAAGGGCACTCCGCGGCCAGGATGTGGCGGCGAGGCGCGCCTCGGACCGGCGGGAGGCCGCGCGGGTACGGGGGCAAGGCGGACGACTCGCGACGCAGACTACACCCGGAGGCGCCGCAGCGCCTGCACGCCGGGCAGTCTTGCCGTCTCGTGCGGTCTTGCCGTGTGGCGCGGGTCTTGCCGCGCCGTCAGGCCGGGCGTTTCGGCGGGCGGTCGAGCCGGGTCGCGCCGGGCAGCGGACAGGAGCCGAGCGACCGCGGAGGCAGGAGCGCGCAAGAGGCGGCGGCCTGCTTGCGGGTGGTGCCGGGGCAGACCTGGCTCGCCGCACCCCCGTCGTCGACGCGCGGATGCTCGACGCCCGGCGCCGAGACGGCGCAGGCCGCGTCGCGGCCGGGCTTGGCCAACCGCAGGGCCTGCAGGCTGAGCTGGAGCGTCGGTGCGGAGGCCGCGCGCAGGACCGGGCCGGCGCGGCCGGTGGCCGCCTCCGCCATCGGTGCCGCGGCCAGCATCAGGGCAAGCCCCATCAGGGCCGCCGCGCAGGTCCGCGCGATATGAGTCCAAAGGTCCGACACGCAGCGTCACAGTGGGGTTGCGGCGCCCGCGGAGCAAGACGCCTGCGGCATTCTGTCAATGCGTCGCGCTGCGCCGCAGCATCGTCGCCGGTCAGGCCGCGAGCAGAGCCCGCGCGGTCGCCGGATCCGCGACCGTCAGGCCGAGGCCGCGGGCGAGGGCGGCGAGGTCGGCCACCTGCGCGGCGTTGTCGGAGGCGAGGCTGCCGTCCGGACGCCAGAGGTTGTTCTCGAACCCGACCCGGGCGTCGCCCCCCAGCGTCGCGGCGGCGATCAGGCAGGCCGCCTCGCGGGGACCGAAGGCGCAGAGCGACCAGGGCAGGTCGAGGTGGTGGCCCGAGTTCCATGCTGCCAGGAAGGGCAGCAGGTCGGCCGGTTCGGAGCGCTGGCCGGTGCTGTAGCGGCCGAGCACGAACAGCACGCTGGCGCGCTCCAGCGGGATCAGCCCGCGGGCGGCCAGACCCTGGAAGCGCGTGACGTCGCCCGCATCGTACAGGATGTGCTGCACCAGGGTGCCGGCCCGGGCCTGCTCGGCCAGGAAGGCGCCCGCCTCGGCCTCGTCGTCCGGCTCGACGAAGAGTTCGCGCACCGCCACCGAGAAGGCCTCGGGCCGCAGCGCCCGCATGGCGGCCATCTGCTCGGCCGGGGAGAACAGGCCGACCGACTCCGTCGTCACCTGGACGATCATCTCGGCTCCGGCCTCGCGGCGCACCGCCGCGATCGCCGCCCGGTAGCGGTCGACGTCGAGGCTGTGGCGCTCCTCGGCATCGCGCACGTGCAGGTGGATCATCGCCGCGCCCGCCTCGCGGCAGCGCGCGGCGTCGAGCCCGAGTTCGCGCGGGGCGATCGGCAGGGCCGGGTGGTCGGCCTTGGTCCGGCGCGCCCCGTTGGGCGCGACCATGATGATGAGCGGCTTCGTCACGGCTGGTCCTCGGGCTCGGGCGCCACCGGGGTGCGCGCCTTCAGGATGGCGATGAGCGCCCGGTCGCGCCGGGCCTCCAGGTCGGCGATGCCGAGCGATCCGGCCTCGGCCGCGACGCCCGCCGCGATGGCGGCGCGCACCTCCGGCGTCAGGGCCGGCCGGCCCAGGCTCGCCCAGCGCCGCTCCTGGCTCGGCCCGAGATGCTCCAGGTAATGCGCGATGCCGCCCGGACCGCCCCCGAGATGGTAGGTCAGGTGCGGCCCCATCAGGGCCCAACGCAGGCCCGGCCCGTGGCAGAGCGCGGCGTCGATGTCGGCGACGCTCGCCACCCCTTCCGCCACCAGGTTCACCGCCTCCCGGTAGAGGGCCGAGGCGAGCCGGTTGGCGATGTGGCCCGGCATCTCGCGCCGCAGGATCACCGGCCGCCGGCCGAGCCCCCGGTAGAGGGCGGCCGCCCGCGCCGCGACCTGCGCGTCGCCCGCCACGATCTCCACCAGCGGCACGAGGTGGGGCGGGTTGAACGGGTGGGCGACGAGCACCCGCTCCGGCCGCGCGCAATCCGCCACGATGGCGCTGCGCACCAGTGCCGAGGTGCTGCTGGCGATGAGCACCTCGGGCGCCGCCTGCCGGTCGATCTCGGCCAGGAGCGCGCGCTTGAGCGCCTCGTTCTCGGGGGCGTTCTCCTGCACGTACTCGGCCCCCTCCAGGGCCTCCGCCGTGCCGGCCACGAAACGCAGGCGGCCCTCGCCGCGCAGGCCGAGGTCGGCGAGCTGGCGGCGGGCGCTCTCCACGAAGGCGTCGAGGCGCTCCCGCGCCCCGGGCGCCGGATCCGTCGCCGTCACGTCGTGGCCGTGGGCGAGGAACAGCGCCGCCCAGCTCGCGCCCACGGTGCCGCAGCCGATGATGCTCACCCGCACGTCCGCGCTCCTCCCGCAAGCGCGCCCCGCCGGTGCGCAGACCGGTTCGGCGCAGTTCAGACTTATCTCGTCCGGCGGGCGCCGTCGTCCAGCATCCGGCCGGCGCCGCGCGGCGTGCATTGTGCCGGTCGCGTTAGCGAAGCCCTAGGAGTCCGGCGCCTAGGCTGCCGCAGCCGACGCCCGCACGCCGATGATTGCGACTCCGACCTTCCCGGATCTGTCCGCCCTGGTGGTGGACGAGAGCCTCTATATCCGCCGCATCGTGCGCGACATGCTGATGCGCGTGGGCATCAAGCGCGTGCTGGAGGCGCCGGACGGGGCCGAGGCGCTGGGCGTGCTCGCCGAGAGCAAGCCCGACCTCGTGGTGCTCGACTGGGATCTCGCGATCCTGTCGGGCGAGGAGTTCATCCGGCTCGCCCGCACGCCCGCGACCTCGCCCGCCCCGACCGTGCCGATCATCCTCATGCTGGCCCAGCCGCGGCGCAACGTCATCGACCGCGCGGTCAACCTCGGGGTCAACGAGATCATCGCCAAGCCGTTCTCGCCCAAGACCCTGTGGTCGCGCCTGGACGAGGTCATCAACCGCCCGCGCCCCTTCTCGCAGGTCAAGAGCCTGCTGCGGCCCCAGCCCCGCCTGGCGGCCGCCATGAAGGCGTGAGCCGGGGCGTCGTCGCGCGCCGAGGCCCGCATGCAAGACCCGCGTACAAGACCTGCGAACACGCACGAACACGGGTTTGCGTTCTGCCCGCGGGCACGTAAGCTTGCTCTATGACAGCGTTGCCCGTCCCGGACGGCGGGCCTGAAGGATCGTTGGCGTCGTGAGGGACGAGACTGCCGCCCCCGGGCCGGCGCGCGCCGCGGACCGGGGAGAGCCTGCGCGCGCCAGCGCCCCGCTGCTGCGGCGTGAGGCGTCGGCGGTCGGCCATGCCCGGCCGGGCCGCACCACGGCCCCGCAGCCGGGCCGGCGCCGGCTCTACGCGGCCCTGGACCTCGGCACCAACAATTGCCGCCTGCTCATCGCCGAGCCCGCGCCCTACGGCTTCCGGGTGGTCGACGCCTTCTCGCGCATCGTGCGCCTCGGCGAGGGGCTGGGGAGCACCGACCGGCTGAGCGAGGACGCCATCGAGCGCACCGTCGAGGCCCTGGGTGTCTGCCGCGCCAAGATGGACGGCCGCGGCGTGGTGCGGGCCAAGACCATCGCCACCGAGGCCTGCCGGCTCGCCGTGAACGGCCCGGCCTTCGTGGCGCGGGTACGCCGCGAGGTCGGCATCGACCTCGAGATCGTGGACCGGCGCACCGAGGCCTATCTGGCGGTGACGGGCTGCGCCGCGCTCGCCGACCGGCAGGCCGAGTCGGTGGTGATCTTCGATATCGGCGGCGGCTCCACCGAGATCGTCTGGCTCGACGGCAGCGCCGCGCTCGCCCGCAGCGCCGATCCCACC
The DNA here is from genome assembly GCF_022179325.1 of Methylobacterium isbiliense. GTDB lineage: Bacteria > Pseudomonadota > Alphaproteobacteria > Rhizobiales > Beijerinckiaceae > Methylobacterium > Methylobacterium isbiliense. The sequence goes on along the minus strand of NZ_BPQQ01000034.1, from coordinate 30,470 downwards.
CTGCGCATCCGCGCCTGGGATTCGCTGCCCGTGGGCGTCGTCACGCTCGCGGAGCGCTACGGCGGGGCCGACGTCACCCGGTCGATCTTCGAGGGCATGGTCGAGGACGTCGCCGACAAGCTCACCAAGTTCGCCCTGATGGCCGGCGCCGCCGCCCACGCGCCGCATTTCCACCTGCTCGGCACCTCCGGCACCGTGACGACGCTCGCCGCCATGCACCTGCGCCTGCCCCGCTACGACCGGCGGCGCATCGACGGGCTGTGGATGAGCGACCGGGAGGTCTCGACCGCGATCTCGGACCTCCTCGACACGCGGCTCTCCGAGCGGGCGCGCAACCCCTGCATCGGCCGCGACCGGGCCGACCTCGTGCTCGCCGGCTGCGCCATCCTGGAGGCGATCCGCCGCGCCTTCCCGTCCGAGCGCCTGCGCATCGCCGACCGCGGCCTGCGCGAGGGCCTGCTCATGAACATGATGCGCGAGGACGGCGTCTGGCGCCGCGGCACGCGCCCGGCCTGACGGGGCGCCTCCCGGCCGCCTGACCCGGATGGGGCGCCCCGGCTGTTGGCGGCGGTTTGCGCGTGGTATCCGGCGCTCCCATCTCTCCGCCGACGCCCGGCCGCACGCCCGCGGGATGCCGTGCGAGGCCGGCACGGCTGCGGACGGAGCGAACGGGGAGCCCAGTGGAACGAGGAACCACGTGACCGCGCAGACCGAAGCATCCGGCGACGTCAGCCCGTGGCGGTTCTCCGTGGCGCCGATGATGGACTGGACCGACCGGCATTGCCGGGTCTTCCACCGCCTCCTCTCGGCCCGCGCCCGGCTCTACACCGAGATGGTGACGACCGGCGCCGTGCTGCACGGGCCGCGCGAGCGGCTGCTCGGCTTCTCGCCCGAGGAGCAGCCCGTCGCGCTCCAGCTCGGCGGCTCCGATCCGCAGGACCTCGCGCGGGCGGCCCGCATCGCCGAGGAGTTCGGCTACGCGGAGGTGAACCTCAACGTCGGCTGCCCCTCCGACCGGGTGCAGGACGGGCGCTTCGGCGCCTGCCTGATGCGCGAGCCCGCCCTCGTCGGCGCCTGCGTGGCGGCCATGAAGGGGGCGGTGGGCATCCCCGTCACGGTGAAGTGCCGCATCGGCGTCGACGACCAGGACCCGGGGGCCGCCCTCGACGCGCTAACCCTGGCGGTGCGCGAGGCGGGCGTCGACGCCCTCGTGGTGCACGCCCGCAAGGCGTGGCTCCAGGGCCTCTCCCCGAAGGAGAACCGGGACATCCCGCCCCTCGACTATTCCCGCGTCCACCGCCTGAAGCGCGCCCATCCCGACCTGCCGGTGGCGGTCAACGGCGGCCTGAAGACTCTGGACGAGGCGCAGGGCCAGCTCGCCCATGTCGACGGCGTGATGCTCGGCCGGGCGGCCTATGCGGAGCCGGCGCTGCTGCTCGGCGTCGACCCGCTCCTGTTCGGCGCGCCCGCCCCGGCGGCCGACCCGTTCGCCGCCGTCGAGGCCTATCGGCCCTACATGGCGGCGCGTCTCGCCGAGGGCGTGCGGCTGCACGCCATGACGCGTCACATGCTCGGCCTGTTCAACGGCCGGCCCGGCGCGCGCGGCTTCCGGCGCCACCTCTCCACCGCCGGCATGCGGGCGAGCGCCGGGCTGGAGACCCTGTCGGAGGCCGTGGCGATGGTCTCCCGCGCGGCGCTGGAGGCCGCCGCCTGAGCGGCGGCGTCAGGGCGCGGCGGCCCGCGCCTCCTCGGCCATCGCCCGCCCGCGCGGCCCGTCCTCGGCCTCGTCGGCGAACCAGTGCACGGTGGCCTTCAGGCCCTGCTCCAGCGGCACCTTGGGGCTCCAGCCCAGCACGTCGGAGGCCCGGGTGATGTCCGGGCGGCGGCGCCGGGGATCGTCGACCGGCAGCGGCCGGTGCACCACCGCCGAGCGCGAGCCCGTCATGGCCAGGACCCGCGCCACGAGATTCGCCACGGTCAGTTCCGCCGGATTGCCGAGATTGACCGGCGCGAAGGCGAGCGTGGTGGTGTCGTGCTCCATCAGCCGCACGAGGCCGTCCACGAGGTCGGAGGCGTAGCAGAAGGAGCGGGTCTGCGAGCCGTCCCCGTAGACCGTGATGTCGTCCCCCGACAGCGCCTGGCAGACCACGTTCGAGACCACCCGCCCGTCGTCGGCCCGCATGCGCGGCCCGTAGGTGTTGAAGATCCGCGCCACCCGCACGGCCACCCGGCCGGCGCGGGCGTAGTCGTAGCAGAGCGTCTCGGCGGCGCGCTTGCCCTCGTCGTAGCAGGCGCGCGGGCCGGTCGGGTTGACGTGGCCCCAGTAGCTCTCGGGCTGGGGATGCACCTCCGGATCGCCGTAGACCTCGGAGGTCGAGGCCTGCAGCAGCCGGGCGCCCGCGGCCTCGGCGGTCAGCAGCAGGTGGCGCGTGCCGAGCACGCTGGTGAGCAGGGTGTGCTCCGGGTCGGCTTGGTAATGCGGCGGCGAGGCCGCGCAGGCGAGATTGTAGATCCGGTCGAACTTCTGGCGCCGCAGCGCGGCGGGCAGCGGCCGGACGATGTCGTGCTCCACCACCTCGAAGCGCGGTTCGCGGTCGAGATGGCGCAGGTTGCGGCGCCGGCCGGTGGCGAAGCTGTCGAGGCAGATCACCCGGTCCCCCCGCGCCAGCAGCACGTCGCAGAGATGCGACCCCAGGAAGCCCGCGCCGCCGGCGACCAGGACGAGGGAACTCTTGCGGTGCTCCATGAGGCTTCCTCTCCGGTTCGGCTTGCTCGGGCCGCGCCCATTCGGCCAGGCGCGGGACGCGAGGTACTTACCCCGCACACAACGCACGCATCTAAGCCTTGTTGCGATACACCATGTGAGTATTTGCGCGAGGCGAGGCGGCGATGGTTTCCCAGAGGGCCGCCTCGAGTTCCGCCGCCCGGCAGGCGGCGGTGTGGGAGGCCAGGATACGGATTCGCGCCGCCTGCGCCAGCGCCGCACGCTGCGGCTCGGTGCGGTCGAGGGCGTGCAGCACCGTCTCGGGCCCGTCCGCCACCACGATCTCGCGGCCGGGCGCCAGGATGGTGTCGAGGCCCGGCCAGTCGTCCGACAGGATCGGCGTGCCGCAGGCCGCCGCCTCGAACAGGCGCACGCTCGGGCTGTAGCCGGCCGCCCGCATGTCGGCCCGCGTCACGTTCAGGGTCCAGCGGCTCAAGCTGTAGAAGGCCGGATGATCGGCGGGGCCGACATGCTCGCGCCGCTCGACGTTGTCCGGCCAGGCGATGCCGTCCGGGTATTGCGGCCCGGCCACCACGAAGCGCCGGTGCGGCGCGCGGCGCGCGGGCTCGATCAGGAGCCGCTCCAGCGTCGGCTGCCGGTCGGGGCTGTAGGTGCCGAGATAGGACAGGTCGTAGGCGGGTGCGGCCGCCTGCGGCGCGTAGACGTCGGGATCGACCGAGCAGTAGAGCGCGCGCGCCCGCATCGCCCCGTGCTCGCGCTCCAGCCGCTCCAGCACCGGCCCGCCCGTGAAGGAGAGATAGAGGTCGTAGGCCCGGATCAGGTCGGGGGTGAGGTACTCGTGCTCGCCGCGCGCGAGCTTGGCCAGCGTCACCGGCGTGTCGATGTCGTAGAACGCCGCCACCCCGCCCGCCGCCCGCGCCGCGCCGATCGCCCAGGTGCCGGCCGCGACCCCGTCCGGCACGTAGGAGCCGACGACGACCGCGTCGGCCGCCTCGATCCGCGGGCGCAGGTCGCACAGCTCCCCGAGGTCGCGGTAGAGGACGAGGTCGCAGTAATCGGGCTTGGCGAGGTCGCGGTGGGCGGCGTACCAGGGCACGTCCCGCTCCAGGAACGTCACCCGGTGCCCGCGGGCCGCGAAGGCCCGCAGCAGCGCCCGGTAGGTGGTGGCGTGGCCGTTGCCCCAGGACGAGGACAGGCTGAGGCCCAGCACCACGAGGTCGAGGGTCCGGCTCACGCGACGCTCCGGGCGCGGCGGGCGGCGAGCGCGTCGCGCAGGATCGCATCCACCTGGGCGCCGCGCCGCGCATAGGTGTGCTCGGCCAGGATGCGCCGCCGCCCGGCCTCGCCGATCGCCCGCGCTCGCCCGGGGGTCAGCGCCGCCACCTGCGCCGCCACCTCCGCCCCGTCGCGGGCGACCAGCACCTCCTCGTCAGCCTTGAGGAACATCTCCAGGCCGGTCCAGGCGTCGGTGATCAGGCAGGCCCCCGCGCCCGCCGCCTCGAACACCCGCGTGGCCGGGGACCAGCCGGTCGCCGCCATGGAATCGCGGGCGATGTTGAGCACGGCCGTGGCCGAGCCGTTGAAGGCGTTGTGGTCGCGCGTCGGGACGTGCCCGATGTGGCGCACGTTGGCGGGCAGGTCCCGCGGCTCCCAGCCGTTGCCGCCGAGGAGGAAGCGGCGCTCCGGCAGCCGCGCGGCGGCGTCGAGGAAGAAGTCGCGCACCCGCGCCTCCCGGTCGGGCAGGCGGTTGCCCAGGAAGGCGAGGTCGGCGGCGAAGCGCGGATCGGCCGGCACCGGATGATGCGTGTCGGGATCGAGCGCGTTGTAGACCGGGATGCAGCGATGCGCGCCGAACCCCTCGTAGGCCGCCACCACCGGGGGACCGCCGCCGTAGGTGAGCACGAGGTCGAGTTCGGGCAGGATCCGCCGCAGGGGGTGGTCGGGAGAGGCCCGCATCTCGCTCAGGGTCGCGGGGGCGTCGACGTCCCAGAAGAGCCGGACGGCGTCGGGCCGCGCCGCCCGCGCGAGCCCGGAGAGCAGCAGGTCGTCGAACACGCCGACGCCCGAGGCCTTGACCACCACGTCCGCCCGCGCCGCCTCGGCGATGACGGAGGCCGCCGCCGCCTCGGTGGCCGGGTAGACCCGCACCTCCGCCCAGTCGGGCGGGTCGATGTCCCGGTGCTGCTGCCGGTCGAAGGCGTCCGGCTCGTAGAAGGTGGTGCGCCATCCCCGCCCCGCGAGGTCGCGGATCAGGCCCCGGTAGTAGGTGGCCGCGCCGTTCCAGTACGAGGAGAGAAGGCTGGAGCCGTAGAACGCGATGGTGGTCATGCGGCGTCGCCTTCGGGGTGGTGGGCTGAGGCGCGGGATGCCGGCGCACCGGCCCTCGACCGCTGCGCCCTCTCCGACGGACGAGGCGCGAGGATTTCCTCTGCCGGACGGGGGAGGGGATTGGAGATCCCGCGGGTGTCGTCGGAGGCGGCAGGACCCCGCACGGCGGCGCTCCTCATCCCGCCGCCCTCAGGGTCGGCCGACCGCTGAGCCGCTCGACCGCCGCGAGGAGTTCGGCCGCCCGGTGCGCGCAGGTGTGGCGCGCCCGGACGGTGGCGAGGCCGTGCGCGGAGAGCGCCGCGCGCAGGTCCGGGTCGTGGCGCAGATCCCGCAGGTGGCGGGCCATCGCGGCCTCGTCCGCGGCGACGAGGTAGTCGGTACCGGGGGTGAACAGCCCCTCGGCGTCGCGCCAGGGCGCGCAGACGAGGGGGATGCCGCAGGCCAGGGCCTCGAATACCCGGATGGTGGGGATGCCCGGCAGGGTCTCCACGTAGAAGCGCCGCGGCACGTGCACGGTGGCGAGGTGGCGCGCGAAGATCTCGGGGGCGCGCGCGTTCGGGAGCCAGCCGCGGTAGCGCGCCCCGGCCTGCGCCAGGGCCGCCAGCGCCTCCTCCGGGTAGCGCACGCCCCAGACGTCGAGGGGCAGGCCGGCCTCGCGGGCCGGCCGGAACAGGTAGGCGTCGAGTTCGGCGCTGCGCTCGCCGTCGCCCCAGTTGCCGATCCAGACCAGCCCCTCCCGCGGCCCCTCCGCGGCGGGCGGGCGGAACAGGCGGGTGTCGGCGGCCTCGTGCCAGACGGTGACGCGGTCCCCCCAGCCCCAGCCGCGATAGACCGCCGCCAGGGTCTCGCCGAAGGCCAGCACCCCGTCATAGGCCGAGAGGTCGTAGGCCCGCATCGCCGCCGGATCGCTCACCGCCCGGTGGTGGGTGTCGTGGAACAGGAGCGTGAAGCGCCCGCCCGCTGCCCGTGCGGCCCCGATGCGGGCGACGAGGGCGGGCTCGTTCCACTCGTGCACCAGCACGAGGTCCGCCCCGTCGAGCGAGGCCGCCGGATCGCTGCCGGGCGGATCGATGCGGGAGGTCAGCTCCGGGTAGGCGGCGAGCGAGGCCGCCGCCCCGGCCTCGCCGTGGTCGGCGAGCAGGTTCGCGAGGCTCCAGGCGCCCGCCGGCTCGTGCACCGCCACCTCGTGGCCGAGCGCCATCAGCTCGCGCAGCGTCCCGCGCAGGAAATGCGCGTTGCCGTGGTTCCAGCAGGAGCGCAGGGAATGCGTGAAGACGACGATCCTCACGCGGAGGCTCCGGCGCGCGGCGCGGCCTCCAGCACGCGGCCGTAGGCGGCGAGCACGCCCGCCCCCATCGCCTCGACCGTGAACGCCTCGGCGCGCGCCTTCGCGGCGGCGCCGAGGCGCGCGCGGATCGCCCCATCGCCGACCACCTGCTCGATCGTCCGGGCAAAGCCCGCATCGTCGTCGGCGGGCAGGAAGATCGCGGCCTCGTCCCAGAGTTCGCGGAAGGTCGGGATGTCGGACAGGACGAGGGCGCAGCCGGCGCTCGCGGCCTCCAGCACGCCGAGCCCGAAGGGCTCGTAGCGGGCGGCCGAGACGTAGACCGGGGCGCCCGCGAGCCAGCGGGCCATGTCCTGGTCGCTCAGCCGCCCGAGGCTGCGCAGGTGCCGGGGCACGAAGCAGGCGGCGTTCGGGCCGTCGAGCGGGCCGGCGGCCAGGAAGGGCCGGGGCGCGAGGCGGGCGGCGATCCGGTCCAGGACCGCCGCGTTCTTGCCTTCGTCCCACAGCCGCCCGGCCGTGAAGGCGAACGGGGAGGGGCCGGCGCCCCCCGGCGTGCGGTGGCCCCGCTCGGCGGGGCTGCGCCGGCCGTTCGGCACCACCAGGGGCGGGGCGGTCAGGCCATAGGCGGCGGCGGTGGCCTGCGCGAAGGCCCGCGTCGGCGCCAGCACCGCGTCGGCCCGCCGGTAGCCCTCCCCGGCAAGCTCGGCCCGCCAGGCGAGGTCCGGCGGCAGGGGGCTTGCGCGCATCGCCGCCCACCACGTCGCCACGCAGGAATGCGCGACGGCCACGACCGGCGCCGGGAAGGTCGCGATGGCGGCGAGCGCCGGGCTGTTGAGGTGGACGAGCCCCGCCCCCGACCGCGCGGCCTCCTCGGCCACCCGCCACGCCGCGGCCTCGACCTCCCCGCGCGTCAGCGCCGTCCAGTCGAGGGGCACGCTCATCACCCGCAGGTCCAGGCCCCGGATGGTGCGGGCCGTGCGCAGCTGGTCGGCGGAGGGCTCCGGGCCGAGCACCGCCAGGGTCACGCCGATTCCGCGCCGGTCGAGGTCGAGGGCGAGGTCGAGGGCGTATTGCCAGACGCCGCCCACCGCGTCCGCGGTCATGAACACGGTGAGGGGCGGCGTCCGCGGGGACGCGGCGGTCAGGCCGGGCAGCATGCGGATTCCAGTTCGCTCAAGGAGGCCGGCCGCTCCTCCTGAATGTCGCTGAAGCGGTCGAACTGGCCGAGATAATGGGCGTGCGCCCGCTCCCAGGCCTGCCCGTCCGGCTCGCCCCAGAGGCGCCGGTAGTCGGGGGACGAGGGATAGGGATAGAGGGGCACCGGATCGTTGGCCCAGACCCCCGCGGCGCGAAGCCGCTCCCGCCACGCTGCGACCAGTGCGGGATCGTCGCCCGCCACCTTGATCAGGTTGGCCTGCACGAAGGGCACCGAGCGCCGGGCGTGGATCAGGCGCTCGGCGAGGTCGTCCGTGGAGGCGCGGCAGTTCTTGTCGAGGAGCGCGCGGCCCTCCGCGGTGAGGCTCTCGACCCCGGCCTCGATGGAGACGCAGCCCGCCCGGCCGAGGAGATCGAGCATGTCGGGCTTCCACAGATCGATGCGGGTCTGCACCCCGAAGGCGACCGGGCGCTCCACCAGCGCCTCCAGCAGCGGCTTCTGGGGCAGGAAGATCTCGTCGATGAAGTAGAGGTAGGTCGCCCCTTGCGCGATCAGCCGGTCGATCTCGTCGAGGACGAGGCCGAGGTCGCGGCGGCGGTACTTGTCGCGGAAATCGAGCTTGGCGCAGAAGGTGCAGGTGTAGGGGCAGCCCCGCGAGGCCTCGACCTCCGCGCCCGGCCCGTCCGGCTCGGCGTCGAAGCGGTGGTGGTGGTGGCGGTGGCGGGCGATCCAGGACTCGGGCCAGGACAGGGCCGGCAGGTCGACGAAGCGCGTCGCGGCCGGCCCCCCGGTGACCGCAATCCCGTCTTCGTCCCGGTAGGCCAGGGAGGGCACGCGGCCCGGATCCGTCAGGCCGCCGCCGGCCAGCGCCGCCACCACCTCCTCGCACTCGCCCCGCACCACGAGGTCGCAGCCGAGCTTGGCGAGCGTGGTCTTCGGCGTCACCGAGCCGTGCGGCCCCACCGCCACGGTGCGCCCGCCCCGCCCGTCCAGGGCGTCGAGGAAGGCCCGGGGCACCCGCAGTTCCGGCTGGGCGCAGCGCCAGAACAGGTAGGTCGGGGCCGTCGTCACCACCGTCATGGCGGGGGCGAACTCGGCCACGCGCCCGGCCGTCTCCTCCAGCGTGAGGCCGTCGAGCGCGCCGTCGAGCATCAGCACCTCGTGACCCGCCGCCTCCAGCAGCACCTTGCAGGCGCCGAGCTCGATCGGCAGGTGCGGCGCCCGGCAGCCGAAATAGATGCTCTGCGCGAAGCTCCAGGGCGGGTTGACGAGGGCTGCTCTCAAGACGGGATCCTAACTCGGGTCGCATACTGGGGGTGAGGATCTGAGAGGGAAGTGGCGGCGGCCCCCGCTCCGGCAAGGTCCCTCGCCGAAGTCCTTCCCGATGTCGCCCGGCGGGGGCGCCCCGGTCCTGGTCGGTCAGGCGCCGGAGACCGCCGCGGCCGTCCGCCGGGGCTCGGCCGCCGTGTCGGGCAGCGCGATGCCCCGCATCTCGGCGAGCCAGGCGGCGAGCCGCGCGAGGCCCCGGCGCCACGGCAGCGGGGGCGCGAGGCCGAGATCCGCCGCGATCCGTCGGGTGTCGGAGACGTAGTAGCGCTGATCGCCCGCCCGCCAGTCGTGGAACGAGAGGTCGAGGGGGCGGCCGACGAGGTCGCCGATCGCCCCGAGCACCTGCCGCAGGCTCACGGCGTTCGCCGGCCCGCCGCCGAGATTGTAGGCCCGGCCCCCGACCGTGCCGATCCGCGCCAGCACCGCCCGGTAGGCCGCGACCGCGTCCGACACGTCGAGCACGTCGCGCACCTGGCAGCCGTCGCCGTAGATCGCGATCGGCTCGCCTGCGAGCGCCCGGATCAGGAAGTGGGCGACCCAGCCCTGGTCCTCGGTGCCCATCTGGCGCGGGCCGTAGATGCAGCTCATCCGCAGCACGCAGGTCGGCACCCCGAAGCTGCGGGCATAGTCGAGCACGTACTGGTCGGCGCCGCCCTTCGAGCAGCCGTAGGGGGTGTGGAAGTCGAGCGGCCGGTCCTCGCCGATGCCGTGGCGGTGGAGGAAGTCGTTGGCCGGCCGGTAGGCCTCCCCCTCGCGCCGCAGGGCGAGGTCGGCGAGGTCGCCGTAGACCTTGTTGGTGGAGGCGAAGATCAGCGGGACCGGATCCGGGCGGCGGCGCAGCCCTTCGAGCAGGTGGAGCGTCGCCCCGAGATTGACCTCGAAATCCGCCGTCGGCTCGGTCAGGCTCGTCGTCACGGCGACCTGCGCGGCGAGGTGGAAGACCGCCTCGGCCTCGGCGGCGGCGGCCGCGAGGCTGTCGCGGTCGCGCACATCCGCCACCACCGCGGCGATCCGGCGGGGATGGCGGGCCTTGAGCCAGTCGAGGTTGGCCGCCACGCCCGGGCGCAGCAGGGCGTCGTAGATCAGGACGTCGTGCCCCTCGCCGGCCAGCGCGTCCGCCAGATTGGCGCCGATGAAGCCCGCCCCGCCCGTGATGAGGATCGGCCGCCGGCCGCGATGGCCGCTCATGCGACGAGTCCGTGCTTCTCGAGTTCGCGGCGCGCCTCCGCCACCCGATCCTGCGCGTCCTCCTGCGCGGCCACCCAGGCGGCGAGTTCGGCGAGCCCGTCGGCGAAGCCGCGCCGGGGCGCGTAGCCGAGTTCGGTCCGGGCCTTGGCGATGTCGGGGATGCAGTGGCGGATGTCGCCCGCCCGCTGCTTGCCGGCGATCTCGGGCACGAGGTCGGTGCGGCCCATGGCGCGGGCGAGGAGCTGGGCCACCTCGCGCACCGAACGGTGCTCCCCGGAGCCGATGTTGTAGACCTGCCCCGCGGCCTCCCGCCGGTCGAGGGCGAGCAGGAAGGCCTGCGCCACGTCGTCGACCTGCACGAAGTCGCGCCGCTGGTGCCCGTCCTCGAAGATCACCGGCGGCGCCCCGTTGTGCAGGCGCGAGGCGAAGATCGCGAGCACGCCCGTATAGGGGTTCGAGAGCGCCTGTCCCGGCCCGTAGACGTTCCACAGCCGCAAGGCCACGCCCTCCATGCCGTAGGCGGGGGCGAGCATCAGCGTCAGGCGCTCCTGGGCGTATTTCGACAGGGCGTAGACGGAGGCGAGGTCCGGGCGCTTCCACTCCGGGGTCGGCACGGGCTGCAGGGGCTGCCCGTCCGCGTCGAGCGGGTCCCAGGGGGCGTCCGGCCCGGAGCGGGGCGTGCGCACCGCGTTCTCGATCAGCCGTCCCTCGGCATCGCGGTAGAGGCCTTCGCCGTAGACGCTCATCGAGGAGGCGACCACGACCCGGCGCACCGGGTGCTCGATCAGGGCCTGAAACAGCACCGCGGTGCCGAGGTCGTTGACCGAGACGTAGCGCTCGACCGCGTACATGCTCTGCCCCACCCCGACCTCGGCGGCGAGGTGGATCACCGCGTCGGCCCCCCGGAGGACGCGGGCGACGGCGGCGGGATCGCGCACGTCGCCCCGGTGCAGCTCGACCCCGTCCGGCATCTCCGCGGGGTCGGCGGCGCCGTGAACCTGCTCGATGAGGCTGTCGAGGACGCGGACCCGGTCTCCCCGCGCGATCAGGGCCCGGGCGACCGCCCGGCCGATGAACCCGGCCCCGCCGGTGATCAGGATGGTCTGCGTCACGCTCCCGCCTTTCTCGCACCGGCCCGGACCGGGCCGTGAGGCATACATCCCTCCTGTATGCGTCCCGCTTGTATGTAAGTACCTCGATCGGGACGGACAGCCCCCCGCTGCGCGGTATCGCGCGGGGCGGGCGGATCGGCGGCGGGCGTGGTGACGCGCGGAACCCCGCTCCGGCCGGGGAGAAAGGGCCCCTGCGCGGCGCGTCATGCCCACGGCGTCATCGTTCTGGCGTCATTCAGGTCAATCCCGGTAGGCATTGCGACAGCTGCCGCTGCGGTGGCGTCCGTCGCGCGGCCTGCCGTCCGATGCCGCATCGTCCGCCGGCCCGCCCGGTTCGGGGTCCATCCCCCGCGACCGGGAGGCGCTCTTCCCCTGGATCGAGTTCCGCCGTCCCATGTCGTTCCCATCCCCGCCGACCGACGCGACGCTGCTGCGCCGGCGCCTCGCCCTCGCGCTCCCGACCCTCGCGACCGCGGGCGCGACGGCCTGGCTCGCCGCCCTGGCCACGGGCTGGCCGGACGGCCTCCTCGACGGCGCGGTGCTGGTGCTGTTCTGCCTCGTGATGACGTGGCAGGCCTACATCGCGTGGCAGTACATCTACGGCGCGGTGGCGGCGGGGCTCGGGCGGCGGGTGATGTCGGCGGTCGAGATTGCCGCCGAGACCGCCTCGCCGGCCCCGACCGGGCGCAGCCGCACCGCCGTGCTGGTGGCGATCCACGCGGAGGATGCCGCGGCGGTGTTCGCGGCGATCCGGGTGATGGCCCGCTCCCTCGCCCGCACCGGCGGGGACGGGCGCGACCTCGACATCTTCGTCCTCAGCGACACGCGCGATCCCGCCATCGCGGCGGCGGAGGAGCGCGAATTCGCCCGCGCCCAGGCGTGGCGCGGGGAGAGCGGCCCGGGCCTGCCGCGGCTGCGCTACCGGCGGCGGGCCGACAATGCCGGCCGCAAGGCCGGCAACATCGCGGAGTTCTGCGAGACCTACGGGGACGAATACGATTTCATGATCGTGCTCGACGCCGACAGCCTGATGAGCGGGGCCACCATGCGCCGGATGATCCGGCTGATGGAGGACAATCCGCGCGTCGGGCTGATCCAGACCGTGAGCTACGCGGCCGGGCGCGACACCCTGTTCGCCCGCATCCAGCAATTCGCCGTGCGCCTCTACGCACCGCTGTCGATCCGCGCGCTCGACACGTGGCAGGGGCCGGACGGCAGCTACTGGGGCCACAACGCCATCCTGCGCGTGCGCGCCTTCGCGGACAGCGCCGACCTGCCGGTGCTGCCGGGCTGTGCGCCGCTCGGGGGCGAGATCCTCTGCCACGACACGGTCGAGGGCGCGCTCTTCCGGCGCGCCGGCTGGGAGCTGCGCCTCCTGCCGGAGGAGGGCGGCACCTGGGAGGAGATGCCGACCAACCTCGTCGATCTGCTCGGCCGGGAGCGGCGCTGGTGCCAGGGCAACCTCCAGCATCTCGGCGTGCTCGGCACGCCGGGCCTCACCGCCGGCAGCCGCTGGCACCTCCTCGTCGGCATCCTGTCCTATCTCGCCTCGCCGCTCTGGGTCGCCTTCCTGGCGCTGGGCACGTGGCAGGCGGCGGCGAGCGGGGATCTCGGCCTCCTCGCCTACGGCCTCACCGGCGACGGCCCGGCCGCGCACGCCCTCGCGGCGCTGACCGTGGCGGTGCTCGCCGCCCCCAAGGTCCTGAGCCTCGCCCACGTGCTCCTCAGCCCCGCCCGGCGGCGCGCCTTTGGGGGCTTTTGGCGGCTGATGGCCAGCGCCGCCCTGGAGCAGGGGCTGTGGGTGCTGCTGTGGCCGGTGCTGACGCTGTTCAACGCGGGCGCCGTCCTCACCACCTTCGCGGGACGCGTGGTGCGCTGGGACGCGCAGGTGCGCGACGACCGCCGGGTGCCCTGGCGCGAGGCGTGCCGCCTGCAGGTCGACGCGCTGGCCGCGGGCGCGCTGCTCGCCGGGTCGCTCGCGGTCGCGGGCGACCCGCTGCTGGCCCTGTGGATGGCGCCGGTCGCGGCCGGCCTCCTGCTCAGCCCGGCCCTGAGCGTGCTCACCAGCCGGGCCGATCTCGGCACCCGCGCCCGCCGCCGCGGCCTCTTCCTGACCGTCGACGACACCGCCCAGGCGCCGGAACTGCGCGACCTCGCGGCGGCCCGTGCGGGCGTGCCGCCGCCCGTCCCGCTGCCGGCGCGCCCGCGCCAGGTCCAGGCCGGCGGTCAGGCGCCGGTCTGGCTCTCGACCACCACGGACGACGCGGCCGCCTCCCCGCCGCGCTGAGCCTCATCCGCCCCCGCGGCGGCGGATTGGCGCACGATGCGGCGACGGGACCGGCGTCACGGCCCTGTGCCCGCCCTCAGCGCGCGGGCTTGCCGAGCACCTTGAGCGGATCGGTGCGCTGGCTCGCCGAGGGCTCGTCGGTCAGCTTGGTGCCGCTCGACGTATTGGCCTCGGCGCCGGTGCTGCCGGTGGTGGCGGGGCCGGCGCCCGCGCCGCCCGGGGCGATGCCGCTGGCGAGTTCGAGGCAGGTGAGCATCTCGACGTAGCTCGGGAAGCCGCCGGCCCTCGATTGCTGCGAGCATTGCCGCTTGGCGGCCGACGGGAAGCTGCCCCAGCGCTTGCGCAGGTCGTCGCCCGCTTGGCGCTCGGAGCGCAGGCAGCCGTCGGAGCCGGTCTCGTTGCTGACGGCGGTGCGGCCGGGCGACTCGCAGGTCGCGCGGATGTCGAGGTTCGGCGGACCGTCCGCGGCGGCAAGGACGAGGTGCGCGCCGAGGAGCGCGAAGGGAAGGGCGGCAGGCATGGCGGGCCTCGGGTGCTGGCTCGGCATCTGGCGAGCTTTGCAGCGGAAACGCGCCGCCCCGCCGATCGGTTCACCGCGACGGGGATTCGACCCGACCAAGCGGCTCCGGCCGCGCTACCGGCCCGCCCCCAGCGACCGGTCGAGATCCGCGTAGAGATCGTCCGGATCCTCGATGCCGACCGAGAGGCGCAGGAGGTCCGGCGGGCAGGGCGTGCCGGGCCCCTCCACCGAGGCGCGGTGCTCGATCAGGCTCTCGACGCCGCCGAGGGAGGTGGCGCGCTTCCACAGCGCCACGCGGGCGGCGGCCGCGATGGCGGCGGATTCGCCGCCCTTCACCCGGATCGACAGCATGGTGCCGAAGCCGCCCTCCATCTGCCGGGCCGCCACCGCGTGGCCCGGATGGCCGGGCAGGCCCGGATAGAGCACGCCGGCGACCTCCGGGTGCTCCGAGAGGCGCCGCGCGAGGGCGGCGGCGCCCGCCATCTGGGCCGCGATGCGCAGGTGCAGGGTGCGCATCCCGCGCAGCAGCAGGTAGGCCTCGAACGGCCCGAGGATCGCCCCCTGGCTCGCGCGCACCCGCTGGATGCGGGTCCAGAACGCATCCGCCCGCGCCCCCGCCAGCGCCCCCGCGATCACGTCGGAATGGCCGTTGAGCACCTTGGTGGCCGCGTGCATCACCACGTCCGCGCCGAGCGCCAGCGGGCGGGTGACCACCGGCGAGGCGACGGTGGAATCCACCGCGAGCCGCGCGCCCGCCGCGTGGGCGATCTCGGCCGCCGCCGCGATGTCGGTGACGGTCCAGAGCGGGTTCGAGGGTGTTTCCAGCCAGACGAGCTTGGTCTCGCCCGGGCGCATGGCAGCCTTCAGCGCCGGAAGGTCGTCGGTGGCGACGAAATCGACCCTCAGGCCCCAGCGCGTCGCTTCCTCGGCGAGCCAGCGGCGCAGCGCCCAGTACATCACCGTGGGCGCCACCACGTGGTCGCCCGGATCGAGGGCCGCGAACACGGCGGTGGCCGCCGCCATGCCGGAGCCGAACAGCAGCGCCCCGGCCTCGGCCTCCTCCAGCATCGCCAGCACGCCCTCGGCCTCGCGCACCGTGGCGTTGTCCGGCCGGCCGTAGACGAAGCCCGAGCTGTACTGGTTGTCGGGATCGCGGATGTAGGTGGTGGCGAGGTGGATCGGCTGCACCACCGCCTTCGTCACCGGCTCGACATGGCCCAGCGCCTGGGCGGCGAGGCTGCGCTTCGACCAGGCGGAGGGTGGGGTCTGGCGGCTCATGGCGGGCTCCTGCGGGGATGCGGCAACGCCACGCCCTTGCAGAACGGGGGGGTGCGCGCAAGGTCGGTCGCATTCCCTCATGAGATCCCCGTCATGCGAGCCGAGAGCCCGATCCGCGCACCCGTCCTGCCGGCCCTGCCGCGCCTCCTCGCCGCCGTGCTGCCGGTGCTGCTGGCCGCCTCCACCGGACCGATCTTCACCACGCCCAACATCCCGACCTGGTACGCGGGCCTCGCCAAGCCGGACTTCACGCCGCCGAACTGGCTCTTCCCGGTCGCCTGGACGATCCTCTACGCCCTGATGGCCCTCGCCTGCTGGCGCGTGCTCGGCACCGCGCCGGTCCCCGGCGAGGCGCGGCGCACCCGCCGCCTCGCCCTCGCGGCCTTCTTCCTCCAGCTCGCCCTCAACGCCGCCTGGACCCCGGTGTTCTTCGGCGCCCACGACATCCTGGGCGGGCTCGTGGTCATCGTCGCCCTGCTGGTGATGATCCTGTGGACGATCCGGCTGGTCTGGCCCCTCGACCGGCCCGCCGCCCTGATGCTCCTGCCCTACGCCGGCTGGGTCTCCTACGCGACGCTGGTCAATGCGGCGGTGTGGCGGATGAACTGATCGCCCAACGACGAGAGCCCCCTCCGGGGAGGGGGCTCTGTGTCCGACTGGGGGCCTCAGTTGCTCGCGAGGCGCGGGATCGGGTCGACCGGGGTCGCGCCCTTGCGGATCTCGAAGTGCAGCTGCGGCGAGGTCACGTTGCCGGACGAGCCGGACTTGGCGATCGTCTGGCCCCGCTTCACCTTCTCGCCGGGGCGCACCTCGATCTCGCCGTTATGGGCGTAGGCCGAGACGTAGCCGTTGGCGTGGCGCACCAGCACCAGCTTGCCGTAGCCCTTCACGTCGCTGCCCGCATAGGCGACCGTGCCCTCCTCGGCGGCCTTCACCGGCGTGCCCTCGGGGAGCGCGATGTTGATGCCCTCGTTGCCGCTCGATCCGTAGCCGGCGATCACCCGGCCGCGGGCCGGCCAGCGGAAGGCGGCCTCCTCGGCGGCGGGCGCCGGGTCGGGCTTCGGCTCGGCCTTGGGCTCCGGCTTGGGCTCGACCTTGGGCGGCTCGACCTTGGCCACGGGCTTGGGTGCCTCGACGGCTTTCTTGGCCTCGGCCTTCGGCTCCTCGGGCTTGGCCTTCGGGGCTTCGAGCTTGGCGACCTTCTCGACGGGCTTCTTCGGCTCGGGCTTGGGCTCCGGCTTGGGCTCGGCCTTGGCGACGGCCTTCGGTTCGGGCTTGGGCTCGACCTTGGCGACGGGCTTGGGCTCCGGCTTGGGCTCCGGCTTGGCCGCGACCTTCTCGGCGGGCTTCTTCGGCTCGGGCTTCGTCTCCTTCACCTCCGCCTTCGCGGTCCGGACGGGCTCGGCCGGCCGGGTGTTGAGCTTGGCGGCGCGCTCGGCGGCGGCCGGCTTGACCGGGACCGGCGCGGCCTGGCCCGGGCGGACCGGCGCCTTGCGCTCGGGCGTCTCGGCGACCTTGCGGGTCGGCTCCACCGAGGCGACCCGGACGGGCTCAGCCTTGGCCGGCTCGGGCTTGCTGATCTCGATCCTGCGCGGCTCGGGCCGGGAATCGGGCTTCGATTCGGGCTTGGGCTGCTGCAGCACCATGCGGGGCTGAGGCGCGGCCGGGGCGACGCGCGGCGTCAGCGCGGCGGAGCCGCCGGCGTCGTAGACCGGGATCACGATCTGCCGGCCGGGCGTGATCTGGCTCGCGCCCGACAGGCCGTTCGCCGACAGGATCGCGCTCGTCGGCACGCCGAAACGGGTCGAGAGCTGGTTGAGCGTGTCGCCCTGGCCGACTGTGATGGTGGTGCCGCCCCGGGCGGTCCAGCCGCCGGCGGCGCTGGTGACCGGGGCCGTCGAGGCGACGACGCGCGGGCTCTGGGGCGCGGTCTGGGGCGCCTGGGTGGCGCGGCCGGAGAGCGGCATCGGGCCGGCGCCCGGCGCGGGCAGCGCCTCGGAGCGGATCGGCGAGGCGCGCAGGGGGGCGGCGACGGCCTCGCCCTCGGGCAGGCTGCCGGTGGCGCCCGGCTCCGGGCTCGCCGTGCTGGCCGAGAACGGATTGGTGAAAGGATCACTCAAGCGCAGCGTGTCGGAGCTGCAGGCTGCCGACGCACCCCCGATCAGACCGATGAGAGCGAAGCGCGACAGCGTCCGCATCCCGTTCCCAGCCCCACGATCCCGCATCGACGCACCCGCACATACACGCAACCCGATGGAGGGAATTCAAATCCCATTCAGGTTAAGCTTCCGTTGCGGGCGCGGGATCGCCAGTAAGGATGCGCGGCCGAACTACAGCGTCCGGGCAAGGCCGGGCGTCAGCGGGGCGAGCCGCAGGGCGGGATCGGGCTGGCGCCGCCACAGACCCTCCGCGTCCCGCTCGACCACGGCGAGCCGGGTGCCGCCCGCCCCCGCGAGCGCGCCGACGAGGCGACCGCCCGGGGCGAGGCGCGCCAGCAGGCCCTCGGGCAGGGCCGGCACGGCCCCGTTGACGAGGATGCGGTCGAACAGGCCGTCGCCGGGCGCGCAGCCGTCTCCGTGGACGACGGACGCCCCCGCGAAGCCCTCGGCCGCGAGGCGCTCCGCCGCCGCCGCCGCCAGGCCCGCGTAGCGCTCCAGGCTCTCCACGCCCGCGCAGCCGAGGCGCAGCAGCAGGGCCGTGGCGTAGCCCGACCCGGTGCCGACTTCCAGCGCCCGCGCCCCCCGCGGCGGATCGAGGGCCGAGAGCATGGCCGCGACGACGCTCGGGGCCGTCATGGTCTGGCCGCAGGGCAGCGGCAGCGCGAGGTCGCGGCGGGCCAGTTCGCGCAGGGCGGGCGGGGCGAAGCGCTCGCGCGGGACGCGTTCCATCGCCCCGAGCACGGCCGGGTCGCGGACCCCGCGGGCGCGCAAGGCCAGCACGAAGGCGGCGGCCTCGACCGCGCCGGAGGTCTCGCGCACGGGTGGGAGGCTAGCCGAGCGCCTGCGCGAAGCGCGTCAGGGTGGGCTCGTCGGTGAGGTCGAGGCGCAGCGGCGTGACCGCGATGCGCTGCTCGGCGATGGCCTTGAGGTCGGTGCCGTTGGCCGGCTCGAACCGCGCCTTGGCGAAGGCGAGCCAGAAATACGGGTTGCCGCGCCCGTCCATGCGCTCGTCGATGGCGAGGAGCTGCTGGTTGCGCATGCCCTGCGCCACCACCGCGAGGCCCCGCACCTCGTCCGGCTCGCAATCCGGGAAGTTGACGTTGACGAGGATGCCCGGCTCGATCCCGGCCTCCAGGATGCGCCGGACCGTGCGCGGGCCGTGATGGGCGGCCGTGTGCCACTTCACGTTGGCGCGCCCGCCCGCCCCGTAGGCCTGGCTCATGGCGATGGAGCGCACGCCCAGGATCGTCCCCTCCATCGCCCCCGCGATGGTGCCCGAATAGGTCACGTCCTCGGCGACGTTCTGGCCGCGGTTGACGCCCGAGAGCACGAGGTCGGGTCCCTGTTCCTTGAGGATGTGGCGCACCCCCATGATGACGCAGTCGGAGGGCGTGCCCTTGACCGCGAAGTGCTTCTCCGAGACCCGGCGCAGGCGCAGGGGATCGTTGAGCGAGAGCGAGTGCGAGACGCCGCTCTGGTCGGTCTCCGGCGCCACGATCCAGACGTCGTCCGAGATCGCGCGGGCGATCTCCTCCAGGACCTTCAGCCCCGGCGCGTGGATGCCGTCATCGTTGGTGACGAGAATGCGCATCAGCTCTTCGGTCCTTCGATCCGGGTGAGGCCGCCCATGTAGGGCGCGAGCGCGGACGGTACCGTGACGCTGCCGTCCGGGTTCTGGTAGTTCTCCATCACGGCGATGAGCGCGCGGCCGACCGCCACGCCCGAGCCGTTGAGGGTGTGGACGGGGACCACCCCCTTGCCCTCGCGGGGGCGGAAGCGCGCCTCCATGCGCCGGGCCTGGAAGTCGCCGCAGACCGAGCAGGAGGAGATCTCCCGGTAGGTCTGCTGGCCCGGCAGCCAGACCTCGATGTCATAGGTCTTCTGCGAGGCGAAGCCCATGTCGCCGGTGCACAGCGTCATCACCCGGTAGGGCAGGTCGAGCTTCTTCAGCACCGCCTCGGCCGAGACCAGCATCCGCTCGTGCTCCTCGGCGGATTGCTCCGGCGTGGTGATCGAGACGAGTTCGACCTTGGTGAACTGGTGCTGGCGCAGCATGCCCCGGGTGTCGCGCCCCGCCGCCCCCGCCTCGGCCCGGAAGCAGGGGGTGAGCGCGGTGAAGCGCAGCGGCAGCTCGTCCTCGGCGAGGATCGCCTCGCGCACGAGGTTGGTGAGCGGCACCTCGGCGGTTGGGATGAGCCAGCGGGTCGGCCCCGCCTGCGGGTCGAGGGAGCCCGGCAGCGCCGCGAACTGGTCCTCGCGGAACTTCGGCAGCTGCGCGGTCCCGAACATCACCTCGTCGCGCACGAGGAGCGGGGGCGCGACCTCGGTGTAGCCGTGCTCCGTGGTGTGCAGGTCGAGCATGAACTGGCCGAGCGCCCGCTCCAGCCGGGCGAGATGGCCCTTGAGCACCACGAAGCGCGACCCCGAGAGCTTGGCGGCCGCCTCGAAATCCATCAGGCCGGCGGCCTCGCCGATCTCGAAGTGCTGGCGCCCGCTCTCGGGCCGTCCGCGCCCCTCGAAGCGCCGGTACTCGACGTTGCCGTGCTCGTCGGCGCCCACCGGCACGTCGGCCTTCGGCGTGTTGGGGATCGCCGCGAGCGCCTCGTTCAGCCGGCGCCCGGCCTCGTCGGCGGCGGCATCGAGGGCAGGGGCCTCGTCCTTGAGGCGGGCCACCTCGGCCATCAGCGCCTGCGCGCGGGCCTCGTCCTTCGCCTTCTTGGCCGCGCCGACCTCCTTCGAGAGGGCGTTGCGGCGCTCCTGCGCGGCCTGCGCGGCCGAGACCGCGGCCTTGCGGGCATCGTCGAGGGCGATCAGCGCGGGCGAGAGCGGCTCCAGCCCGCGCTTGCGCAGGCCCTCGTCGAAGGCCTGCGGGGTCTCGCGGATGGCGCGGATGTCGTGCATGTCACGGGCCCGAATCTGGCGGTCCGCCGGACCGCCCTGGGAGAGGCGACGACGCTTTGCAGCATCGCCCGGCCCGCGACAAGGGTGGGCGGCCCCGCGCTCAATCCGCCAGCCGGATCTCGCCGTCCATCGGGCCGAGCCCCTTCGGCACCGGCACGCTGGTGAGGCCGTAATTCGCGTTCACCACGAGCTTCGGGTTGGCGGTGAGCCGGATCTGCCGGCTGACGATGACGGTGAAGTGCGATTGCTGCGCCACCTCGTTCGTCGCGTCCACCACGAGGCGCCCCTTCGGCAGGTAGATCGTCCCGGTCATGTTGGAGACGTAGTTCGACTTGATCTCGTGCTCGCGCATCTCCCCGGCGCCGCGGTCCTCGTAGAACAGCAGGCCCGCGAGCGGACCGCCGGTGGGGGCGTCGAGGTCGACCCTGGCGTTGCTGAGGAACTGGAACCGGGCGTTCGCGCCGGTGAGGTAGAAGCCGACGCCGTCGCCGGCCACATCGGCGTTCGAGTCGACGACGAGCGGCCCGCCGCTGATCACGTAGGTGCCGGGTTCGAGCGTCACCACCGAGTTGCCGCCGATGAACAGGCCGCCGCAATAGGTCCCGGCGGGCACGCGGTGGCGGCTGCCGGGCGTGCCGCGGTCGATCACGGAGGTGCCGGGCAGGCAGGGGCCGGGCGCGGGCGCGGCGCGGCCGGCGAGTGGATCGGGGATCGCCGCGCAGTCGCTCATGCGGCTGCCCCGGAAGGAGCCCTGGCCGGAGAAGCCGCCCGCCGAGCACACCTTGGCGGCCGTGACCTGGATGCCGCTGTCGCTGGCGATGCCGGCCGCGTGCCGGGCGTTGGAGTGGACGTCGCAGTCCCGCGCCGTGAGCCAGGAATTCGACTTGAGGTGCACGGTCTCGGCCGCGGCGGCGTCGAGGGCGAGCACGCAGAGCTTGCGCCGGCCACTCAGGATCGCGGTGGCGTCGGCGGCGAGATCTCCGGGCGCCACGCCGAGCAGGCCCGCGAAGCTGTCCTGCCGGGGCATGCGGATCGCCACCCGCACGGACGCGGCGTCCGGCAGCGCCGCTTCCACGATCGGGACCTGCCGGAGCCCGGCCGCGTCCAGGCGCGCCAGCACGATGCTGCGGGCCACCGCATCGACCCGGCGCAGATCCGCCGTGCTCACCGACAATTCCCGGGCGGCCGAGAGGGCGGCGGCGTCGGCGGCGGCCTGCAGATGCGTCTGCTGGCGCGTCCAGGTTGCGTAGTCGACGGCCGTGCCGACCGCGCCCAGGAGGACGGGGGCGAGCAGGGCGAAGACCACCATCACGCCGCCGGCGGTGTCGGCCCCGAACGCCCGTCCCCGCCGCAAGCCCCAGCCCATCCGCCGCGCCATCGCCTCCGCCACTCCGCACGGCGAAACCGTGGGGGAGTAAAGCTTACGCCTTTGCCAAGGAGGTCGGCGACGGCGACGGCCATGTGCCCGAAGGGTTAGCGGGATGCTGCGGCGATCGGATTCCGTCCGCATTCCACGAACTGCGTGATCCTTCGGTCGCGGTCCCGCGCCCATCGGCGTGTGCGCAGAGCTTGGTATCGCCCCATGGCCCGGAAAGCGGTTCCGCCGTCGGGCGGACGGGGCGGCTCTCCGACGTCCCGGGCTCCCGCAGGACGCGCGGGGGAGAGCCGCCGCGCCCTCCTCACTCGAGGTCGAGCATCAGGCGCAGGTTCTGCACCGCGGCGCCCGAGGCGCCCTTGCCGAGGTTGTCGAGGCGCGCCACGAGCACCGCGTGGGCGTGAGCGTCCGAGCCGAACACCCGCAGCTCCAGACGGTCGCTGTCGTTCAGCGCCTCCGGCTCCAGGCGCTCGCGGTGGGCGCCGTCCTCCGCGCCCGGCACCACGCGCACCAGGGGCTCGCCCTCGTAGGCCGCCTGGAGCGCCGCTTCGAGGTCGCCGGCCGCGGGCCGGCCCGGCAGCGCGTCGAGGTGCAGCGGGATCGACACCAGCATCCCCTGCCGGAAGTTGCCGACCGACGGGATGAAGATCGGGCGCCGGGTCAGGCCGCTATAGGCCTGCGTCTCGGCGAGGTGCTTGTGGGCGAGGCCGAGCCCGTAGAGCTCGAAGGCCGGCGCGGTGCCGGCCTCGTAGGCCTCGATCATCTTGCGCCCGCCGCCGCTGTAGCCGCTCACCGCGTTGATGCTGATGGGGAAATCGGCCGGAATCAGCCCCGCCTCGACGAGCGGGCGCAGGAGCGCGATGGCGCCCGTCGGGTAGCAGCCCGGATTGGCGACCCGCCGCGAGGCGCGCAGGGCCGTGCGCTGGCCGCGCGTCATCTCGGCGAATCCGTAGGTCCAGCCGGGCGCGACCCGGTGCGCCGTGCTGGCGTCGAGGATGCGCGGGCCGCCTCCGGGCAGGCCGTCGGCCATCGCCACGGTGTCCACCGCGGCATCGTCCGGCAGGCACAGGACCACGAGGTCCACCTCGGCGAGCAGCGCGCGCTTCGCCTGCGGGTCCTTGCGCGCCTCGTGCGGGATCGAGCGCAGGCGGATGTCGTCGAATCGCTCCAGGCGCTCGCGGATGCCGAGACCGGTCGTGCCGGCCTCGCCGTCGATGAAGACGCTCGGGCGCTGCAGGGTGGCTCTGGTCATGGACGTGGCTCCGCGCGGGCGCTGCGGCGCCGCGACACCGGGTGGATGCGGGCAGTCTCGGCCCGAGTCAACCGTCCGATCCCAGTCAGTTGACCCGGCCGCCCCTGCGGAACCCGGCCGCGCGGGCTCCTGTTGGTGGGCGACGATCGAGAGGACGCCGACGAGAGAGGATGACATGGCCGGAACAGCCAAGAAGACCGACCCGAAGCTGTGGGACAAGGTGAAGGCGCAGGTCACGCGCTCCGCCAAGGGCGGCAAGCCCGGGCAATGGTCGGCCCGCAAGGCCCAGATGGCCGTGCAGGAGTACAAGCAGGAGGGCGGCGGCTACGAGGGCAAGAAGTCCTCGGACAACCACCTCACGCAGTGGACCGACGAGGATTGGGGCACGAAGTCGGGCGCCAAGAGCGGCGAGACCGGCGAGCGCTATCTGCCCAAGGCCGCGCGCGCGCGCCTGAGCGACGCGGAGTACCGGCGCACCACCGCCAAGAAGCGCGCCGACAGCGCCAGGGGCAAACAGCATTCCCGCCAGCCCAAGGACGTCGCCGCCAAGGCCGCCTCCGCCCGCAAGGGCTCCGCGAAGGGCGCCACCAAGGCCGAGCTGATGCGCAAGGCGAGGGAGCGCGACATTCCGGGCCGCTCCCGGATGTCGAAGGGCGAGCTGGAGCGGGCGTTGGGCGCCTGACGGCAACGGGGCCGCGTCGCGGCTCCGGCCCGCGCATCGCCTCATGTTGCAACGCAGCAGAAACGTCCCATATGCGAGGGGGAGGGAACGCCTGAACCGCCGAGCCGCAGCTCCGGAGATCGATCATGGCGTCCCACACTCCGTCAAACTCCCTTGCCCATTCCCTTGCCCGAGATCCTTCGCGGGCCGGCTCGTCCGGCCGTGGCGATGCCTCGCGCGCTCGCCCCGCGCCCGCCGCACCGGTGCGGCGCATCCTCGCGGCGCTGGCGGAGACGCACCGGCAGCGGCTGGACTTCGAGATCGCCCGCTCATCCGGGTCCGCCGCCTCCGCGCGTCCCGAACCCGAGCACGCGCTGTCCTGGCGCTTCGGCGTGCCCGTGAGATAGGCGCGAGGCGCGACCGGCCCCCGTCGCCGCCCGGCCGTCAGGCGACGTCCGCGGTGCCGAAGCTGCTGATGAAGTCGTTCAGGCGTTCGCCCTGGATCAGGATGTGCTCCCGGAGGTGATGCTCGGCCCCGGCGGAATCGCCGGCGGCGATCGCCTCCACGATCATTGCGTGCTCGCCGAGCGACTGGGAGACGCGGTGGCGTGCGCGCAGCTGCAGCCGGCGATACGGCTTGAGCAGGGTATGGAGCTGCCCGGCCTGCTCGGCGAGGTAGTGGTTGTGGCAGGCCTCGTAGATCGTGCGGTGGAAGCGCTCGTTCGCGTAGTAGTAGGTGTCCGCGCAGCCGTTCCGGGTCGCCTCCACGCATTGCTCGTGCGCCGCGACGAGGCGGGCGCGCTGCGCCTCGGTAATCCGGCGTGCGGCCAGCGCGCCGCACATGCCTTCCAGCGCCGCCATCGCCTCGAACCGCTCGATCACGGCCTGCAGGGTCAGGCTGGCCACGAAGGCGCCGCGGCGCGGCTGCAGCTCCACCATGCCGGTCGAGGCGAGCTGCATCAGGGCTTCCCGGATCGGCGTGCGCGAGACGCCGAAACGCGCCGCGAGGCTCTGCTCGTCCAGGCGATCGCCTGGCCGGAAGTGACCGGTCACGATGTCCTGCTCAAGCTGATCCCTGAGCGCTTCGGCGCGGCGCATCGCTCGTTCCTCGCGGGCCGCCGGCGAGCATAGGGCTGCCGTCATTATCCTTCAACGCCATTCTTGTATACAAGACGCTTGTTTCTGCGTACCGTTCGGCTACAAGGGATCCAAAGCGAGGGAGGCACCGCAAGCCGTCCCCGTCGGCGGCCTCGAAGGCTGCGGCCGAGCACACGGAGGAAACACGCGTGACGCCTCACCTGATCTCGATCTACGCGCTCTGCGCCATGTTCGTGGTGGCCACGATCTGGCCGGTCAACATGGGCGTGCTGGCCTTCGTCGGCGCCTTTCTGGTCGGCACCCTCGCGGCAGGCCTGTCCACTAAGGAGATCATCGCCGGGTTTCCCGGCGGCCTGTTTCTCACGCTCGTCGGCATCACCTACCTGTTCGCCATCGCGCAGAACAACGGCACCATCGACTGGCTGGTCCAGCTCGCCGTCAGGGCGGTGCGCGGCCGGATCGCCGCCATCCCGTGGATCATGTTCGGGATCACGGGGGCGCTCACGGCCGTCGGGGCCGTCTCCCCGGCCGCGGTCGCGATCATCGCCCCGATCGCCCTGGGCTTCGCCGCGAAGTACAACATCAATCCGTTGCTGATGGGTCTGCTCGTCATCCACGGCGCGCAGGGCGGCGGTTTCTCGCCCATCAGCATCTATGGCGGCATCACCAACACGGTGGTGGCGAAGGCTGGCCTCCCCCTCAACGAACTCTTCACGTTCTTCGCGAGCCTCGGCGTGAACCTCGCCGTCGCGGTCCTGCTGTTCGTCCTGATGGGCGGCCTCAGGCTGATGGGGACGAAGGCGGCGCTCGCGGGCGCCCCGGGCGGCACGGACGTGCCGCCTGTCCGGGTCACGCTGCCGCAGCGCGGGCCCCAGGCGTTCGGGGACGCGGAGGCCGAGGCGCTCACCGAGGAGCGGAAGCTGGAGAAGGGCCTCGACGATCCGCTGGTCGAGGATCGTGCCGAGGCGGAGACGGCCGGCGGCTCGCGGCTCTACCAGGGGCTCACGCTGGTCGGGCTGATCGCGCTCGCCGTGCTGGTCCTGGCCTTCAACCTGGATATCGGCTTCGTCTCGATCACCATCGGGCTCGCCCTGTCGCTCGTGGCGCCCAACCTGCAGAAGCGGGCGATCGGGCAGGTGAGCTGGCCCGAGATCATGCTGATCACAGGCGTGAGCACCTACGTGTTCGTGCTGGAGAAGATGGGCACGATCGGGTTCGTCGGGAACAGCGTCGCCGGCCTCGCCTCGCCGATGATGGCGGCCCTGCTCCTGTGCTTCATCGGGGCGGTGGTGTCGGCCTTCGCGTCCTCGACGGCGGTGCTGGGCTCCCTCATCCCCCTGGCGGTGCCGTTCCTGCAGGCCGGCACGGGCGTCAATCCGGTGGGCTTCATCGGGGCGATGGCGGTCTCGTCCACGATCGTGGACGTGAGCCCCTTCTCGACCAACGGCGCGATCGTGCTCGCCACGGCCAAAAACGTCGACCGGGATGCATTCTTCCGCAAGCTCATGGGCTATGGAGCCCTGGTGACGGTTGTGGCCCCCGTCGTGGTGTGGCTCCTGTTCATCGTCATCGCCTGAGGGGAGCGGCCTGAATCCGCGGCCCTCGGGCCGTCATCCCCGCCTCATCGCCGCCGCCGGGCCGGTCTCGGCGCCGGCGCGTGATGCCGAGCCGCAAAGCTGCCCTTTTCTGGGGCGACCGGGGGCGTGCCTCGCCCCCGGGCAGGTCCGTCAGTCAGGAACCGGCCCGCACCCGCGCGGCGGCCGCCGAGCACGAGGTTCTCCCGAGACATGTCGCACCCCCCTTCCGAGCACGGTCCTCTCATGCCGGGGCTCTCGTCATGAGCGACCTCCTGACGGCCGAAGTCCTGTCGGCATTCCTGCAGGTCATCATGATCGACCTGGTCCTCGCCGGCGACAACGCGGTCGTGATCGGCTTGGCGGCGGCGGGCCTGCCGCGGGACCAGCGCAACAAGGCCATCCTGATCGGCATCGCCGCCGCCACGGTCCTGCGCATCGTCTTCGCCGGAATGGTCTCCCAGCTCCTCGCCATCGTGGGCCTGCTCCTGGCCGGCGGCATCCTGCTGCTCTGGGTCTGCTGGAAGATGTGGCGCGAGCTGCGGGCGGGCCACGCGGAGCTGGACCTCGAAGCCGAGGAGGCCCTGGAGGATCGGGATCTCGACCGGGATGGCCAGATCGCCGAGCACGCCCCGCGCAAGACCTTCGGTCAGGCGGCGTGGCAGATCGTCGTGGCGGACGTGTCGATGTCGCTCGACAACGTGCTGGCGGTGGCGGGCGCCGCGCGCGAGCACCCGGTCGTCCTCGTCTTCGGCCTTGGCCTGTCGATCGCCCTGATGGGCATCGCCGCGAGCTTCATCGCGCGCCTGCTGCAGAAGTATCACTGGATCGGCTATGTCGGCTTGGTGATCATCCTGTACGTGGCCCTCGACATGGTCTACCGCGGCTTCCTCGAAGTCTGGCCCGTCGTCAGCAACGTCATCGGCTCCAGCGGCCTGTCCTGAGCGGGGCTCAGCGCGGCCCCGCCACGATGCCGTCGTCGTGCAGGCGCGCGACCTCGGCATCGCCGTAGCCGATCTCGGCCAGGATCTCGTCGGTGTTCTCCCCCAGGCTCGGCGCGCGCCGGGGAGCGACGCGCTCCACGTCCGAGAACACGATCGGGTTGCCGGGGGTGAGGTACGACCCGATCCCCGGATGCTCCAGCCGGGTGAACATCGGGTTGTCGGTCGAGCAGTCCGGATCCTCCTCCACCACCTGGCGGAACGAGCGGTAGCGGGACCACGTCACGCCGCGGGCCTGGAACGCGCCCGCGAACTCGTCGAGCCGGCGCGCCGCGAAGAAGGGCGCCAGCACCGCCGTGATGGCGTGGCGGTGGTGGTAGCGTTCGCCCTCCTGCCGCAGGTCGGCGCCGAGCCGTGCGGCGAGCGCATCCATCTCGGGCCGGGTCCCGGTCGCCGCCTGAAGGGTGTCCCATTGCCGCTGGGTGAGGGCCACCACGATCACCCGCTCGCCGTCCCGGCAGACGAAATCCTGCGCATAGGCGCCGTAGAGCGCGTTCCCGACCTTCGGGCGGTCGGTGCCGTTCACCGTCACCTCGCCGATCAGGCCGAGATTGCCCAGCATGGCGAGCGCCATGTCCTTGAGCGCGAGTTCCACCACCTGGCCGCGTCCGGTCAGGCGGCGGTGGCGCTCGGCGGCCAGGATGCCCAGCGCCGCCTGCTGGCCGGTGATGCAGTCCCAGGCCGGCAGCACGTGCCCCACCGGCTCGGTCGAGCCCTCCGGCCCCGTGGCGGCGGGAAAGCCCACCGCGGGGTTGACCGTGTAGTCCACCTGCGGCCCGCCGTGGCGGTCGCCGGTGATCGACATCATGATCAGGTCCTCGCGGTGCTGCCGCAGCGTGTCGTAGTCCATCCAGCCGCGCACGCGCAGGTTGGTGAGGAAGATGCCCTTGCCCTCGCCGGGCTGGCAGATGAGGCGGGTCACCACCTCCTGTCCGCGCGGGGTGGACATGTCGACCGCGAGGCTGCGCTTGCCCTTGTTCAGCCCGGCCCAGAACAGGCTGCGGCCCTGGTCGGTCACCGGCCAGCGCGCGTGATCGAGCCCGCCCCGGATGCGGTCGAAGCGGATCACGTCCGCACCCATCTGCGCCAGCGTCATGCCGGCCAGGGGCGCGGCGACGAAGGCCGAGCCCTCGACGATGCGCAGCCCCGCCAGGATCTTGACCATGCCGTCCTCCCCGGGCGCCGCCGGCCGCGCGATCGTGGCGCGCGGGCGCGCCGCCCGAGCTTACGGAGGTCGGTCGCGCTTGGATAGCGACCGGCCGGGAGCCCGGGGCAGGGCTGAACCCGGCGGGCGGAGAGGTGCCGCGCGCCACCGGGCTTCGCCTTCGCGGGCGTCTCCCCGTACCATCGCCCGGCAAGCCCGGCCGGGCACCCGCGGATGCCGCAAGAGGCAGGACCCGTCATGCTGAGACACTGGCTGTCCCTCACCGCCGCGATGGCGATGGCCGTCCCGCTCTGGCCGGTGCGGTCGCTCCGGGCCGAGGAGCCCCTGCGCCTCGTGCTCGGGACGGCGACGCCGGGGGGCGGCTTTCCGGCCTACGGCGAGGCGCTCGCCGCCGCCCTGCGCGAGGTCGATCCGGCGCTGGAACTCGCGCGGCGCGCCACCACCGGATCGAGCGAGAACCTCGTCCTGCTGCGGGAGGGGCAGGTCGACCTGGCGCTCGTGCAGGGCGAGTACGCCCACGAGGCCCTGGCCGGGCCGGATCGGGCCGGGCTCGCGGTGGTAGCCCCGGTCTACGCCGCGCCCGGGCTCTTCGTCGTGCCGGCGGCGAGCCCGGTGCGCGCCCTCGCGGATCTGCGGGGCCGGCCGGTCGCGCTCGGCACGCGCAGCTCCGGCCTCACCGCGATGGGGCGCACGGTGCTGCGCGGGGCCGGCCTCGAACCGGAGCGCGACATCCAGCCGATCCTGCTCGACCGGGCCGGCGACGGGCCGGAGATGGTCCGCGACGGCCGCGCCGCCGCCCTGTGGGGCGGCGGCCTCGGCTGGCCGGGCTTCCGGGCGATGGCCGCCGCGCCGGGCGGTGCCCGCTTCTTCGGCCCGCCCGCGGAGGCCCTGGACGCCATCCTCGCCCTGAGCCCCTCGCTGCGCCGCATGACGGTGCCGGCCGGGACCTTCCCGGCGCAGGCGGAGGCGATCGCGACGGTCGGCTCCTGGAGCTTCATCATCGCCAGGCCGGGTCTGGAGGATTCGGCCGTGTCGCGACTCGTGCGGGCGATCGATCGCGGCCGGGACGCCCTGGCGCGGCATCTCCCGCACGAGCGGGCGAGCGATCCGCGCGACCTGCCGGCCGCGGTTCCGGCCGCATGGCTCCATCCCGCCACGGCCGCCTTCCTGCGCGAGGCGGGCGCCCTCCCGCCGTGAGGGGCGACCGGGCGGTGCTCCTACTCGTCCATCACGCTCTCGCGCAGGCGCAGCACCTGAGGGCGCAGATCCTGGCAGGCGAGGCTGCGGGCGAAGCGGTCGATCTCCTGCGCATCCCGCGTGGCGCGCAGCCGCGCCAGGATCTGGGCCTCCTGCTCGCAGCTCGCGGGCGCGCCGGTGGCCCGCGCCGTCGCCGGAGGAAGGGCCGCGCCCGGCGACCGTTCCGGTCCCGGCGACCGTTCCGGTCCCGGCGAGCGTTCGATTCGTGGGGCCGGCCGCAGCGGCTCCGGATCGGGCACCACCTTCGGGGGCGGCAGCGCCTCCTCGGCGGCCGTGCTCTCGATCAGGCGCGCGAGCTGGGGCCGCAGCTCCTCGCAGGTCAGCTCGCGCCGGAAGCGCAGGATCTCCTCGGGCACCCGCCGCGTGCGCAGGCGCGCCAGAGTCTCGGCGTCGCGCTGGCAGGCCTCCGCGCGGCCGGCCGCGGGCGGCAGGGCCTTGGGTCCCGGATCGATCGCCGCCGTGACCGGATCCTCGGTCGGCGGGCGCGTCTCCGGCAGGAGCTTGGGCGAAGGTTTGGGCAGTGGTCCGGGCAGCGGCTTGCGCTCGGGCGGCGCCGGGGGCGAGGCGCCCGCGCCGACGGTGAGCTTGCTAAGCTGCGCCCGGGCGAGGTCGGCGTAGAACCCGGCCGGATGCGCCGCCAGGAACGAGCCCCAGGCTTCCTTGGTCCCGACCCGCTCGGCGAACTCGTAGTCGCGCCGGGTCTCACGCACGAGCCGGCCCGCCGGGTCGGCCGCATCCTGGCCGCCGGGATCGGGCACCAGGGCTGCGGTCGCGCCGCCGAGCGACCCGTAGACGAACGGCAAGCAGGAGCCGTTCGTC
>NZ_BPQQ01000033.1 GCF_022179325.1 Methylobacterium isbiliense | reverse complement strand
CACGCTTGTGGTGCCCAGGCGTGCCAGGAGGCTGCTGGTGGCCAAGGCCGGTGGAGGTGTCTGCCGCGGCACCCGAACCGGAGAGCGTGGCGTCTCCGTGCTCCGCTTGAAGGGAGACCCCGGACGATGCATCATCATCGTCCGCACGCGCATGATGATGGCGATGGTGCGCGTGGGGCTCGGACGCCTTGACGGCGACCACCAGGTGGTCGGCGGCGGCGTGCCGCTTCATCGTGCACGGCACTGCCGGGGCGATGGCCACGGCCATCGCCAGAACGGCGAGCACCACTGCGCGAAGACGTGTCAAGGACCGTATGACCCTGTGCGAACCTGGTGCAATCGTCGCACGGATGGACTGGACCGGCAACGCACGAGCACTTTAATTTAAGATGAGCTCGGATTGGTCCGCGGCGCTGTTGAAAATTGGCCACAGGTCGTACTCGCGCGGCGGACGACAGGCGTCCGGCCTTATGTCGGACTTTGTCTTGACGCGGTTCTCGGCGGCCCGCGACGTGGCCATTTCACGCCACGCGCGAGTGCTTGCGCCTGCGGCCTGGGCGGCTAGCGACGGCAAGGATCTCGCCGGAGTGCCACCGGAGTGCCAGGGCGGTTGGCGGATCGATAGAGCGCCGACGCCTCCGGCAGAAAGCGGTCCGTTCCTGAAGCCGATTGCAAGGGGGTTGTCCGCCGGGAGCCCGCCTAGGAAGCTCGGTGCCGCCCAAACTCGATACGTGGCAAGCGCGGCATCCAGCACGCGAGCCTGGATACGAGGGCAGCAGGCGGCCCTTCCTTGTATGGAGCGCCAAGAAGGAGCCGCGGGAAGCAAGCCGAACGGCCGAGGCATGTTCGCACCCGACCCGCAACGCCCCATGACGCCGCCCAGCCGCTCCCGATCTTCTGCCGCGTCCGTGAATGCTTTCGCTGCAGGGAGAGGCGGTTCGGCGGGTCCACCTGATCCGGACGTACTCGGATGCCAGCAATCCCTGGCGCGCCGACGCGGACGAACGCACCGGACGCTCGCCCTCCAACCGTTCGCAAACCCGCGAGAAATCACGCTGCACGCGGTGGATTTTGTTGGCGCTATTGCGCTAGTCGGGGACGGCCGGCCCGGCATCCTGGCTGCCGAGCCGCCGAGGCAATGCCCCGACCAGTCCGTGGCCCGATGCCGAGCAAAGGGTTGAAGAATTCATTTCTCCTTCCGGATCTTGGCCTGGATTTCGCGCAGACTCTTTTCGTTTTCCTCCTTCGTCTTCCGAGCTTCCTTGACGACCGTCTCGTCCTTGGAGTGCTTGATGGCGGCCTCGGACATGTCCACCGCGCCCTGGTGGTGCGCCGCCATGCCCTTCATCCAGGCGAGATCGGGGTCGGGATCCATCATTCCCTGCATCATCGCCTTGTTCATCTTTTCCATGGCCTCCATGGAGCCCTTCTGCAGAGGCCCCATGTTCTTCATGTCCATGCCGGACATGGACGTGCCGTGGCCGCCTTGAGCAAGCAACGGCGTTGCGCCGGAAGCCATGATTGCCATGGCAAGGAGTGCAGTTCTCAAAGCCTTCATTCGGGCCTCTCTCTTCGTTTACCCTACTGGGGTATAATAGGTTTGAATGGGTCGGGTTCGCCGTTCCGTTGCGCTTTTTTCATACGGTCCGGGTCCCTGCTGAGCCCGATCTCTTTCGATGCCCGGCCGGACGGCGTGCTTGGCTGGCCACCCGCGCAAGGCAGCCGCGGTCCGGGGCGATGCTGTGGGACCGCTGCGCTTCCGGCGAGCGCCCCGCCTGGTCCGGGCGGGGTGCACCCGCCTATGGACATCTCGCCTGTGTTTGGCGGAGTACCCGTAGCCGGGAAAGCCCCATGCGGTGGGGCGAATTCGCGGTCAGTCGGGTTTGGCTTCCCAGGTCAGTGACGCCCTTCGCCGTGATGGCCGCCCTCGTGCACGACCTCGCGATGCTCCTCTCGATGGCCCGCTTCGCCATGGTGACCTGGCGTCTTCCTGTGCTCGATGACGTGTCCGTGGGTCTCCGCGCCATGGCGGTCGGCATGAGCGGCCCCGACATCGTCGAGCGCTCGCGCCGGACCTGCCGCGGACCAGAACGCGGCCGCGGCGAGCACGAGAACCCCGATCTGCAACACTCTCGACATCTCCTCACCTCCATCTTCGCTCGGAGAACTGAGGAACGCGCCTGGCCCCGGATACGATCCGGGGGTATATGGTCATTTTTCTCGTCATCGCGGGCGTTCCGAACGAAGTGCCAGGGCTTGCCGACGGCAGGGGTTGGGGGCCGCTCGGCTGACCGAACGGGTGAGAGTGTGGAGCCCTGTAACCCGTCGCCCCTTTCCTACGGATTGCTCCTGGCAGGCATTCCGTTCTAGCTGGGCGGCCGGACGACCGCGACGGCCCCTGTCGTCCGGCCGCGCCGCCTGGGTCGGCCGGGCGCTGGCGTCCCTGGGCTGCACGGGCCGCTGGACGCTTGTTCCGGGCCTGCACGTTCGGATCGGACGCGACGCGTGCCGCTGTGACGTGTTCAATTGCCGGGTCGGACGCGACTTCCGCGGGTCGGCCGAGAGAGGCCTCTTGATCGGTCAGGAAAACGAGTTGCGGGCATTGCTGTCGTCCGGCCTGGCCGGAAGTGCGGCGGATTACCGGGCGTTTCTGGAGCGGCTCGGTCCGCACCTGAGGGCCTACTTCAAGGGCAAGCTCGCCCGCTCCGGACGCGCGGCGCCGGAAGCGGAGGATCTCGTCCAGGAGACGCTGATGGCGGTTCACACCCGACGGCACACCTACGATGTCGGCCAGCCGGTCACGCCCTGGCTTTACGCCATTGCTCGATACAAGCTCATCGACCACCTAAGGCGTACCCGCGCTTCGCTCGCCGACGTGCCTGTCGAGGACGCGGGGGAACTGGTCGCACGCGACGACCACGCCGCAGTCGAGAGCACGCTCGACATCGAGCGCCTGCTTGGTCGCCTTCCGGGCAAGATGCAGCAGGCGATCCGGGCCATGAAGGTGGAAGGCCTGAGCGTGGCCGAGGCAGCGACGCGCTCCGGCATGTCGGAATCGGCCATCAAGGTCAGCGTCCACCGCGGGTTGAAGGCGATGGCCGCCTTGGCAGGAGGCAAACGGGGATGAAGACCGACGAACTCATTGGCTTGCTCGGCGCGAGCTTCGCCAGCGAGCCTGCCAAGTCCCCCGACATGCTGAGGCGGATCGCGCTTTGGGCCGCGGCCGGGGCTGCCGGGGCGCTTTGCCTGGCCCTCCTCGCGTTGGGCGTCCGGCCGGACTTGGGCGAAGGGCGGGCACTCACCTCCCTGCTGGCGAAGCTGGCCTTCGCCCTCGCCGTCGGAGGCCTGGCCTTGCGCTACCTGGGCCGCATCGCTCGCCCCGGGGGCGAGAGGAGGGTGCACCTCGGGATTGCGGCCCTGCCATTCGCGGCGGTCATGGTCCTCGCTGCCCTCAGTCTCGCCAGCGCACCCCCGGCCCATTGGGGGACCATGCTCACCGGCCAGATGTGGCTCGAATGTCTCGTCTCCATCCCGGTGATTGCGGTGGTCCCCTTCGCGACCCTGACGTGGGCGGTCCGGAAGTTTGGCGCACCGACGGATCTCGTCCGGGCCGGAGCCCTGGTGGGGCTTGCGTCGGGAGGCGTGAGCGCGACGGGCTACGCGATCCACTGCATGGACGACACCGTACCGTTCGTGGCGGTTTGGTACGGCGGCACGATCGCCCTTTGCACGCTGGCGGGCGCGCTTCTCGGGCCTCGCCTGCTGCGCTGGTGAGGCGGATCGGGCCGCCCGCTCGGGGCCGGACCACTCCAGTCGCGACGCGGTCTTCCGAGGAATGCGGGTCAGTCCGGGGGTGCCCAGTTCGGTCGCGGGTACCCGGAGAGGTCGCCTCGTCGCGCGGCGCGGACGCGCGGATGTGTGTCCCACATCTCCCGCGGCAGCGCCTTCCCGTCGATCAGGAAGGCGCTCGTTCCGTCCTGCGCCACGACGGCCGGGCCGAGAGGATTGTCGAGGACATCGTAGAGCCCGGCCACCTCGTTCCAGGCGCGGATCGAGACCGAACGTCCCTCGTCCATGACGAAGGCGCAGTGCGTCCCGGCGGGATGGGACGGCACGACAGCGGCTGTCCGCACGGGTCCGGCGGGCGTGCTCTCGGGGCGCGCGGGAAGGCCGGCGAGGAAGGCGAGCGCACGCCGTGCCAGGGGCTCCTCGAACCCGCATTCCGCCACGCGGGCCTCGATGACGGCAAGGTCGAGAGGCCGGGCCCGGTGGTAGGCCGCGATGTAGTCCCGGTCCTTGTCGGCGAGGCGAGCGAGCTTGGAAACGATCAGGTCCTCCGGCCCGGGAGCCACCACCGTCACGGTCGCCGTGCCGTGGCCCCTCACCTCCCGGACCACCGCGCGCGAGGGCCACGAGGGCGGCAGGCGGGCGGTGCGGTCGTCGACGCCGTCGATGTAGAAACCGTGCGCCGTGTGGAAGAGCGAGCCCTCGCCGAAGAAGACGGAGATCTCCTCGGATGCCTCCGCGAGGTCGTCGTCCTGGGCGGCCTCCCAGGCCCGAGCGTTGGCAGGATAGGCGTCGATCTCGGGCGACATGCACATCGTGACCGGCGCGCCGGGCCAGCCCACGAGGATGCCCTGGCTGCCGACGACCACCACGGTGCGGGTCTTGAAGTGCAACGCCAGCGAACGGGCGGTGCGGTCCAGGTCCGCGACCGTCCTGATCTCAAGGGGACGTTTCACGCCGGGGCGGAGAAGCCTTGGCGACCGGCATGCGTCGCCCGTTGGGCGGCCCCTTTGCGTGCAAGGCGCCAGATCCGCTTCCGGACGTTCGGGTCGCGCACGAACGACACGCCCTCCCCTTCCAGGAACGGCGAGGAGAGACGAAGCCGCTGCATGCCCTCGTCCCGCCGGGTGAGGAGTTGCCGGATCGTCCCGGGTGGCTGCCCGAGGATCTCGCGCCATTCGGATACGAAGGTGCGCTCGGGGTAGTCCGCCTCGAGCCGCATGACAGCCATCTTGGCGCTATCGAGGATGCCCGGATCGTGCGCGAGCCGACGCGCCACGAGCCGATGGATCATCAGCTTGGCACGATCGTTCACGACTTCCCTGTTCACCTCGGGACGCACGGGATGCCTCTGGAGCCACTCGTGTTTCGGACCGTGGGCATTATGCCCGACACCCGGGAACCCGACAACGTCGGAATCGAGGCCCGGTTCGACTTCCACAAGGCCTTGGTTCGCCGCGGACGCGGGTCCCCGCACAGGTCCTCTGTAACGCATCATCCGCGGGTCCCGAAGTCGTCGGTAGCGGCGCCGTGAAGGCATACGCGAACGACGATGGAGCATACGATGAAGTACATCCTTGCGACCTTGGTGGCCTCCACCCTCATGGCAGGCGGCGCTGGGGCGCACCCGAGGCTGCCCGGCGAGGCCGTTCCTTCGGCGGGCTGGAGCGCCCTGGAAGGCGCGACGGGAGCCGCGCCCGAGGCGACGGGGAGCCTCGGGCGCGTTTGGGAGGGGCGCGATGCCCAAGGACGGGACCTGAGGAGCAGCACGCGCGGGAATGCCCAGTTCCCCGAGCGCCCCGCCGCGGCCCAGAACCTCGGCACCACTTCGGGCGGACCCGCGTTCTGACCACCGTCACGCAGGTCGCGGTGACGGCTGTAACTTGCGGGGCTGCGCCCGCGAACTTGTATTCGTCGGGCTTGTCGCGAGTCCGGCGCGTCCGGGGCTAGGCAAAGCCCCCGAACAGTGGGATCCTGGGAGCGGATGTCGATCCGATCCGCCATAGCGCGCCTGCTCACGGCCCTCGCCGTGCTCGGCCTTGTCGCAGGGGCGTCCGTCGCCCCCGCGCAGGCGCGCGCCCTTCCGGGTGGGACCGTCCACTGGGACGTGGCGAACCAACCGGACGGCGTCGCGACGCCAAACGTCGCACCGATGCCCGACGACATGCCGTGTTGCGATCCCGGGCCCTCGAACCCGGACTGCCGCGACACCGAGGCCTGCCCCTTCGCCGCGACGTGCGCCGCGAAGATCGTGCCGGGGATTCTGCCCACCCCGGCCGTGGGCAGCGATCCGGTCGCCCCGGCCCCCTTGCCTGTTCGGCAGGACCATACCCGGCCGAGTTTGGCCGCAGCCCCGCAGGCCCCCCCTCCCAAATCGCGTTCCTGAGCACGCCCGAGAGCGGTGCCACCCCGTGCATGAGCATGCACGGCAGCCTTCGCGCACCGCCGCGCCGCGGCGGCCCGAACGGTCGGGGCCCCGTATCCAGACGCTCCGGAACAGGATCATCCCCGTGTCCACCGAACATCCCGCATCCCCGCGTCCGCGTCTTGCCCCAGGGGCCCCGGCGCATCCCGCACGCCCCGAGCCGCGCGGCCCGTTTCCCCGTCCTCCCGGCCCTACGGGTGACGCCATGACGGGCCGGGACGACGTTTTCGACGTCTACCAGGAGGGGCGCCGGCCGGCGGGGAGAGGCGCTTGGCTCCTGCTCGGGCTCGTCCTCATCGTAGGTGCCCTGGTGGGAGCCGGCGCCGGCTACGGGCTCGCGCGCGGCGCATGGGTGATTCCCGGTGCGATCGCGACACGGCTTCCGGAACCGGTCGCGGCGTGGCTGCCCAAGGGCGCGCCACTCGTGCCCCCGGAACTCGAGGGTTATGCCTTCGAGCTCCTGGATCCCGAGACCAAATCGGGCGAGGCGACACTCAAGGTCCGTCTTCTCGACAAGCGCGTCGGCAAGCCCGTGGCCGACGCGCTCGTCTACGCGCATCGCCTCGACATGGCACCCGACGGGATGCCGACGATGACGGGCAAGCTGAAGCCGGAGGCGAGCCCGGGACCGGGCATCTACGCCTTCAGGGCCAACCTGGCGATGGAGGGCCGCTGGCGCCTCTCGCTGGCCGCGAAGGTACCGGGCGAGACCGGCACCGTCCAAGACCAACTCGTGCTCAAGGCCGTCGAGTGATGGACCAGACGACACCGATCCACTTGGCGCGGCAACGTGACCGCGCGCACCGAGGCGGCCACGCGAAGGCATGGGTCGCGGGCCTCGTTCTCCTGCCCCTCGCCGTCGGGGGCGGCGCCCTCGCCGGGCTGCGGGCCGGCGAGGCGGGATGGCCCTTGCCGGCGTGGTTGCCGCCCTCGGTCTCCGGTCTGCTCGTCGGCCGCGATGCGAAGCCGGCCGCGGCCGCGGATGCGCCCGTCCTCTACTACCGCGATCCCGACGGAAAGGCGGCCTACGCGCCCGCGCCGGCGAGAACGCACGACGGACGCGACTACCTTCCCGTGCATGTCGGCGAGGATTTCGACTTCGAGCCGCGGCCCGCCGCGGCAAAGGCGGTCGAGGCGAACGCCGCCTACGCCGCGCCACCGGGAGGGACCCGGAAGGTTCTCTACTACCGCAACCCGATGGGCCTGCCGGACACGTCGCCGGTGCCGAAGAAGGACTCGATGGGGATGGACTACCTCCCCGTCTACGAGGGCGAGGCCGAGGACGGCAACACCGTCAAGATCTCGCCCGGCAAGGTCCAGCGCACCGGCGTCCGCTCCGAGCGGGCCGAACGTCGCGTCGTCAGCCGAGCCGTGCGGGTGCCCGGCACCGTGACGCTCGACGAGCGCCGCGTCACCGTCGTGGCGACCCGCTCGGACGCCTATGTCGACCACGTCGAGAACGTCACGACCGGCGACCGCGTCCGCAAGGGTCAGGCGCTGGTCCACGTCTACTCGCCCGAGATCAACGCGGCGGCGGCCCAGCTCATCGCCAACCCGGGCTTCGACGGCTCCCGGCGGCGCCTGCAGAACCTGAACGTCTCGGAAGCCGTCATCGACGAGATGGAGCGCACCCGGAAGGTGCCTATGGCCATCACGTGGTCGTCCCCGCGCGACGGGGTCGTCCTGGAACGCAACGCCATCGAGGGCATGAAGGCGTCGGCCGGAGACACCCTGTTCCGGATCGGCGACATCTCGACGATGTGGGTGCTGGCCGACGTCCCCGAGTACGACCTGGGCTCCGTCAAGGTCGGCCAGCCCGTCAGCGTGCGCGTGCGCTCGCTGCCCGGGCGCAGCTTCACCGGCAAGGTCGGGCTGATCTACCCGCAGGTGAACACCCAAACCCGCACCACCCGCGTGCGCATCGAGCTGCCGAACCCCGACGGGGTGCTCCTGCCCGACATGTACGCCGACGTCGAGATCGGGACTGGCGCGGCCAAGCCCGTGGTGGCGGTCCCGAACGATGCCGTCATCGACACGGGCGCGCGCCAGGTCGTTCTCGTCGACAAGGGCGAGGGCCGCTTCGAGCCGCGCGAGGTCAAGCTCGGCGCCCGCGGCGAGGGCTACACCGAGATCCGCGAGGGCGTGCAGGCCGGCGAGCAGGTCGTGACCGCGGCCAACTTCCTGATCGACGCCGAGAGCAACCTGAAGG
Source organism: Methylobacterium isbiliense (assembly GCF_022179325.1). Lineage (GTDB taxonomy): Bacteria > Pseudomonadota > Alphaproteobacteria > Rhizobiales > Beijerinckiaceae > Methylobacterium > Methylobacterium isbiliense. Next base: position 7,751 of record NZ_BPQQ01000033.1, on the reverse strand, counting down.
CGGCGCTGCAGAGCATGGCGGCGCCCAAGTCCGCCGCCGAGCCGCAGGCGCAGGCCACGGAGGCCACCCGATGATCGCACGCCTGATCGCCTGGTCGGCCCGCAACCTCGTCCTGGTGCTGATCGGCACCGTCTTCGTGGTGGCGGCCGGTCTCTACAGCGTGCGCACCCTGCCGCTCGACGCCATCCCGGACCTCTCGGACGTGCAGACCATCGTCTACACCGAGTACCCGGGCCAGGCGCCCCAGGTCGTCGAGGACCAGGTCACCTATCCGCTCACCACCGCCATGCTGACGGTGCCGAAGTCGAAAGTGGTGCGCGGCTTCTCGTTCTTCGGGGTCTCGTTCGTCTACGTGATCTTCGAGGACGGCACGGACCCGTACTGGGCCCGCTCCCGGGTGCTCGAATACCTGAGCGCGGCCGGCAAGCGCCTGCCGGCCGGCGTGACCCCGACGCTCGGCCCTGACGCGACGGGGGTGGGCTGGGTCTACCAGTACGCCATCGTGGCCAAGCAGCAGACGCTCGCCGAGCTGCGCTCGCTGCAGGACTGGGTGGTGCGCTTCGGGGCCTCGCGCGCCGAAGGCGTGGCCGAGGTTGCAGGCGTCGGCGGCTTCGTGAAGCAGTACAACGTCGTCGTCGACCCGAACCGCCTGCGTGCGCAAGGGATTTCGCTGAAGGCGCTCCGCGACGCGATCCGGTCGAGCAACGCGGACGTCGGCGGCCGCACGGTCGAGCTCTCCGAGTTCGAGTTCATGGTCCGCGGACGCGGCTACCTCAAGAGCGTCGCCGACATCGAGAACATCGTGCTGAAGACCCAAGCCGGCACCCCGCTGCGGGTGCGGGACATCGCCCGGGTCGAGCTCGGGCCGGACGAGCGACGCGGCATCACCGAGCTGAACGGCGAGGGCGAGGTCGCCGGCGGCATCATCCTGCAGCGCTTCGGCGCCAACGCGCTCAACGTCATCGAGGGTGCCAAGCAGCGCCTGGCCGAGGTCGCGGCGAGCCTGCCGAAAGGCACGGAAATCCTGCCGGTCTACGACCGCTCGCAGCTCATCGAGGCGGCCATCGACACCTTGAAGCACACCCTCGTCGAGGAGAGCGTCATCGTTGCGCTCGTCTGCATCGTGTTCCTGCTGCACCTGCGCAGCGCGCTGGTGGCCATCCTGATGCTGCCGGTCGGCATCCTGATGGCGCTCGGCGCCATGCATCTCCTCGGGATCGGCGCCAACATCATGTCGCTGGGCGGCATCGCCATCGCGGTCGGCGCCATGATCGACGCGGCCATCGTCATGATCGAGAACGCCCACAAGCACCTGGAGCGGGCGCCCCCGGGCAAGCCGCGGGTGGAGATCCTGGTCGAGGCGGCCGCGGAGGTCGGCCCGTCGCTGTTCTTCTCCCTCCTCGTGATCACGGTGAGCTTCCTGCCGATCTTCACCCTGGAGAGCCAGGAGGGGCGCCTGTTCGGGCCGCTCGCCTTCACCAAGACCTTCGCCATGGCGGCGGCGGCGCTCCTGTCGGTGACCCTGGTGCCGGCCCTGATGGTGCTCTTCGTGCGCGGGCGCATCATCCCCGAGCACCGCAACCCGCTGAACCGCTTCCTGATCTGGGTCTACCGCCCGGTGATCGAGGTCGTGCTCAGGGCCAAGGTGCTGACCATCCTGCTGGCGGTGGCGGCGCTCGGCCTGACCATCTGGCCGGCCCGCCAGCTCGGCTCCGAGTTCATGCCGGACCTGAACGAGGGCACTCTGATGTACATGCCCACCACCCTGCCGGGCATCTCGGTGACCCAGGCCGGGGAGCTGCTGGCGACCCAGGACCGCATCATCAAGTCCTTCCCCGAGGTCGCCTCGGTCTACGGCAAGGCGGGGCGCGCCTCGACGGCGACGGACCCCGCCCCGACCGAGATGTTCGAGACCATCATCACCCTGAAGCCGAAGGCGGAGTGGCGTCCCGGCGTGACGCTGGCGAGCCTCAAGGCCGAGATGGACAAGGCGCTGCAGTTCCCGGGCGTGTCGAACGCCTGGACGCAGCCGATCCGTGCCCGTATCGACATGCTCTCGACCGGCATCCGCACGCCGGTCGGCATCAAGATCTACGGCACCGACCTGACCGAGATGGAGAAGGTCGCCCGACAGGTCGAGGCGGTCGTGCGCAACGTGCCGGGCACGTCGAGCGCCTACGCCGAGCGGGTCATCGGCGGCTACTTCCTCGACATCGTGCCGGACCGGGAGGCCCTCGGGCGCTACGGCCTGATGGTCGGGGACGTGCAGGACGTCATCGCGACGGCACTGGGCGGCGAGAGCGTCACGAACACGGTCGAGGGCCGCGAGCGCTACACCGTCAACGTGCGCTACCCGCGCGCCTTCCGGTCGGATCCGCAATCCATCGCCACCGAGGTGCAGGTGCCGTTGCCGGCCGGGGGCACGGTTCCGCTGGGCGAGGTGGCGAAGGTCCAGCTGACCCGAGGGCCGACCTCGATCCGCACCGAGAACGGGCAGCTCGCGGTCTACATCTTCGTCGATCTGACCGGGCGCGACCTCGGCGGCTACGTCGCCGAGGCCCGGGACGCGGTCAACAAGGAGGTCCGGCTCCCGCAGGGCATGAGCGTCCAGTGGAGCGGGCAGTTCGAGTACCTGGAGCGGGCGGAGGCCCGGCTGAAGATCGTGGTGCCCGTGACGCTGCTCGTCATCTTCCTGCTCCTCTACCTGAACTTCCGGCGCCTGACCGAGACGCTCATCGTCATGCTGTCGCTGCCCTTCGCCCTGGTCGGCGGGGTGTGGCTCATGTGGTGGATGGGCTTCAACATGTCGGTCGCGGTGGCGGTGGGCTTCATCGCGCTCGCCGGCGTGGCCGCGGAGACCGGCGTGATCATGCTGGTCTACCTCGACCATGCCTGGGACGAGCGGCGGGCCGCCGCCCGAGCCGCCGGGCGGGAGACCACGCGCGCGGACCTGTACCAAGCCATCATGGTGGGGGCGGTCGAGCGGGTGCGTCCGAAGATGATGACGGTCGTCGCCATCATGGCGGGCCTGCTTCCCATCCTCTGGAGCACCGGCGCGGGGTCGGAGATCATGCAGCGCATCGCGGTGCCGATGATCGGCGGCATGGTCTCCTCGACCGTGCTGACCCTCGTCGTGATCCCGGCCATCTACGGGCTCGTGAAGGGACGGAGGCTGGCGCTTCGGCAGGAAGGGTCGGCCGCCGTGCAAGCGGGGCTCCCCCGGGCCGCCGAGTGAGCGTGGCTGGGCTGGACGGGCCGTCACGGCGGCCGTGAGAAGACAGGAGTTGGATATGAGCGAACTTTTCCGACCGTCCCGACGCATCGTGGTCCTCGGCTTGGCGGCCGCCGGCGTACAGGCGGCGCGGGCGGAGGATCTGCCGGAGGTCGTCGCCACGAAGGACCCGAGCTGCGGTTGCTGCGAGGCCTGGGTCAAACACTTGCGCGACGAGGGATTTCGCGTCCAGGTCGTGAACGCCCCGGTGAACCCGGTCAAGGTCAGACTCGGGGTGCCTCGGGAGCTGGCCTCGTGCCACACGGCCCAGGTCGGCGGCTACGTCGTCGAGGGGCACGTGCCCGCATCGGCCATCAAGCGGCTGCTCGCGGAGAAGCCGACCGCCACCGGCCTCGCTGTGCCCGCCATGCCGGTCGGTTCGCCCGGCATGGAGGTCGATGGCATGGAACCGGCGACCTACGAGGTGGTGCTGTTCGGCCCGGCCGGCCGCAGCACGTTCGCCCGGTTTCGTGGGGCGCAGCCCGTCTGACCGCGGCCGGCGACGTCACGCCAAGGGGCCGGGTGGGTCCCTCGGCGGCGCGACCCGGGTCGCGCAACAGGGAGGAATCGTTCCCGGACATCCTTCTGCAACCGCTCTGGATGGCGGCCCGCATCGCGTCGGCAGCTCCCTTGAAAGATCTGGAGCGGCTCCTCAGTCGCTGATCCAGTCGAGCTGCCGACGGTAGACTTGCCCCTCGCCATTGCAGGATCGGCAATCGTAATCGTGGCGCTGCCCTGTTCCACCGCAGCTGGGGCACTTCACCAGGTCGTACTGCGACCAGTCGTACCGGTCGGCCAGTTGCCGCTCCAAGCGCCCCTCGCCGGCGCAGGGCGGGCAGTCGTAGCCGCCGAGCTGTCCGCTGCCCGCGCAGAGGGAACACTTGACCAGGTCATAGGCGGCCGGATCGAGTGTGTCGGCGATGCGTCGCTCCATGGTTCTCTCGCCGCCGCAGGCCGGGCACTCCTCGCCCGCCCGACGCCCGACCCCCTCGCACACCGGACAGGCGACCTCCTCGTAATCCCTGGTATCGACCGCTTCCGCGTGGCGCCGCTGCATGCGGCACTCGCCGCCGCATGCCGGGCAGAGGCTCCCGTTGCGCTGCCCACACCCATCGCAGACCGGGCAATCGACGGCTTGGTAAGCCGACACGTCGATACGCCGGGCGTCGGCCGCAGCGACGTAGCCCTCGCCACCGCAAGCCGGACAATCGGAGCCGTCCCACGAACCCGAACCCGTGCAGAGCGGACAGGCGGTCATGGCGGCGTCGCGCAGGAATTCGTCCCGCGCCTCGACGATGGTCGCGGCGAACGTCGGGATGCGGGGTTCCGGCAGCGTTCGGGCCCTCTTGGCCGAACTGGCGACCTTGGCCGCGAACTTCGCGTAGGACTGGGCGACTGGCCCGGCTTCGGACTGCGTGGCGGCGGCCTCGGCCGCGGTCACTTCCAGGGTGGCGAGGTCCTTCCGTGCCATGGCGAGCACGGCACCGTGGGCCGCCGTGAAATCCACGTTGGCAAGCAAGCCGCCGATCTCCTCGACTTGCCGAACGAGCTGCAGGACGGCGAGGCTCGCGTTTCGCTCGATGGTCCACTGCCGCACGCGCCGATTGACGAGCACCTGCTTCACGGCCTTGACGGTCGCGAGGTCGACGTCCCGGGGCATGTGGACGCCCTTGTCGAAGTCGGTGTGGTGGTTCGGACAGAGCCAGACGAGACCGGCGGGATGGTGGCTCAGCGTCTGCGAGACGGGCTCGATGTGCGCGGCCTCGCAGTTCGCGCCATGGTTGCAGATCGCGCAGGCGCAGTTCGCCTCCAGCTTGATCTCGAGGCGGACCTTCTCCGGCATGTGCGGCCGGCTTCTTCCCTTCCTGACCGGCCAAGGCTCGCGTAGGAACTTGTCGAAGGCGACGAGCTCCGCCTCCTCGTACCAGCGCAATCCGTCCGTGGTCTCGCATGCGAGCTTGCGCGCGATGCCGGCCTTGGCTTGAACGCGCGTGAAGTATTCGAGCAGTTCCGGCGACATACGCAGGCGAATCGCCGCTTCGACCTCGGTCAGCTTGGCCTTGATGTGGAGTTTGGGATCGCTCGCCATACGGGATCTCAGGCGTCCGTCGTCACCGTCCGAAGCGCGTTGCACGGGACGAGCGTCAGCCGAAGGACTGAACGACAGGAGCATGCTTCGGCCCGCCGGGGCGGGCCCGGCGCGCCCTTCTAGGGGCGCCGGGGGCTCCAGGCAACGACGAACCTGGGCGAGCTCGCCTGAGGTCGGGCACGCCGCCCGAGCGCCTGGATGGGCCCGGCGTCACCGGCAAGGCCGCTGGCAAGCCGACCTGCGAAAGGAGGCCGCGGCGGCGCGGTCCTGGCCGGACCGGGGCTCGGCGGCCGGAGGGGGCCATCGGCGGACTGGCCGCCGCGCCGCCGGGTCGTGGAGAAGCCGCGAATGGCCGCGCCCCGACCTTTCACGGACTGCACATCTCCCCACTGCGCCTCGCGGTCGTACGTGTCAGGGGGAGCAGCCGCACCCGCCGGATCAAGGGACAGGCGGGAGCCGTCGAGCAGGCCCTGGAGGCCGAATTCGGCTGCGCCGACATCCCGATGCTGGCCGCTTCGACGCGCGGGGCCTTCAACGGCCTGACCGCCGGACTGATGAAGACAACATCCGCCACCACCTCGTGAACCCGGACGCCGAGCCGGACCCGGCGCGCGCCGGGGGCGCGGCCGAACTCATCGACGTGGTGCGCACCTACCTGAGATAGGACGGACGTATCCCATGACGCCGTTCGCCAGTCTTCCGTAGCACATGGCAGCGGTGCTCCACGACCATGAGGCGATGATGGTGCTCTTCGACCACGTCCTCGGAATGGTGCCCATGCCCACCGCCTTCCAGCCCAACCCCGACGGCTGTTGCGCGGCTTGGCATCGAGAACCCGACGCTTTCGACCCGCCGTTCCGGTCGGCGGGCGTCTTCGCTGAATTCGTCACTGGCCATAGCAGGCATACGACGGGCCGTGATGGCACGTCGCGTGATCATGGCGCGTGAAGTGGTTGTAGTACCCATGGTCGTGGGCGAGATGCTCGCACTCATGATACGAGTAGACGCAGCCGAGGAAGACGGGGCGGTAGTGCGCCCGGAATGTGCGTACGCCCAGTCCCCGACCGGCAGGCCCGGTTGCGGGCGCCGCCGTGTAGGGCGGCTGTGTCTCTCGCAGGCCTACGGCGCCCGCCGCGGCCGGTGCCAGGATCAGGGCGAGTGCGGAACCGCAGATTGCTCGTCTCGGCATCGCGCTAGTCCTCCCGTCTCCGTCGATGAGGTCGCGGCCCGTCGCCCGGGCTGGTGACGCACCGCGGCCGCCAGAGCGTATCACACCCCCTGGGGGTAGGCGAGACGATCGAACCGGCGGGCTGCTGATCAGAGGGAAGATTCGTCTTCCGCGGAAAAGAATAGGCCGTTCTCCCGTCCGGCTTATGACCGCCGGTTTCCCAAGTACGAAAACTATCGGCAGGGCGCTCGGAAAAGCGGTCCGTCGGTACCTGAGAGGGGTATGTTAGGAATGCGTCAACCACGAGGTGAGACGGTCGGGCCGTGAAAGCAGCGGGTGGAGACCGGATCATGAGTGCAAAGGGTGGCGCAGGGAGAACGCTCGGGCTGTTTTGGTCTAGTCTGATCTGCATGCCTTGGGCGTCGCAGGCCGCCGACCTGTCGCCAACCGCACCGGTGCCGGAGCTGCGCAGGACCCTTGCGCCGGAAACCGAGGCTGCAGGCTTCTATCTCCGCGGCGATATCGGTTTCAGCAACCAGTCGGTCGAACGGCTCTCGAACAGCCTGGACGCGCTCGGCACCATCGAGAAGGTCAATCTTGGCTTCGCGGGCGCACCGCTCGCCGGGGCCGGGGTCGGCTACCGCTTCAACCCGTGGCTCCGAGCCGATGTCACGGGCGAGTATCGCAGCGCCGCCGCGTTCACCGGGCTGGAGCGCTATCGCGACACGAGCCTGCCGCTCGGCTACGGCACCGACGAGTACACCGCGTCGAAGCGTGAGTTGGCCGTCCTTCTCAACGGCTACGTCGATCTCGGGAGTTGGTACGGCCTCACGCCGTTCCTAGGCGCCGGTATCGGCGCCGTGCGGGTCACGCTCGACGACTTCAAGGACACGAACGTCGTCACGCAGGGCCTCGCCTACGCGAAGACAGGCTCGAAGACGAATCTCGCATGGGCGTTGCACGCGGGCGTCGGCTACGAGGTGAGCCCGAGCTTCACGGTCGAGCTCGCATACCGCTACCTCAATCTCGGGGACGGAAGGACGGGCACGGTCTACAACTATGCCGGCCAGTGCAGGTCGTGCGAGGCGATGACCTTCAAGAACATCGATTCCCACGACGTGAAGCTCGGCTTGCGCTGGTCGCCTGGGACCTCGGCCGTCTCGACCGAGCATGCACCGCTGGTGCGCCGGTACTGATTCCGCGGGTATCCGGATTTTGATGTG
>NZ_BPQQ01000032.1 GCF_022179325.1 Methylobacterium isbiliense | reverse complement strand
GGTCCGGCACCACGGCGCGCGCTACCGCGAGGCCGCCGCCCGCGACGCCGAGAGCGCCGCGCCGGCCGATGCCCGCGTGGTCTCGCGCGCCGTGGTGCCGGACCTGCCTTCTTTTCCCAAGAAGCTTCCGATCGTCGCCTGCGCCACCGTGCTGGTGTTCCTGCTCGCCGCGGGCTTGGTGCTGGCGCGCAGCCTCATCGCAGGCGGCCCCGACGACCGCGAGGGCCGCCGCCGGCCGGCGCGGCCCCAGGATCTCGACGACGCGCAACCGTTCGAGCGCGGCTTCAGCCCGAGCCCCGCGGGGCTGCGCCCGGTCGCCGAGCAGGCCGAGCCGGCGGGCGACATCCCGGCGAACGATCCCGTCGCGCGCGCGGCGGAGCAGGAGCCCGCAGGCCCGGCCTCCGCCCCGGTCGAGGAACCCGCTGCGGCGCGGCCTGCGATCGGGCCGGACGGTTTCACGGGCGTGGCGGAGCGCTACGCCTTCGACGCCCTGATCACGCGGATCTCCGCCATCGAGACCGCCGGCGGCGGCCGGCGGATCCTGCTCGTCGGCACCGGTACGGACGAGGATCTCGACACCCTCTCGGCCGCGCTCGGGCGCAGGCTCGCCCGCGACAGCCGGGCCGTCATCCTGCGCCTGGACCGTGGCGGCGACCATCCGGGCCTCACCGACATCGTGGCCGGCGAGGCCGCGTTCGGCGAAGCGCTGCGGCGCGACGCCGGCTCGCGGCTGCACCTGATCGGCCGCGGCTTCGGCGAGCCCGCGCTCCTGCTGGAGGAGCGCCAGGGCCTCGGCATCGCCCTCGATGCCCTGGGCCAAGCCTATGACTGGATCCTGTGTTGCCTCAACGACGGCCCGCATCCGGAGGCGCGCGCGCTGATCGGCCTCGCGGCGGCCTGGATGGATGCGGTGGTGATCGCCTCGAACGCCGCCCCGGACGATGCCGGCCTCGTGGCGCTGTTCGAGATCGCCGAAGCGGCCGGCGCGCCCGACGTGATCGTGGCGCGCGAGGAGGGACCGCCTCCGGTGGCGATGCCGGCCTACCCGCTGCGCCGCTCGGCGTGACGGGGATTCCCGTGCGCCCTCACGCCCCGCCGCCGCGCGCCGCGCGCAGGCGGCCGGCGAGGCGGAGCAGGTGGGGGTTGCGCTTGATGCGCCGCTTGGCGCCCGAGGCCCAGCCGGCTCCGAAGGCGTAGAGGTGGCCGCGCGCCGTCACCGGCAGGATGCGGTCGGTGAGCGCGATGGTGTCGTCGCAGACATTGGTCTTGTAGCGCGCTTCGCCGACTCCGAGATCGAAGGCCGAGCGCCCCTGCCCGACCTGATGGCGCACCAGGGCGTGGAGCAGCAGGTCGCCGGGGCTGCAGCGGGCGACCGGCGGCTCGGCGTCGAACGAGGTCAGCATGCCGCTGAAGCGGCGGGCATCGGCCACCCCGATGAAGGTGGCGAAGATCCGGCCGCTGTCGCGCGCCACGAGGGCGTGGCATTCGAGCACGCCGGCATCCGGCCGGCCGGCCTCGGCCAGGAAGGCGCGGGCGGCCGGGTTCGCGAACGGATCGGGCAGGCCGAGTTGCGCGAAGCGGGCCGCCTTCTGGACCAGGTAGGCGGCGAGGATCGCCTCCGCCTCGGGTCCGCCCGAGGCGACCCGGTGCTCGACGGGGCCGTGCGCGGCCGTCAGCCACTTCTCCTTCTGCCGCAGCTTGCGCCGGGCGTCCCCGCTGAACAGGCGCCGGATGGTCGCCTCCGCGTCCGTGCCGAGATGCGCCCCGTAGGCGTCGCTCGGCGCAGGCCGGCCGCCGGCCGCCAGGGGATTGGGGCAATCGTCGAAGCGCAGCGGCTGGTTGGCGAACGCGAAGGCGTCGACGCCGTGCGCGCGGCCGAGCGCACGCAGCGCCTGCGTCACCGCCGCGGGCGCGGCGAGCGCGGCCTCGCGGGAGGCGAAGAGCGGCAGGTGGAGATTGGCGTGCCGGCCGCCGATGCCGCGGGCGACGCGCACGAGGCCGCGGCGCGAGACGGCCAGCGGCAGCAGCAGGCGCGGGCGCCCGGCCGCGTCGCGCAGCACCGCGATGAGCGGGCTCGCGCCCTCGGCCCGGCCGAGGGTCGCCATGTAGGCCGAGGCCCAGTCGAACCGCTGATAGGGGCTCATCACCGCGTCGCGGCCCGCTTCCAGCTCGCGCCACACCGGTTCGGCGGCGTCAAGCGCGGTGAAGACCTCCGTCCTGAACACGATGGGCTGCATCCCGACGGCGGGACCGACCCCCATCATGTTCACCGCCGCTCCCGACATCGGATCCCGGTCCTTAATCCCGCGGCGGCCGCGCCCGCGCGGCGGCCGCCGCACGCGGCCGGCCCCGCAACGCCGGACCACGATAGTCCAATCGGCGCCGCGACCATGCTCGAACTTGAGGTTATGGTAACCGAGTGGCGTCGTAAGGAAGTCTTGAGGGACCGAGACCTAGTCTGCGGCCATGCTGGACGCCCGCCATCGTCTGTTTCACACCGGATTCTCGGCCATCGCGGCGACGCGGGCCGACCGCTGGCTGGCCCCCGCGGCGCGGGGCCGGGGCGTGATCCTCACCTTCCACCGCGTCGAGCCGGAGGCGGCCCCCGCCGGGGCCTACGCGCCGAACCGCCTGCTCTCGATCACGCCCGCCTTCCTCGACCACGTGCTGGCGACGCTGCGGCGCCTGGGCTTCGACCTCGTCGCCCTCGACGCGCTGCCCGCGCGCCTCGCCGCGACGAGAGGACCGCCCTTCGCGGTCCTGACCTTCGACGACGGCTACCGCGACAACCTCGACCACGCCCGGCCGGTGCTCGCGCGCCATCGGGCGCCCTGGACCCTGTTCGTCACCGCCGATTACGCCGAGGGCACGGGCCGGCTGTGGTGGGTCGAACTCGAACGGGCGATCGGGCGCCTCGCCCGGGTGCGGCTGCCGGAGGCCGGGATCGACCTGCCGGCCGCCGACTCGGCCGCCAAGAGCGCGGCCTTCGCGGCGGTCTACGGGGCCTTGCGCGCCGGGCCGGAACAGGCGCTGCGCGCGGCCGTGGCCCGCCTCGCAGGGGAGGCGGGCATCGACGCGCGGGCACTCACCCGCGGCCTGTGCCTGTCCTGGGACGAGTTGCGCGAGGCCGCAGGCGATCCCGACCTGAGCATCGGCGCCCACACGCTCTCCCATCCGATGCTCGCCAAGCACGATGCCTGGACGGCCCGGCGCGAGATCGCGGAGTCGCGCGCCCGGATCGCGGAGCGGCTCGGCACGCCGCCGCGGCACTTCTCCTACCCGGTGGGGGACCCGAGCTCCGCCGGACCGCGGGATTTCGCGCTCGCCCGCGAGGCGGGTTTCCTCACCGCCGTCACCACCCGCCCCGGCCACGTCTTTCCCGCCCATCGCGACCATCTGCACGCGCTGCCGCGGGTCTCGGTCAACGGCTGCTTCCAGACCGATGCCGCCCTGCGGGCGCTGCTCTCGGGCGTGCCGTTCCTGGCCTGGAACCGCGGCCGGCGGCTCAACGTGGCGTGAGGCGGCCTCAGCGCCGGCGGCGGTAGGAGCGACCCTCGCCGCCCGCCATGATCGAGAAGCTGGCGCGCTGGCGACCGCGATACGCGCGCCGCCCGTGGCGGCCCCTGCCGCGTGCCGCCGCCGGGGCGGGCTCGGCCGCCGGCTCGGCGGAGGCGGGCATCTCCGGCAGGCGCAGGGCGGTGTCGGGCGCCACGTAGGCGGTCGCTCCCTTCACCCGGGCCGCCGGGCCGAACAGGGCGAGGCACTGGTTGTAGGCGAGGTCGCCGCGGATGCGCTCGCAGTCGCCCACCGAGCGGGGCGTGGCTTGGGCCAGCGCGCCACCCGCGAGCGGGCCGAGGAGAAGGAAGATCGCGAGCGCGTGGCGCATGGGCCTGAAGCTGCCTTGGGCGGGAGCGGGGATCGGGAGGGATGCGCCCGCGAAGGGAGCGCCGCCAAAGCTTGTGCGCGACGAGTTGGGCGAAAAGCCGGCCGCCGCGTCAGGCCGCGTCGGCGTCCGGCCGCGTCATCCACCGGATCAGCGGCATCAGGGGGAGGATCCAGGCGATGCCGAGCAGCGCGTAGAGGATCGCCTGCACGATCGGCGGCGTCTGGGCGATCCGGCTGTCGGCGAGCGCCATCGCCAGGGGCGCGTAGATCATCACGAAGGCGATCATCACGATCGTCCCGATCAGCGAGCGGGTGCGGCGGCGCATCGCGGGTCTCCGGGCTCATGAGCGGTGGCCGCCCGCCTACGCGAGGGGACGGCCCGCCGCAATCGCCGCGCGGGCGCCCTGCGGGCGGCGGGGTGCGGTACGGAGGCGCAGCCGGTGCGGCACCGGCGGGCGTTGCGCGGCCGGCCCGCCGCCCCTTAGACCCGCGCGCATGACCAGCGCCGTTCTCAGCACGCCCGCCCCGCCCGTCACGGCCGCGCCCAGCGCGCGGCGCGCGGTGCGCCGCTGGCTCTTCGTCGTCGCCGCCCTGGTGGTCGCGATGGTGGCGGTGGGCGGGGCGACCCGGCTCACCGGCTCCGGCCTCTCGATCACCGAGTGGAAGCCCGTCACGGGCGCGGTCCCGCCCCTCTCGGCGGCCGCCTGGGAGCAGGAATTCGCCAAGTACCGGGCGACCCCCCAGTACCAGCTCCTCAACAAGGGCATGTCCCTGTCCGAGTTCCAGGTGATCTACGGCTGGGAATGGGGCCACCGCTTCCTCGGGCGGCTGCTCGGACTGGCCTTCTTCCTGCCCCTGGTCTGGTTCTGGTGGACGGGCCGGCTCGACCGCCGGCTCGGCCTCGGCCTGCTCGGGCTCGGGCTGCTCGGCGGCCTGCAGGGGGCGGTGGGCTGGATCATGGTGGCCTCGGGGCTGCAGCCGGGCATGACCGCGGTCGCGCCGATCAAGCTGATGCTCCACCTCACCCTGGCGAGCCTGATCTATGCCGGCCTCGTCTGGTTCGCGACCGGGCTCGACCGGGAGGCCGACGAGCGGATTCCGGCCCGCCTGCGGGTCACCTCGGCGGCGCTCGCCGGCCTCGTGCTGCTGCAGATCGCGCTGGGCGGCCTCGTGGCGGGCTCGAAGGCGGGGCTGACCTACAACACCTGGCCGCTGATGGACGGGGCGCTGATCCCGCCGCTCTCGGGCCTGTTCGCGGTCACACCGTGGATCGAGAACTTCGTCGACAACGTCGCGCTGGTGCAGTTCAACCACCGGCTGGTGGCCTACCTGCTCCTCGCCGTGGCGCTCCTCCACCTGATCGACGCGCGCCGCACGGCCCCGGGCACCCGTGCGGAACGCCGGGCGGGCGTGATGCTCGGCCTCGTGGCGGCCCAGGCCGTGCTCGGCATCACCACTCTCCTTCTCGCGGTGCCGCTCTGGGCCGGCCTCGCCCATCAGGTCGCCGCCATGCTGGTCATCGGGATGGCTGTCGTTCATGCGCGGCTCGGTACGCTCTCCCGTGCATGACCGGCCCGAGCCCCGTGACCTCGCGGGCGTTCGGTGCTGAACTGAGCCGTCGCCGCACCGCGGCACGCCGTCGACGATTGCGAGAGGGGGCCGCATGGGCGCCTTGACCGGAGAGCCGGAGAGCGACGACGGGCGCCCGCCGGCGGTGCGCTGGGCCTACACGCCGCGCGAACTCATGGCCGACGGGGTGGTGCACGTCGTCGGCGTCGCGTTCGCGGTCATCGGCGGCCTCGCCCTGGTGATCACCACCGCGCTGCTGCCGCTCGCGCCCTCGGGGCAGGTGGCGGTGGCGGTCTATGCGGCGGGGCTCGTCGCGATGCTGAGCGTCTCGGCGGCCTACAACATGTGGCCGGTGGGGCGCCTGAAGTGGCGCCTGCGCCGGGCGGACCACGCCACGATCTTCCTGATGATCGCCGCCACCTACACGCCGCTCGTCACGCTCGTCGGCACCGGCCCGGTGGCCTGGGCGCTGCTCGCGGGGGTGTGGATCGTGGCGGTGGCGGGCGCCGCCACGAAGGTCGCCCTGCCTGGGCGGTTCGACCGCCTCGCGATCCTCCTCTATCTCGCCCTCGGCTGGAGCGGGGTGGCGGCCTACGAGCACGTCATCGCGCTGCTCTCGGAGCCGGCCCTGTGGCTGCTCTGCGCCGGCGGGTTCTTCTACACGGTGGGGGTGATCTTCCACGTCTGGCACCGGCTGCCGTTCCAGAACGCGATCTGGCACGCCTTCGTGCTCACGGCGGCGGCCTGCCATTACGGGGCGGTGTGGAGCAGCGTGGTCGACGCGGTGGCCTGACGGCCGGCGCTGCCGCATCAGCTGCCGCGGTAGACCGTGTAGCTCCAGGGCGTGGCGATCAGCGCCACGTGGTAGTGGCCCTCCGGCTCGTCGATGCCGAAGCGCACCGGCACGGTGTCGAGGAAGAGGGTGGCGACGGCGGCATCGACCCGGGCGCGGAAGTAGGGGCCGAGGTCGAACGCGATCTCGTAGCGGCCCGTCCGCAGCGGCGCGCCGGAGAGGAGCGGCGTGTCGGTGCGACCATCCGCGTTGGTGGTGCGGGTGTCGAGGAGCGTGCGCCCCGCACGGCCGACCGCGTAGAGGCGCAGCGCCACACCCGCGGCCGGCCGGCCCGCATGCGTGTCGAGCACGTGGGTGGAGAGGCGGCCCGCGACCTGCGGCAGCCCCGGCCCCTCGATCCGGTCGACGAGCCGCAGGCGCGCGATGTAGCCGATCTCGCGCAGCGCCGCCTCCTCCTCCGCCTCGGGGGCGTTGGCGAGGCGGGCCGCGAAGCTGTCGAGGATCGCCTCCCGGCCGTGGCGGCGGACGCAGAGCACGAACGGGATGCCGTGGCGGGCGCGGTAGGCGGCGTTGAAGCGCGCGAAGGCCTCGGCCTCGTCCGGCGCGAGGCGGTCGAGCCCGGCGCCCGCGTGCTCGGCGGCGGAATCGGGCGCCAGCGCCCCGAGGCCGGCCGCGAGGTCGGGAAAGCCCCGGATCAGGGCGCGCCGCTCCTCGGGCGCGGCCGCGGCGACGGCCGCCATCATCCCCTCGTGCAGGGCCGCGACGCTGGCGAAGGGCCGCGCCGCGGCGGCCCGCGCCCCGACCCAGGCCGCGCCCTCGAACAGCTCGGCCGCGAAGGCCGCGAAGGCCTCGGGCGGTGCCGCGTTGAGGGCGGCGAGGCTCGTGCGGGCGCTCATCGCCCGACCGTGCACTCGATCTGCCCGTGCGGCTCGTCGGTCGCCACGAAGACCTGGTTGGCGTTGTCGAGGCCGAAGGGGGTGAGGTCGACGAGGAGATAATGCTTGTTCGGGCAGGCCATGCTGACCGTCTCGATCTCCGGCACCGCCGCCAGCGCCGCCTGCCCCATCCGGTAGAGGCTGTCCTGGATGCTGTGGCTGTAGGTCGTGGCGAAGACCCGCAGCATCTCGCCGAGGATCCGGGCATTCGCGGCCGGATAGTCGGCGGGCGGGCGCGACCACAGCCAGGACGCCTCCATGCTGGTGGCGGCCAGCCGGTCGTCGGTCTCGCGGATCGTCGTGTAGGGGTCTTTCAGGTAGTTCGCCCAGCCGGATTCGGTGGTCTTGAGGAAGGTGAAGCCGGCGACGCCGGATTCGATCCGCACACCGTCCCGGCTCATCCGCACCAGGGCGGTGGCGCGGCCGTTGCCGTCGAGCGTGAAGGCGTGCGGATGGGGCGAGCCGTCGACCGCGAGGCGATCCCACTTGGTCTCGTGTGCCGTCACCGTGGCGGTCTCCACCACCGGGTAGGCGTCGAGGAGGCGCTGCGCCACCGCCCGGCAGAACTCCTCGGTCGGCAGGGCCATGCTCTCGCGGGCCACGATGTTGACGACGTTCTTCACGGTGTCGGTCGAGACCGTGGTGGCGTTGTCGGCGTGGGTGAAGGCCGGGTCGAAGCCGCCGGTCAGCATCGCCTGGACGGTCAGTTCGCGCACCTCGTGGCGTGCGCCGTCGCGGTGGACGCGCATCACCCGGACGCGGCCCTTGCCGTAGGTCTTGTGCAGGAGGGTCATGGCGAAATCATCCCGGCGCAGGATTCCGGTGGATCAGACGTGCTCGGCCGCGGCCGCGACGGCCGAGGCCTCGCGGCTCGCCCGTTCGGCGCTGCCCAGGCCGTTGAAGAAGGCGTTCAGCAGCACGGCCACGATGGCCGCGAGCAGGATGCCCGATTCGAGCAGCGGGTGCAGGGCGTGGGGCAGATTGCGGAAGAAGGTCGGGGCGACGAGCGGGATCATGCCGAACCCGACCGACACCGCCACCACGAACAGGTTCTTGGTGTTGGTGCGGAAGTCGACCGCCGTGAGAATGCGCGCGCCGGTGGCCGCCACCATGCCGAACATCACCAGCCCGGCCCCGCCCAGCACCACCTGCGGCACGGATTCGACCAGCGCCGCCATCTTGGGCAGCAGGCCCAGGCCCAGCATGATCAGGCCGCCCACCACCGTGACGTGGCGCGAGCGCACGCCCGTGACCCCGACGAGCCCGACATTCTGCGAGAAGGACGTGTACGGGAAGGTGTTGAAGAGGCCGCCGATGAACGTGCCGAGCCCGTCCGCCCGCAGGCCGCGGGCGAGGTCGTCCTGATTCACGGGCTTTCCGGTGATGTCGCCGAGCGCCAGGAACATGCCGAGCGACTCGATCATCACCACGACCATCACCACGCACATGGTGAGGATCGGCACGAGGTGGAACTGCGGCATCCCGAAGTGGAAGGGCAGCACGAGATCGAACCAGGGTGCGCGCGCCACCCGGTCGAAGTGCATCACGCCGAGGATTGTCGCCAGGATCGAGCCCGCCACGATGCCGAGCAGCACCGCCACGTTGGCCACGAAGCCGCGCCCCCACTTGATCAGCGCCAGGATGACGAGAAGCACGAACAGCGCGATGCCGAGACCGGCGAGCTGGCCGTATTGCGGGTTGGGGAAGCTGCCCGGCACCCCGTCGACCACGCGGGTGACCGTCGGCAGGCCGCCGCCCGCCCAGTTGATCCCCACCCGCATCAGCGAGATGCCGATCACCAGGATGATGGTGCCGGTGACGACCGGCGGAAACAGCGGCAGCAGGCGGCTGACGAACGGGGCGACGAGGAGGCCGAACGCGCCCGCGGCGATCACCGAGCCGTAGATGCCGAGCAGCCCGACCTCCGGCGCGGCCGCCATCGAGAGCATCGGCCCGACCGCCGCGAAGGTCACGCCCATCATCACCGGCAGGCGGATGCCGACGCCCGGGACGCCGACGCACTGGACCAGCGTGGCGAGGCCGCAGGCGAACAGGTCGGCGCTGATCAGGAAGGCCACCTCCTCGGGCTTGAGGCCGAGCGCGCGGCCGATGATCAGCGGCACCGCCACCGCACCGGCATACATCACCAGCACGTGCTGCAGACCGAGCGGCAGGAGCTTGGCGAGGGGCAGGCGCTCCTCGACCGCGTCGATGGGCTTCGTCGTCATGGCGTGAATCTCGTTTCGCGGTCTCGCGGTGCGCGGGCGAGCCGCGTCGGCAACCCCGAACGGGCAAGTCGCATGCCAGCGCATGTCGACGGCGGCGTCGACGATGCAAGTGACCGGACCGATCCGGCCCCAAGGTCATGCAAGACCAGAGACGGGGCACTGCTCCCCGTCCGGCGATGAGGCGACGCCTTGTTCTGGCGGGGCCTGCATGCAGGCAGGCCGGTATGCTCGTCCACCGGCCCCTGTGCGCAGTCGCGCCGCGTCATCTCCTGTGCGCGAGCGGCCGCACCGCACCAGCGCGGCCTTCTGCTCTGACGCAAAGGCGCGGCCTCCTCCTCGCCGAGGCCTTGTCGATCCGTCACCGCCTTGGCGGCCGGCACCACCCGCTCGCGCGGAGAGCATCGGCGAGGTCGCGTCGCCGGCCGCCCCTATTGCGCGGCGGCCCGGGGGGCGCTCGACCGGGCATAGGCGTTGATGATCGCGATGAGCAGCCCCGGAAAGCGCGCGTTCACCTCGTCGTACCGCGAGTGGTTGCGCATCTCGACGCCGTGGCGCTCGCTGCGGATCAGCCCGGCCTCGCGCAGGACCTTGAAGTGGGTGGACAAGGATGATTTCGGGATGACCCGGTCGCCCACCGCGGAGACGGCCGAGCAGGCCTCCACGAAGCCCGCCCCCATGATTCTCGCGAAGATCGCCGCGCGGACGGGGTCGGCGAGCGCGTGCAGGATCGCCTCGGGCCGAACATCCTCGATCGCCGGGTGGAACAGCGGCCTCATGCGGTCTCCATAGAGGGGCTTGACCTGCGCTTCAATAGTTCTGTAATTCCGAACTATGGGACCGTGACCCCGCTCCGGGGGCGGCCCGTTTCAAAGGTTGGCATCCATGTCGAAGCTTGCTGGGAAGGTCGCGGTGGTCACCGGCGCATCGAAGGGCATCGGGGCTGCGATCGCCAAGGGGTTGGCGGCCGAGGGCGCGGCGGTCGTGGTCAACTACGCGTCGAGCCAGGCAGGAGCCGACGCCGTAGTGGAGGCGATCACCGCGAACGGCGGCAAGGCCATCGCGGTGCAGGGCGACGTCACCATCGCCGCACAGGCGCACGGATTGATCGAAGCGGCCGTCGCGCGGTTCGGACGGCTCGACGTGCTCGTCAACAATTCCGGCATCTACGAGTTCGCGCCCGTCGAGGCGATCACCGAGGAGCATTACCGCCGTCTCTTCGACGTCAACGTGCTGGGCACGCTGCTGGCGACGCAGGCGGCGGTGAAGCATCTCGGCGAGGGCGGCAGCGTCATCAACATCTCGTCCGCCGGCACCGATGTCCTTGCGCCGACGACGGCGGCCTATACCGGGACCAAGGGGGCGGTGAACGCGATCACCGGCGTTCTCGCCAATGAGCTGGCGCCGCGCAGGATCCGGGTCAATGCGGTCAGCCCGGGATACGTGGTGACCGAGGGCACGCATACGGCCGGGATCGTCGGCTCCGAGATGGAGGCCGGGCTCGTGGCCCAGACGCGCTTCGGTCGGGCGGGCCGACCGGAGGACATCGCCGGCGTGGTGACGTTCCTCGCGTCGGACGATGCCGGCTGGGTGACCGGCCAGAGGATCACGGCCAGCGGCGGCATTCACTGACAGGCGGCCGACACCCCGACGCGTGCCTCCCTGTGGCGAAGCACGCGTCGGAGCAGGGTCTCCGGCCAGGACAGACGGTCGCCGCCACAGTCCGAGCCCCTTCGGGCGCCATCCTGTCCGACCGTTCCTCATCCTTCGGCGGACGGACGGCTCCCACCAGCGGAGAGGCTGAGCGCGCGTCGGCCCCGGGCCGGCTCCCCGCGATCCGTCCTCAGGTCCGGCCCGCATCGACGGGCATGCGGGCAAGCGTCCGCACCAGCGCGGCGAAGCCGTGCAGCTGCTCGGCGACCGCCGGCGTGGCGCCGGGACCGGCCGAGGCGAAGATCTCCGCGAAGGCCGCAACCCGTTCGGCGTCGACGAGGCGCGCCTCGACGAGCGCTGCCACGATCGCCGCGCCGATCAGCGTCGGGCCGACCTCGGTGTCGGCAAGCCCGGCCTCGGGAATCCCACTCTTCTCGCGGCTGATCACTCCCCGATGGCCTCGCACATGGTCCCGCGATTGCGCGTGACCCGCCGCCCAACATGTTCGGGGAAGGGATAAAGACGATGGCGGCCGAGAATGACACCCTCTGGTACGATTACGAAACGGAAGATGCGCCGCGTGCTGACGTTTAC
Organism: Methylobacterium isbiliense; assembly: GCF_022179325.1. Classification (GTDB taxonomy): domain Bacteria; phylum Pseudomonadota; class Alphaproteobacteria; order Rhizobiales; family Beijerinckiaceae; genus Methylobacterium; species Methylobacterium isbiliense. The sequence goes on along the minus strand of NZ_BPQQ01000032.1, from coordinate 13,066 downwards.
CTCCGGATGGTGCTCGCCGCCGGAGCGATCGGCATTCTTGCCGCTGCGGCATTTGCCCTGATCTGTCTCTGAAGATTTCCGGCCGCGGCGCCCGACGCCGCGGCGGATGCGGACCGATCCGGACCCGGCACGGTCACTCCGCCAGCAGCCGCTCGAACAGCGCCCTCACCTCCGCCCGCACCTCGGCCAGCCGCGTCAGCAGCGCCGCCTCGTCCGGCAATCCGGCCGCGGCCGCGAGGCGCAGGCGGGTCGCCGGTGCGGCGCCCTTGTCGAAGGGGCCTTCCACCATCAGGCGCTGCCAGTGGTGCACGTCGTCGAGGAGCTGGTAGGCGGCGCCGAGCGTCGCCGCGTCGCCGGGATCCACCAGGCCCAGGTCGCCCGCCCGGGCGAGCACGGCAGGCGCGTCGAGGCCGATCAGACCGGGATGCGCCGCCGCGTGGGTGAGCACCAGGGCCTGCGCCAGGAAGTCGAGATCGAGGAGCCCGCCCGGGGCGAGCTTGAGGTCGAACGGACCGCCGTCGCGCTTCTCCCGGGCGATGAGCGCGCGCATCGTGCGCACCTCGCGGGCCACCGTCGCGGGGTCGCGCGCGCTGCCCACGACCGCCGCCACCGCCGCGCTCGCCTCGGCGGCGAGCGAGGAATCGCCCGCCAGCGCCCGCGCGCGGGTAAGGGCCATGTGCTCCCAGAGGTCCGCCTCCTCGCGCTGGTAGGGCAGGAAGCGCTGCCATTGCCCGGCGATCGGCCCCTGCCCGCCTCCGGGGCGCAGCCGCAGGTCGACCTCGTAGAGGCGTCCGCGCCGGGTCGGCACGGTGAGCGCCGCGACAAGGCGCTGGGTGAGGCGGTTGTGGTAGACGGCCGCATCGAGCGGGCGGCGCCCGTCGCTCTCGCGCTGCTCCGGGTCGAAATCGTACAGCACCACGAGGTCGAGGTCGGAATCGGCGGTGAGCTGGCGCGAGCCGAGCCGCCCGAGCCCGAGCACGACCACGCGGCCGCCCGGGACCCGGCCGTGCTCGGCCGCGAAGGCTTCCCTCACCGCGTGCAGGGTCTCGGCGACGGCGGCCTGCGCGATCCCCGCATAGGCGCGGCCGGCGCCCGCGGGCGGCAGGATCCCCGAGAGAAGCCGCGCGCCCGTGACGAAGCGGAGCTGGCGGGCGGCGTCGCGGGTGCGGTCAAGGAAGTCCTCGTAGGCGGCGGTCCGGCCGATCAGGTGCTGCACCTGGGCGCGCAGGGCGGCCTCGTCGGTGACCGGCTCGCCGAAGGCCGGGTCGATCACCGCGTCGAGGACGTGCGGGCTGAACGCCACCGTGTCGGCGAGGCGCGGCGCCGTGCCGAGGAGGTCCGCGAAGAGGAGCCGCAGCCGGTCGTGCGAGCGCAGGATGGTCAGGAGTTCGACCGCGGCCGGCATCCGCCCGAAGGCCCGGTCGAGGGCGGCGAGCGCCCCGTCCGGGTCGGCGGTGCCGGCGAGCGCCTGGATCAGGGCCGGGACGAGTTCGGTGACGACCTCGCGGGCGCGGGGGCTCGTCACCGCCGGGCGGCGTCCGAAATGCCAGCCGCGCACGGTCTCGACCGCCCGCTCCGGGTTGCGGAAACCGAGCCGGCGCAGGGTGGCGAGCGTCGCCGGATCGTCCTCCACGCCGGTGAAGACGAGGTCGCCCACCTCCGCCGAGAGGTCCGGCCCGGCCTCGAACAGCAGTGCGTAATGGGCCTGCACGCGGGTCGCCCGGGCCACCAGGGCCTCGCCGAAGGCCGCCGCGTCGCGGTAGCCGCAGAACCGGGCGAAGCGGTCGAGACGCTGCGGCTCCTCGGGCAGGCGCTGCGTCTGCTCGTCGGCCACCATCTGCAGCCGGTGCTCGACGGTGCGCAGGAACCGGTAGGCCTCCGCCAGCTCGTCGCGTGCCTCGGGGGTGATCCAGCCCTCGTCGTGCAGGGCGGGCAGCATCTCCAGGGTCCGGCGCCCGCGCAGGCTCGGCCGGCGTCCGCCGAAGACCAGCTGCTGCGTCTGCACGAAGAACTCGACCTCGCGGATGCCGCCGCGCCCGAGCTTGATGTCGTGGCCCGCCACCGCGATGGCGCCGTGCCCGCGCACCGCGTGGATCTGGCGCTTCATCGCGTGCACGTCGGCGATCGACGCGAAATCGAAGTACTTGCGCCAGACGAAGGGGCGCAGTTCGGCCAGGAAGGCCTCGGCGCGCGGCAGGTCCCCGGCCACCGGGCGGGCCTTGATGAAGGCGGCGCGCTCCCAGTTCTGGCCCACGGTCTCGTAGTAGGAATAGGCCGAGGCGAGCGAGACGGCGGTCGGCGTCGCGCCGGGATCCGGCCGCAGGCGGTAATCGACCCGGTGGACGTAGCCGTCCGCCGTGCGCTCCTGCAGGAGCCGGCCCATGCTCTGCGCGAGACGGCTGAAGAAGGGCGTCGCCTCCACGCCCTCGCGCAGGGGGGCGGCGTCGGCATCGAAGAACACGATGAGGTCGATGTCGCTCGAATAGTTCAGCTCGTCGGCCCCGAGCTTGCCCATGCCGAGCACGATGAGGCCCGATCCCGCCTGCGGGTCGGCCGGGTCCGCCGGGCGGAAGCGGCCGCTCGCGGCGGCCTCGTGCAGGGCGGCGTCGAGGGCGGCGTTGACCGAGGCATCCGCGAAGGCCGCCAGCGCCCCCGTCACCTCCTCCAGCGACCAGACCGCGCCGAGATCGGCGAGCGCCACGAGGAGCGCGTGCTCGGCCCGGTTGCGGCGCAGCCCCGCGGCGACCGCCTCGCGCGGGGTGCCGGGCGCGCCCGCGCCGCGCTGGGCGGCGACCAGCGCGGCCTGCGAGGCCTCCGCCGGGCGGCCCAACAGCCGCACCAGGCGGGCGGGCTCGCGGGTGATGACGCCCCACAGGAAGGGCGAGTGGTCGGCAAGGCTGAGGACGAGCGCACGGGCGGGGGAGTCGCTGCCCAGCGCCGCCGCGAGCGGCGCCGCGTCGGGGTCGGCGTCGAGGACCGCCAGAAGGTCGCCGAGCCGGTCGCGGGCCTTCTGCGCATCGGCGAGGTGCGGTGCGGCCCTGAGGGCGTCGAGGAGGGGGCGCGTCATCGTTGATCCTCCGGGCCGGCGACCCTCGCGGATGCCGCGGTCCGGGGCAAGGGCGGGGGCGTGCGGGGCGCCCCCTATCCCGCCCGCGCCGCGGGCAGGCGCAGGGTGGCGCGCAGGCCCGGGCCGTTGTCGTCGAGCACGAGCGTGCCCTGGTGGAGGCGCGCGACGCCGTTGACGAGGCTGAGGCCGAGGCCGAAGCCGGGCCGGGAGCGGGCGGTCTCCAGGCGCACGAACCGGTCGAGCACCCGGGCGCGGTCCGCCGCCGGGATGCCTTCGCCCCGGTCCGTCACCGCGAGCACGACCGTCTCGCCGTCCCGCCGCCCCTCGACCGTCACGACGGGCTCGGCGGCCCCGGCCCCGTACTTGAGCGCGTTGTCGATGAGGTTGGCCATCGCCTGCCCGATCAGCTCGCGGCTGCCGTGCAGGAGGAGGCCCGGATCGACGGCGGTGCGCAGGGCCACGCCGCGCTCCTCGGCCACCGCCTCGTAGAGCTCCGCCACCTCCAGGGCGACCGCCCCGGCATCGAAGTCGGCGAGGTTGTCGCGGGCGCTGCCGGCCTCCAGCCGCGCGATCATCAGGAGCGCGTTGAACACCCGGATCAGGTTGTCGCTCTCCTCGATATTGGCCTCCAGGGCCGCCCGCAGCATCTCCGGATCGCCGTTGCGCCGCAGGGCCTCGTCGGCCTTGTTGCGCAGGCGCGTGAGCGGGGTCTTGAGGTCGTGGGCGATGTTGTCCGAGACCTCGCGCAGGCCGCGCATCAGCTCGCCGATGCGGTCGAGCATGGCGTTGAGGTTCTGGGCGAGGCGGTCGAGCTCGTCGCCCGTGCCGGCGAGCGTGAGGCGCCCGTCGAGGTCGCCCGCCATGATCGCCCGCGTGATGTCGGTCATGGCATCGACCCGGGTGAGCACCCGCTTGGCGATGAACAGGCTCCCCAGGAAGCCCAGCCCCACCACCAGCATCAGCGACCACGCGAAGGCGCGCGCGATCACCGCCCGCAGCCGGTCGCGCTCCTCGACGTCCCGCCCGACGAGCAGGCGGAAGCCTCCCGGCAGGGTGAAGATGCGCACGATCGCCCGGTGGTCGAGGCGCTCGCCGTCGGTGCCGCGGCCGTAGGCGGTCTCGGTCTGGCCCGGCTCCTTGAGCAGGCCGGGCGGCAGCGTCTCGACGTTGCCGGTGACGTGCTCGCCCGCGGGCGTCGTGACGAGGTAGAGCGAGGCGCCCGGCTCGCGCGAGCGCCGCTCCACCACCGTGACGAGGCGCCGGATGCCGCCCGCCGCGTACTGGTCGGAGAGCCCGTTGATCTCCGCCTCGATGGTCGAGACGATCTGGTCGTCGAGGACCTGCCGGGCATTCCAGGCGACGTAGCCGAGGGCGAAGAACGCGAAGGCGGCGAAGACGATCAGGTAGGCGAGCGAGAGCTTGAACGCGGTGGTGCGAAACAGCGTGCCGAGCCGCGCCAGCATGCCCTCGCGCGGGGCGGGCGGCTTGGTCACGCCTCCCCGCCGGCCCGGACCATGTAGCCGGCGCCCCGCACGGTGTGGATCATCGGCCGCTCGAAGCCTTTGTCCACCTTCGCGCGCAGGCGCGAGACGTGCACGTCGATGACGTTGGTCTGGGGGTCGAAGTGGTAGTCCCAGACGTGTTCGAGCAGCATCGTGCGGGTGACGACCTGGCCGGCGTGCCGCATGAGGTATTCGAGCAGCCGGAACTCGCGCGGCTGGAGCACGATCTCCTGCCCGCCGCGGGTGACCCGGTGCGAGAGCCGGTCCAGTTCGAGGTCGCCGACCCGGTAGGTGGTCGGCTCGGCGGCGGTGCCTCCGCGGCGGCGCGAGAGCACCTCGATGCGCGCGAGCAGTTCCGAGAAGGCGTAGGGCTTCGGCAGGTAATCGTCGCCGCCCGCCCGCAGGCCCTTGACCCGGTCGTCCACCTGGCCCAGCGCCGAGAGGATCAGGACCGGCGTCTCCACGCCCTGCTCGCGCAGGGAGCGGATCAGCGACAGGCCGTCGAGCTTCGGCAGCATCCGGTCGACGACGAGCACGTCGTAGGCGCCCTCGCGGGCGAGCGCGTAGCCGTCGAGCCCGTCCGCGGCGAGGTCCGCCACGTGGCCGGCTTCCCGGAAGGCCTTGGAGAGGTAGGCGGCCGCCTCGCGGTCGTCCTCGATGATGAGCAGGCGCATCTCGGTCATTCTAGACCACACCGGCCGCCCGTGTCCCGGGTCGCCCCGACCCGACGTGCCGGCCGGGGGCGCGGCGTGCGGCACGTCGGGTGTGATGGACGGCAGGCCGGGCGGTGAACAGCCCGACCTGCCGCGGCAGACGCCGCCGGATCGTCTTGGGGGGCGACGATATGGACCCGGCGGATCGGCCTTCGGGGCCGAAGCGGCGGCCGGGTCTCGGGGGACGAGAGGCCCGGCGCCGCATCCGGCGACGGGTCGGTAATGGGCCCGTGCAGCTTACGCCCGCGTCTCCGGACCATGAAACTTCGGTAATGCCGCGCGCCGCACCGGCGCGCTCACTCGCCGGCCGCTGCCTCACCCCCCGGGGCCGGACGCCGCTCGAGCTTGGCCGCGCCGGCCTCGCCGAGCGGCAGGCCCAGGGTCAGCGCGCGGGCGAGGTCCGACCGGCGCTTCGAGTAATCCGCCGAGGTCATCGGATAATCATGCGGCAGGCCCCACTTCTGGCGGTAGGTCTCCGGCGTGAGGCCGAGGCGGGCGAGGTGGCGGCGCAGGGTCTTGTAGGGCTTGCCATCCTCGAAGCTGATCAGGACCTCGTGGGTGATCGAGCGGCGGATCTCGGCCGGACTCGCCTTGACCTGCGTCGGCTGACTGGCGGTGCGGAGCTGCAGCGCACCCTGGAGTGCCCCGTGGATCTCGACCAGGACCTTGGGGATGTCGCCGCTCTGGACGTGGTTGTGGCTGAGATAGGCCGTGGCGATGTCGGCGGTGAGCTCCACCAAGCGGCCGGCGTTCGGATGCTTCGGATTCATGCTGACACTGACCTCGTCCGCTCTTTCTTCCCTTACGTCTTATGCCGTTAACACAGCCCAATGGTAGATGGAATATTCTTACTTCCTGCCGGCATAGCCCCACGAGGAGTGTTGCAACCGTGCGTCATGCCGCAAGGATTAACTCATCGGCATGAGCGGGCCGGGGAGGCGGGACCGGACCGCGGGAGGCGGGCAGCGGCAGCGGGATCGGCCGCGATCGCGGCCCCGGCATGTGCCGCCCAGGGTTCGAACCTGCCCTGCCTTGTCGACCGGCTCTCAAGGTCGACTTGGCCTCAAGCGCCGGCGGCCGCATCCGCGACCTTGGCTGCGCTTTGCTCTGCCTCCGAGAGGACGTTCGTCCTCTCGGACCTGCTGCGCGGGGCGCTCGTCGCGCCCGCCCTCTCGGCATTCGGGCGTCGCCCGATTGCTGTGGCGGCAGGCTCAGCCTGCTTGACCCAGGTGATTGCGGCCGATCGTCGGGCGGAGAAGCCTGGAGGACCGCGACCGTTCAGGAGCAGAGGATGACCGGGACCGAAGGCCGCCGCGGGCCGCCGCCGGACGAACCGCGCCCCGCGACGCGGGAGCGGGATTTCGGCGATTCCGCCGGAGAGGGCAGCGGCGGTTCGGGGCTCGACCGCCGGGAGGTCGGCGACGACGCGCCCGCCACGCCGGCACGGCACAACCCGCTCGACGACGTGATGAAGCCCGTTCGCCCGCCCGACACGCCGGACCGTTCGTGACGGCCCCGTCGAATTGACAGGGTGGGGTCCGCCCATCGAAGCTGCCGCAGACGCTTCGTGGCGGGAAGATTCCTCTCCGCGAGGGATGCCTCTCGGCGGGGAATGTCGGGCGAGGAACGGCGTATCGATGCAAGAGTCTCCCGGTCTCGACGACACGCTGCAACTCCGCGAGCAGCTCGCCCAGGCGTGGCGGGCGGTCCTGGACGCGGCCGTCGAGCGCGGCACGCCTCCGCAGGCGGTGGTCGAGACGATGGCGAGCGTTGCGCACGAGCGGTTCGCCGCCCTATTCGGCCCCTCCGCGGCGGCGAGCTATCTGCAGCTCCTGGCCGAGCAGCTGCGCGACGTCGACCACGAGGCGGCGGCGGTGCTGGTGCGCGGCGACGAGGAGCCGGCCGCCCCGGCCGAGGTCGAGGTCGACGATCAGGCCCTCGATCCCGCCTGGATCGACGCCCGGACCCTGCTGTGATGCCGCCCGCCCGGACCGGGCGCCGGTTCAGGCCGGGATGCGGCCGGCCACCACGTCCTCGATCAGCCGCAGGTGCCGCGGCAGGCAGACCCGCCTGAGGTCGTAGGCTTGCGCATCGCGGCGGGCGGCGCGGCGCAGCGGCTCGGCGGCGGCCGGATCAGCCAGCAGGTCGGTCACCGCCTTGCCGATGGCCCGGGGCGAGAAGAAGTCGACCAGGATCCCGTTCTCGCGGTCGCGGATCACCTCCTCGACCGGCGGCGTCGCAGAGCCGACGATCGCGCATCCGGCCGCCATCGCCTCGATGAGCGACCACGACAGCACGAACGGGTAGGTCAGGTAGACGTGCACGGCCGAGACCTGCAGCAGGGCGAGGTAGGTGGCGTACGGCACCTTGCCGACGAAGTGCACCCGCGCGGGGTCGAGGTCGGCCCGCACCTCCTCGAGGAAGATCTCGCGCCAGGAGCGGCCGCCGGGCGCCCGGGCGCCGTAGCTCACCTCGTTGCCGCCGACGATCACCGCGCGGGCGCGGGGCCGCCGGCGCAGGATCTCCGGCAGCGCCCGCATGAAGCTGTGATAGCCCCGGTACGGTTCGAGGTTGCGGTTCACGAAGGTGACGATCTCGTCGCCGGGGCCGAACGAGGCTCCGTCGCGGTCGAGGGTGATACGCGCCTTCGGGTTCGGCCGCACCGCCTCGGTGTCGATGCCGTCGTGAATGACGCTGACGCGGCTGCGGAAGGGGGCCGGGATCCGGCTCGCCTGCCAGGCGGTCGGCGACACCAGCCAGTCGGACGCCTCGAAGGCGAGATACTGCGCGGCGTTGCGCACCCGCACCGCGAAGGCGGCCTCGTCGCTGCCGTTGCCCGGGAATTCCGGGTCGAAGCCGACATCGGCGCCCCGGGCGCTGTAGGCGAATTCCACGAAGCTCAGGAGCTTGGCATCCGGCCAGACGTCCTTGAGGAAGAGCGTCTCGCCCCAGCCAGGATGGCCGCAGATCACGTCGGGGACGAAGCCGTCGGCCCGCAGCCGCAGGGCCGCGCGGGCGGCGGCCTCCCCGCGCAGCACCTTGGTCTCGAAGTCCCGGGCGAGGCTGTGCGTGGCTGGCGTCGAGCGACCCTCGACGGGGTATCGGACATGGCGCACCCCGGGCAGGGGCGGCGCCGGGTTGATGCCCAGCGCCACCACCTCGTGCCCGGGCCGGGCCGCGAGGGCGGGCGCCACGTGCCGGTACTGCCCCGGAAAGTTCTGGTGGACGAACAGGACCCGCATGCGGCGGTGCCGGCCGGCGGCCGCCTCAGCGCTCGTGCCCCGCCGTCGAGGCGGTCTCCACCACCGGCGACAGCACGTAGTCGATCGCCCGGCGCGAGCCGGTGCGGATCTCGACCGTGGTGGTCATGCCGGGGGTGAGCGGCACGGACTTGCCGTCCGCCTCGATGGTCGCGCGCGACAGCTCGATCGTCACCGGGAAGACGAGGTTCTGGGTGCGGGGGGTGCCGCTCACCGGCGCGAGGCTCTGGCCGCGGGCGAGCGAGAGGCTGTCGGTCGAGCCGCTCGCATCCTTGTCGTCGATGGCATCCCGCGAGACGCGCAGCACCTTGCCCTCGATCGAGCCGTAGCGGGTGAACGGGAAGGCGTCGACCTTCACCACCGCCTCCTGGCCCGGGACGATGAAGCCGATGTCCTTGTTCTGCACCAAGGCCTCGACCTCGATCGGCCCGTCGGCCGGGACGATGATCAGGAGCGGCTGCCCGGCGGTGACGACCTGCCCGAGGGTGGTGACGGCGAGCTGCTGCACGGTGCCGGAGATGGGCGCGGTGAGGCGCAGGCGGTCGCGCTTCAGGGTGGCCTTGACCACGTCCTGGCGCAGGACATCGCGCTTCTGGGCCGCCTCGGTGAGCGCCTGGTGCTGCCTGGCGACCGTCTCGCTGGTGAGTTGCTCGATGCGCCGCTCCAGGGACTTCGCGGCGGCCTGGGCCTCCACGAGCTGCCCGCGGTCGTAGGCGAGGTCGGCGGCGACCTGCTCCACCTGCTGGAGGGCGTCGATCACCGCCGCCCGGGTGCCGGCCGCCTTGGAGACCAGGGTCTCGCGCATGTCGGCGCGCTCCTTGAGCACCGCGCGCAGGCGCTCGCGGGCCTCGATGCTGGCGACGAAGCGCTTCTGGGTCGCCTCCTTCTCGGCGAGCTGGGCGATCAGCGCGTCGCGCGTGGTGACGTACTGGCCGATATCGGCGATCATCGCGGCCTGCTCGCGCGCCCGGATCGCGGGCGGGATGCCTTCGGGATAGTCTGGCGTCACGGCAGCCGCGCTCTTGATCGTGCCCCTGGGGTTGGCCTGCTGGACGGCCTCCACGGTGGCGAGGCGCCGGGCGATCTGCGCCTCCAGCGCGGCGAGGTCGCCGCGGCGGGCGGCGAGGTCGGCCTCGGCCTCGGTGGGCTCCATCTCGATCAGGACGTCGCCCTCCTTCACCCGCAGGCCGTTCGAGGCGAAGACCGCCTGGACCTTGCCGGTCTCGAAGGGCTGCACGACCTTCGAGCGGCCGCTCGGCTGGATGCGGCCGGAGGCGACTGCGTGGATGTCGAGTTTGGCCAGCACGCTCCAGCCGATGGCGGCCGCGAACATCAGGCAGATCGTCCAGGTGAACACCACCGCGTAGGGCGAGGGCGGCGTGTCCAGGATCTCCAGATGGGCGGGCAGGAATTCCTGGTTCTCGCGGTTGTTGGCGAAGCCGCGCACCCGCTCGGACAGGGCCCGGGGGCTGAGATCCCGGGGGCGCAGGGCCGGCAGGCGGCTCGACCGCGGGGCGGGGACCTTGGGCGCGGAGGCCGGAGGGGTGGCGCCGCCGGCGGGGACCGGGGGAAGGTTCTCGGGCATGGCGCTCACGCGGCCTCTCCCTGTTCGGAGCCGTGGTCGGACTGCAGGCGCCAGAGCCGGCCGTAGAGCGAGGCGGGCCGCTCCAGCAGTTCGCGATGCGTGCCGTCCTCGACGATGCGCCCGTCCTGGAGGGCGATGATGCGGTCGCAGGTGCGCACCGCCGCGAGGCGATGGGCGATGATCACCACGGTGCGGCCGCGCACGATGTGCTTCATGTTCTCCTGGATGATGCGCTCGCTCTCGTAGTCGAGGGCCGAGGTCGCCTCGTCGAGGATCAGGATGCGGGGGTTCGTCGCGAGCGCCCGCGCGATGGCGAGGCGCTGGCGCTGGCCGCCCGACAGGTTGGCGCCGCGCTCCTCGATCTGGGTGTCGTAGCCCAGGGGCAGGCGGTTGATGAACTCGTCGGCGCCCGCGAGGCGGGCGACCTGGATCACCTGGGCGCGGGACATGCCGGGGCTCGCGAGCGCAATGTTCTCGAACACCGTCTTGTTGAAGAGCAGGTTCTCCTGCAGCACGACGCCGATCTGGCGGCGCAGCCACGCCGGATCGACCTGGGCGATGTCGATGCCGTCGATGAGGATCTGCCCCTTCTCCGGCACGTAGAGGCGCTGGAGCAGCTTGGTGAAGGTCGACTTGCCGGAGCCCGAGGGACCGACGATGCCGAGCACCTGACCGGCCGGGATGTCGATCGAGACGTCCTTGAGCACCTCGGGCGTGCCGGGCTGGTAGCGGAACACGGCGTTGCGCACCGTGATCTGGCCCTTGGCCGGCGGCAGGTGCGCCTGCGCCATCGCCCGGGTCTCGGGCGGGCAGTTCAGCACGTCGCCGAGGCGCTCGATCGACACCTTCACCTGCTGGAAATCCTGCCAGAGCTGCGACAGGCGCAGGATGGGGCCGGTGACCTGGCCCATGATCATGTTGAAGGCGATCAGGCTGCCCACCGTCATGTCGCCGTTCATCACCGCATAGGCGCCGAAGAACAGCACCAGCGCGGTGGTGACCTTGTTGATGTACTGGATCGCGTTCTGGCCGATGCTGGCCAGGATGCCGCTGACGAACGAGGTCTTGACGTAGGCGGCGAGCCGCTCCTCCCACTGCACGCGCAGGGTCGGCTCGACGGCCAGGGCCTTGATGGTGTGGATGCCCACCACCGACTCGATCAGGAACTGGTTCGACAGGGCGGAGCGGTTGAATTTTTCCAGCGTCTGCTCGCGCAGGATCGGCCGCAGCAGGACGGCCACCAGGATGTAGCAGGGGATCGAGAGCGAGACGATCAGGCCGAGGATCGGCGAATAGAAGTACAGGATGACGATGAACAGCAGCGTGAAGGGAATGTCGATGGCCGAGGTCAGCGCCTGGCCGGTGAGGAAGCTGCGGATCGTCTCGAGTTCGCGGACGCGCGCCACGGTCTGGCCGGCGGGCCGGGTCTCGAAGTAGCCGAGCGGCAGGCGCATCAGGTGCTCGAACAGACGGGCGCCGAGTTCGACGTCGATGCGGCTCGTGGTGTGGGTGAGGATGTAGGTGCGCAGGTGCTGGAGCACGACGTGGAACAGGCCCAGCACCACGAGCCCGATGGCGACCAGGGTCAGGGTCGAGTAGCCCCGGTGCGTGAGCACCTTGTCGATGGTGATCTGGAAGAAGATCGGCGTGATGAGCGCGCAGATCTGGATGAAGAACGAGGCGACCAGCACCGTGGCGAGGGGCCGGCGGTAGCGCCAGATCGAGGGCGCGAACCACGTCAGGCCGAAATCGCTGATGACCTTCTGGATGCTGGCGCGCCGGGCGATGAGGATGATGGTGCCGGTCCAGCGGGCGACCACGTCGGCGGCCGGGATGTGCTCGGCGGCGCGGGCGGCGGCGTCGATGATCCGGTACTTGCCGTCGTCGAGGCGGCGGCCGAGGAGGACGAAGCGCCCGCCCTCCAGTTCGAGGATGGCCGGAAGGGGGATGCTGTCGAGCCGCTCGGGCTTCTGCTTCTCGAGCAGGCGCGCCTTGAGCTTGATCTGGCGTGCGCCGCGCACGAGGTCGAGAGCGCCGGCGGGCTGGACGCCGAGGCCGAGTTCGTGCCGGATCTGGCCCGGCTCGCAGGCGACGTGATGGAACGACGCGACGAGGGCGAGGGCGGCAAGGCCCGAATCGGGGGTGGCGCCGGGAGACGGCCCAGCGCCGGTGCCCGCGGGGGGACCGGCCGGGCGCTCGCCTGCGGGGTTCCTCTCGGTCGAAACCGCGGCCTGGCCCGCCATCCAGTATCTCCTTCGCTCCGGCACGTCCGAATCGGTACCGGACCGTACCAGACGCTCGTTCCATGTGGCTGTGTTCTCACGCACTATGCCAGAGAACATGGCGTCGGTGTGAAGGTGGCCCCCTCCCCTCTCGCATTCGGCCGAACAAAATGACCTGCCGACAAGGGAGGTGGGGCTGCGGACGGCATGGGGCTGTGCGGAAGCCGGCGGTCCGGCCTGTCCGGAACGCAGAAAACCCCCGGCTGCGTGTGCGCCGGGGGTTTTCTGGACTGATGGGTTGGTCTGATCTGGTTGCGGGGACAGGATTTGAACCTGTGACCTTCAGGTTATGAGCCTGACGAGCTACCGGGCTGCTCCACCCCGCGCCGGGCCGTGCCGTGGCACGGCGGGTGCCGGGATCCGGGTCGGATCCGGCCGTTGCCTGATCGTGACGAGGGAGCGCATGCTTTGAGCTTGGCGGGTCTGGCGGTGACCGACTCTCCCGTGCCTTGAGGCACAGTACCATGGGCGCTGGAGGCTTTCACGGCCGAGTTCGAGATGGGATCGGGTGGGACGTCCTCCGCTTCGACCACCAGACCGGCCAAGCTCAAGGGGCATGCGGGTTCGGCAAGCGGGTCTTCGTGTGAGCCTGGCTGATCCGGACACGGATCATGAGAGCGATCAAGCTCGATCGAGCGATTAGTACTGGTCAGCTCA